>JAISYS010000052.1 GCA_031269735.1 Candidatus Endomicrobiellum cubanum | reverse complement strand
AACTAAAGATTTATTCTTTTTCTTTATTCTTTAGACAAACAACCAACAGAATATCAAGCAGGGGCGTATCTTTTAAATCATGAAGCAAGGTGTTTAAAATTCACCTTGCTTGCTTGCTTGCTTGCTTCTTTCCTTGCTTGCTTTTTTATTTTGTTGTACATGTAAAGACATCCGTCCGTCCAACCCACCAAGTATTACAAAAGAAAATTTAAGTTTAACTTTCTCCTCGTTAAAAATAATCAAGAAAACCTTTGTGACACATAACAAAACCATCCCTCCTATAATCAATTCAAGAACTCCAAAAATATTTCCAAGATAAGGTTTTACTAAAAACCTTTATTTAGTATAAAGCCTATACACAATAAAGACTTCAAAAATTTTCTTCCTTAAAACCTTAAAAGTAGATGTAAAAGCTGCTTTTGTTGAACAAAGACTTTTGGGTCTGCTGGGTTATGTATAACTTATTCGCCGATAAAGAATTATCCGAGCTTTTGCTGCCAAACAACACAGAATACATTGCAAAACCTGAAATTGAGATGGGCATGGGGTGTTATTTACTTGACTTGACCGCTTTAACAAAAAAAAGGAAAAATCACTCATAAAAAAGGTGGTTTGGGGGAACACTAATACTCAAGGCAGGTTTTATGAATACTTCCTTTCTTCTCTCCTTTTACTGGTCTAATCAGGTTTTATTTAAGAGCCTGTCTAAAATCTTAAGTCTTTCTTATTCCCTGATTTCAAAAATTTTTGTAGCTTCCAATATTACTTTTATATTTGAAGAAGGTATAAATATTTTTATTTCTACTGGCACCTTTGATGCTAAAAAAACTTTATACTTTAAAATTTCTATTACTATATTGTTTTGCGATAAACTTTCTATCAATGCAGTATTGGAATTTATTGTCAAACTAGAATTGTTTTTTGAATATATTAAATTACTACCTTTTTCTATAGGTTTTACATCTAAAAAGTGTGCATAAAAATCTTCACTAAATATAATACAGAATTGATCTATTATATCAAGCAAGAATTGAGGTATTTCATTTTTTGCAGCTTCAGGATCAATTTTTACAGTCTTACCTGCAATTGTTACAGACATCCCACCTATAACAAACAAAGACGGGAAATCAAATTTTATATTTTCCCTCTTACTATACGACATATATAAATAAAGCTTTTTACTTAAAATTCTTGAGCTAATTTTTGCCCTGAATCCTGTTTTAAACGATAAAAGTCTATCGTAATTACTTTTGCTTCTTAATAACATTAACTTGTACAGTTCCTCTTTGGGCATTTGTGATTGAACAAAATGTAACTTGTTTTTAATTAATTTATCTTGTTTTGAGTCATAAGATAAAGAATATGAAATCCACGCTTTTGTATAATTTTTTAAGGCAAGATAAGTGTCGCCTAAATGAGTATATGTAAGAGGTGTTTGCATAATACTGAGTGCATAAATAAATGTTTTTTCTGCTAGATAGAAATTTTCCAACTTAAAATAAAGCCAACCTAAAGAATCCATAAAGTTACTATTTTTTGGCTCTAAACCTAAAGATTTAGCAATGAATTCTTTTGATTCATCTAATTTAATACCCTGTTGTGCATAACTGTATCCTAAATAATTAAGCGCTTGTGAATGTTGTGGATTTAATTTTATTGCCTGTAAAAGAGCCTTTTCTGCTCGAGAAAACTTTTTGTCCTTATCATAAGAAATTCCCAAATAAAAATAAGCATCTGCAAAATCAGGAGATTCTTTTATTATTTTGTTAAGGTATTCTATAGCTTCATTATACTTGCCCCAATCTATATAATTTAAAGATGCTAAGTAAAGTATATTTTTATTATTCGGTTCTATTGTTAAAGCTTTTAAAAAGTATTTTTCTGCTTGCTTATAATTTTGTTTTAAAGCATAGTAATGACCAAGCCTTGTTAAAAATGCAATATTTCTTTGATCTTTATTTACAACAATTTTAAATACAGGAATAGCTTTATCAATTTGTTTAGTTTTTTCATAAACCATTGCAAGCCAATAATTTGTTTTTATATCGTCAAAAGATATTTTTTTTGCTTTAAATAAAATATCTTTTGCATCAGAATAATTTTTCATATCATAATAACACTTTCCTAGCTGAGAAAGTACATTTACATCATCAGGAAAATTCGCTATATATTTTTTATATTCTTTTATAGCTAGTTTCACTTGTCCTAAACTTTCGTAAATATGAGCTTTAGATAGAAAGGCATTTCTAATATTTGGATTGATTTTTATAGTTTTATCGTATGATTTTAACGCTTCTTGATGTAGACCTAATTTTTCTTGTATATTAGCAAGTTGCAAATAGCTTAAAGGATTGTCTGACTGTTGTTGAGAAAATTTTGTCCAATAATCTAAAGATTTTTCCAACTTATTATCAAATTGATATAAAGACGCTATGTAGGCTATTGCAACTTCATTTTCTGGATCAAGTTTAAGAGTCTTTTCCCAAAATTCTTTAGCAAGTTTAGGCTTGTTTGCTATCATATAAAAAACAGCTAATGAAGAAGTGGTTTTTGGATTATTCCCGTCAAGTTTTTCTAACTCTTGTGCTATTTCTAAAGCTTTGTCTTGTTTTTCCCCTCGTAAATAAAGATATGCAAGATTGCCATGCGCTTGCATTGCATCTTTGTCAAGCTCCGTGACATATTCTAGCTTATTTATGGTTTCGATTATACTCCTTGTTTTTAAACTATACATCCCTTGCAAAAATGCTTTATAAGCATCATATTTTGTTGCAAAAGAAAATTTATTTAATGACACTAAAGCAAAACATAAAATTAAAAGTGATACTTTCCATTTCATTGCAGATAATCTCTTATAAACAATGCTTTAATATTAAAGCATCTTCAGTTTTATAATATTTTTTACGTACTCCTATTTCTTTAAATCCAAAAATTTTATATAGTTTTAATGCAATTATATTTGATTTTCTAACTTCAAGAAATATAAATTTTACTTTTTCAATGGAAGCTACACTTAATATATCAGTAAGCATAGCCTTTCCAAAAGATTTATTTCTAAATTTGTGACAAACTGCAATGCGTAATATTTCCATTTCATTTTCAAAATGATTTATTACATAATAGCCAATTAATATTTCATCTACAATTAAGACCTTAAATATAACACAATTATTATTTTTTGACTCTAAAAACATTTCCTTAGTCCAGGGTTTAAGGAAAGATTTATTTTCAATGTCAACCACTTTGTCTAAAAAAATATCAGAAAAATTTAAAAATTTCATGTTTATTTAAATAAATATTTTGCAGCATAAATCATTGATTCTATCATGGCACTTGGGTTTGCTACGTTTTTGCCTGCTATATCAAATGCTGTTCCATGACCTGGAGATGTACGAATAAAAGGTAACCCTGCAGTAATATTTACTATTTTTGAAGCATCTATACATTTTAGAGGTATCATTAGCTGATCATGATACATCGTACATATTAAATCAAACTGTCCTTGTTTTGCTTTTAACCAAGCAGAATCAGCTGGAATAGGTGGTGTTATATCAACACCTAGTTGTACTAATTTTTTGTACGCAGGTATTATAATCTTTTTTTCTTCATTTCCTAAAATAGAATTATCTCCAGCATGTGGATTAAGACCACATAATGCTATCTTTATATTTCTTTTATTTTTTTTAATAAAATCAATACTTAAAAGTATAGTTTGTACAATATTTTTTGTTTTTAAATTTTTAGAAACATATGATATTGGAATATGTCTTGTAACCGTAACTCCTAATATGTTGTTGCAAGCCATTAACATAGCTATTTTCTTTGAATTTGTGAGATTTGCAAGTAGTTCTGTGTGCCCAGGGTAAGTTATTCCAGCAAATTTTAAAGATTCTTTTGATACTGGCGCCGTAACAAGCGCTTTTATTTTATTATTCAAACAATATTTTACAGCTTCTTTAATAGCAGAAACTGCAATTAACCCAGACTTTTTTGTTGGAATAGAACATTTTACGTTTCCTAAATTTGATGTTGCAGTAAACTCGAAGTTTTTTTTATTTCTACAATACTTTTTTAATAAGCAATTAAAAATTTGTTTATCCCCAAAAATAACAGGGCTGCAGACTCTTTGTACTTTTAAAGAATCTACAGCCTTGCAAACTATTTCGTAGCTTATTCCCGCTGGATCTCCTAAAGTAACTGCTATGCGGGGTTTTGGCATTTTTTTACCAAGTCTTATTAATTTTGATATTGGCTTTAGACTTTAGAGAATTAATATATTCATTATATGCAACTCTTGCATTTGATTGATATAGTAATTCCAATATGTCACCTTTTACATCATCAAAATTTATATCTCTCTTCGCACGTTTTTCTTCAACTTTTACAAAATGATATCCAGTATCTGTTTTTATAGGTTCTTTTGTGTAATCACCAACTTTCATTGAGAAAACAATTTTACTTATATTAGAAGGCAAATCATCTTTTGCAACTAATCCTAGATCACCATTTCTCGCTTTAGAAACCGGATCTTCAGAATATTCTGCTGCAACATCTGAAAAAGTTTTCTTTTGAAGTTCTTTTTTTACAGTTGCAACTTTTTCTAACGCTACTTTAACTTCAGCTTGACTTGCTCCTTTAGCGCAATTAATAAAAATTTGTCTAAGTCTTAACTGTTCACCAGACATTCTTTTTAAGGCTGTGGCTAAAGTTTCAACTAAAAAGTTATCTTCTGTAGAAAGATTAGTTCTACCACCTTTCATTTTTACATCTATTTTGTTATATAAAGCTTTTGCTTCGGTATCTGTAGGAGGCTTCACTTTAGGCTCAACATTTTGCTTAACGAGTTTCATAATTGCTATTTGATCATTGAGCTTCTTTTCAAAGTCAGCAATTGTCATATTTTCTTTTTTAAGTTCAGATTTAAATTCTGCATCACTAGAAAACCTTTTTTTGATTTCTGTAAGTCCATCTTGAATTTCTTTTTTTGAAACTTTAATATTTTGTTTTTTTGCCTGCTGTTTCAAAAGCAAATCATCTATTTTTTGATTTAATACAAGATCTTTAAGCTCGTTTTCTTTTTGAATAGTTTGAGATGATTTTGGTGTTGCTTTCTCATATTGCTCATAAATAGGTGCAAACAAACTATTAAATTCTGATGATAAAATAGGTTCTCCATTTACTACAGCTAATGTCTTATCAACAACTTGTGATGTTGCCAGAACAGTTGAAGCTATTAAAAAGCTTGTAAAACTTATTAAAATTTTCTTCATACTTTGCTCCTAGTTTTATTGCTTAGTTCTACTTAGACTTTTCTTCTTCTGTTGAAGCTAAAGGTAAATCATAATTTACTTTAACTTTAAGACTTTCTTTTTGTTTACTAAACCAATTGTCAAATTTTTCTTTTTCTAACATTTTTTTAATAGTTTCTTTTGCTTGGTCAAAAGGAATAGTTGGCAATTTTTGCTCTGACACTTTAAACACTATATGATATCCGTAAGGAGTTTCTACTATACCAGACATCTCATTCGTCTTTAAGTTGACAACAGCCTCTTCAAATTCTGGAACTAAATCTCCTTTTTTGAATGGACCAATAAGTCCACCGTTGGCAGCTGAACCACTATCTTGAGAAACCTCTTTTGCTACTTTTTCAAAAGATTCTCCATTGCTTAATCTTTCAATAGCAGTTTGTGCTGATTGTAAATCTGCAACAAGTATATGTCTTACAGTATATGCAACAGGCTGATCAAATAAATCTCTGTGATCGTCATAATATTTCTTTATCTCTTCGTCATTAGGCTCTATGACTTCATGAATTTCTTTTATATAAGATTCTATGAGCAAACCATTTTTATAATCTGATAACTGCTTTTTTTGTTCTGTTTCGAAAGCGGATAAAGCGTTTTTATAATCTTCTCGTTTTTCAACGCCTGCTTTTTTTGCAGCTTCTATAACAACAGTTTCTTTTAATATTGCATCAATAAATTGCTTTTTACCTATAGCGGTTGATGCATATTTTTGATATTCTGCAGGGGTTGCAGCTAATCTCTCGTTTAATTTAGCTTCTGTAATTTTTTCGTTTCCAACCTGAACTACTACAGGACTATCTTTTTTGCAAGAACACAAAAAAAACCCAACACATACAATACTAGTTAACAACAATTGGCTCTTCATTACGACATCTCCTTTATTTAGCCTCAAATAGGCAACTAAAATATCTAATATTTTACATATTTACATTATATTAGTCAAAAGTCAAACTTTGTATTGCTGTACTTTGATGCTATAATTGAAGACAACAGTATTGTAATTATTACCAAAAGCGATAATAGTGTCGGAATGTCTATAAAGTGCGAAAGTATCATTTTAAAACCAACAAATAAAAGAATTATAGCTATAGCAAACTTTAAGAACTTAAATTTTTCTGCAAGATTAGACAAAAGAAAATATAAGGCTCTAAGCCCTATTATTGCAAATATATTGGAAGTATAAACTATATAGGGGTCAACAGAAATAGACAAAACAGCAGGAATAGAATCTACAGCAAATATTATATCACTCATTTCTATTACTACTACAGCTGCAAACATTGGCGTTGCATATAAAACTTTATCTTTTTTTACAAAAAAACTTTTTGTCTTATTATTGTTATCTAAAGGAATTATTTTTCTTAAAATTTTATATGCAATATTATTTTCTGGAACAATTTTTTTGTTCTTTTGCATCATCATTTTTACTGACGTATAAATTAAAATAATGCCGAATAAATATATTATCCACGAAAAAGCATTTATTAATCCTATACCAGCAAATACAAAAAGAAATCTAAGGATAACTGCTCCTATTATGCCATAAATTAAAACTTTCAACTGATTTTGTTTTGGAATATTAAAAAAAGAAAAAATCATTAAAAAAACAAACATATTATCAATAGATAAAGAATACTCGACGATATATCCTGTAAAAAATTCTAAAGCTTTTGATTGTCCCAGCCAAATGTAAATGATGCTACCAAATATAATGGCAATAGCTATCCATACGCTCACTACAATACTTGCCTTTTTTGTATTAATACTCCCTTGATTTTTGTTTGAAACAATTAAATCTATAAATAAGCAAACTATAACAATAACCCAGAACATTAACCACATCGCAACTGGAGTTTCCATTTAGTCTCCAAAAATTAATATAGGGTTATGCCTGCCTAAAACCCTTAAACATTAAAACGAAACTCTATAATATCTCCATCTTTAACAACATATTCTTTGCCTTCACTTCTAATGAGGCCGGCATCTTTTACAGCTTTCTGGTTGCCAAGCCTAAACAAATCATCAAAACTCATTACCTCTGCACGAATGAAACCTCTTTCAAAGTCAGAATGTATCACTCCAGCAGCTTGAGGCGCTAAAAAACCTTTTTTTATTGTCCAGGCTCTTACTTCTATTTGCCCTGCTGTCAAAAATGTTGCAAACCCTAAAAGATCATATCCTGCTTTAATTAGCCTGTTTAACCCTGTCTCTTTTAACCCTAAATCTTTTAAGAAAGTTTCTTGGTCACTTTCAGACAACTCTGAGAGTTCTGCCTCTATTTTTGCACATATAGAAATTGCTTGTGTCCCTTCCTTTTTTGCTCTTCCTTTTACCAATTCCGTATATTTGTTTTCCAAAGAAGGCAAACTGTTTTCTTCAACATTACATACATATAATACAGGTTTTGCCGTTATTAAAAAAAACTCTTTTATATTTATTTTTTCTTCATCGTTTAATTTAAGAGTTCTTACTGGTTGCCCTTTATCTAAATGAGCTTTTACTATTATTGCAAGCTCTCTTTGGGAAAGTATTTTTTTGTCGTTAAGCCTTGTTGCTTTTTGAAATCTTTCAATTCTTTTAGAAATTGTATCCATATCTGCAAATATAAGTTCCATTTCTATAATTTCTATATCTCTTAAAGGGTCAACTTCTCCCATAACGTGTGTTATATCTTTATTTTCAAAACACCTCACCACATGCACAATAGCAGAGGTTTCTCTTATATGGGCTAAAAACTGGTTGCCTAAACCCTCTCCATTTGAAGCACCTTTTACAAGGCCTGCAATATCAACAAATTCCACTGCAGCGGGCACTACTTTTTTTGCATTATAGAGATTCAATAAAAAAGTCAATCTTTTATCCGGAACAGTTACAACTCCTATATTTGGCTCTATAGTACAAAAAGGATAGTTTTCTACCTCTGCGCCAGCTTTTGTTATAGCGTTAAATAATGTTGATTTCCCTACATTTGGAAGTCCTACAATGCCGAGTTTCATACAACCTCTTAGATTTACCCTTTTAATTTCTTATTGCGCCACTGCCTTGTACAACATATTTTGTAGTTGTTAGTTCTTTAAGTCCCATAGCGCCTCTAGCGTGAAGTTTCTGTGTTGAAATTCCAATTTCACACCCTAATCCCAAAACTCCCCCATCGTGAAGTCTAGTAGATGCGTTTACAAAAACAGCAGCAGCGTCTATCTCAGCAATAAATTTGTTTGCCTTTTCTCTATCGCTAGTTATTATAGCTTCAGAATGCTTAGATCCATATTCATTTATGTGTTCTATTGCTTCCTCTAAAGAATTTACTATTTTGATAGATATTTTTAAATCAAGATATTCTGTACTCCAATCTTCTTTCTGAGCATCTTTTACAGAAGGGATTATATTTTTGGTAATGGAACAACCTCTTATTTCAACACCTGCTTCGGTATACAACTTACATAATTCAGGTAATACTTTTTCAGCTATATTTTTATGTACAAGAAGAGTTTCTATTGAATTGCACACAAAAGGCCTTTGACATTTTGCGTTTAATGCTATTCTAATCGCCATATCTATATCTGCACTTTCATCTATATATGTATGACACAAACCTGTTCCATGCGATAAGACAGGAATCAAAGAATGAGCTTTTATAAACTGAATTAAATCATTACTGCCTCTAGGGATTAGCAAATCTATTAAATTATCTAAATGGATAAGTTCTTGTACAGCAGATCTATCTGTTGTATCAATAAACTGAATTGCCCCTTCAGGCATACCTATACTTACAGCAGCTTCAGATATAATCTTTATAAGAATGCTGTTAGAATTTATTGCTTCAGAGCCGCCTTTTAAAATTATGCTATTTCCAGCTTTTAAACACAAAGCAGTAGCGTCTACAGTTACATTAGGACGAGCTTCATAAATCATAGCTACTACACCTAATGAGACTCTTATTTTTTTTACATCTATATTATTTGCTGAAGTAGATATTTCTTCAACTAGACTACCTATAGGATCTTGTAATAGCACTATATCTTTGATACTTTTTGCCATTTCATTTATACGCTTTTCATTTAACGTAAGTCTATCTATTAAAGTGTTGTTTATGCCTGCCTCTTTAGCTGCTTGTACATCTATTTCATTATGAAACAAAATCTCTTTAATATTCTTCTCTATCGCAAAAGCCATAGCTAAAAGAATGTTGTTTTTTTGTTCAGTGTTCATTATTGCAAGTTTTTTTGAAGCTTCTTTGGCTGACTTAGCTTTTAAAAGTACTAGTTGTTTTTGTTGGTTGTTTTCCATGGTTATCTCCGACATATTTTTAGTTTTAGTTTATTTTCAGCATTTTAGCAAAAACTTATAAAAACGAAAAGGCATTATAGATTTTTGCAACAAACAGTAGTAACTAATAACGATATAGCATTTAAATAATAAAGAAACAATATATCTAAAGATTTATACTTTTTTGACAAAACAATAAGTTTATGGGCTTAAATAATGTGAATTACTCCTCTACAATATTTGCTCTACATATTATCTTTATCGTATAATAGTATTAGTGTTATCGTAAACTCTTTATATACAAAATTATAATGAAAATTAAATAAATTGCAATTTTTAAAGGAAACCATTATGAAAACAACGTCAAAAGCTATAGTTTTACTTTCTGGAGGGTTAGATTCCACAACGGTACTATATTATGCATTGTCAAAAAAATATGAATGTAATTGTTTAATATTTGACTATGGACAAAAGCATAAAAAAGAGTTGAAGTCCGCAATAAAAATTGCAAACTCAGCAGATGTTAGTTACTCTCTTACAAAAATAACATTACCTTGGTCAAATGATGCATTAACTAACAGTAATAAAAAGATTCCCATACATAAACGACTACCTAAAAATATACCTCTCACTTATGTACCTGGCAGAAACACTTTATTTCTTTCTTACGCATTATCTTTTGCACAATCAATTAATGCTAAAAGCATACTCATCGGTGTTAATGCTGTAGATTTTTCTAATTATCCTGATTGCACTCCAAAATTTATAGAAGCATATAATAATGTTCTAAAAACTTTAAAAACAAAAATAACTATTCAAGCTCCTATTTTAAAACTAAATAAAGCTCAAATAATCAAATTAGGAACAAAATTAAATGTACCTTATAAAGACACTTGGACCTGTTACAATGGATTTGATAAGCCATGCATGCAATGTGATTCTTGCAAATTAAGAGCAAAAGGATTCAAAGAGGCAAAAATAAATGATCCTGCCATTAAATAATTTACAAGCTCCTTTTTATGAAATATTTTTCTCTTTTCAAGGAGAAGCCTTATATACAGGACTTCCTCAAATTTTTGTAAGATTTGCTGGATGTAATATTAAATGCAGTTACTGCGACACAAATTATTCTATAATAGTATCAAAAAAAGCAAAGTATTTAACTACCAAAGAAGTTATAGAAAAAATTGAAATCTTATATAAAAAACACAAAAAGAATTTTACTAGTACTAAACCTTCTATAGCTTTTACTGGTGGAGAACCTTTATTATATACTGACTTTTTAAAAGAATTATTACCTAAACTTAAAATGAAGGGTTTTAATACCTATATTGAAACAAATGGTACATTATATAGAAGTTTAAAACAGGTTATAAGGTTTTGTGATATAGTTGCCATGGATTTTAAGCTTCCCTCAGAATGTAAAAAAAGCTTCTGGGAAGAACATAAAAAATTTTTAAAAATTATAATTTCTAACAAAATCGATGACGCTTTTATAAAATGTGTAATAACAAAAAATACAACACTTAAAGAAATAAAACAAACTGTAAAAATAGTAAAGCCTCTAACCAACGATATATCATTGATACTGCAACCATCTTTAGATAAAAATAAGCCTATGATACAAAATTTGCATTTGTTTTATACATTTGCAAAAAAATTTATACCAAACGTACATATTATGGTACAAATGCATAAAATATACAAAATACACTAACAAAATTTTAGGACACAATCCTACCTATAGTTTGCACAAATCTAAACTATTGGGTAGTGCTTAAAATTAATTAAAGTCATCCATAAAACAGTTAAAATTATAAGCCAAAAGATTTGAACGCAATTTTTCATTGAGCTCAGATTGACTAGGTTTTAGATTCTTATTGTGGGACTTTACGTTAGATTCTTCAATATCGTATTTGTGTTCAATTTCTGCAACAAATTTTTTCAATAATTCTTCATTCATACAAACTACCCTCTACTATTTATATGTTTGAATAAAAAGAATATTTAAAATGTCCAAGCTATAAATTTTATTAGTTTTTTATCTTTATGTCAATACTAAACTTTAATATATTAGATATAAAACTTTTAAGATAAAGCTTGTATTTCTTGTTCTATAATTTTTATAGACTTTAAATCGTACTTTTTTGCATTATTATAATTTTCTAAAGCTTTATCCTTTTGCCCTCGCTTTGCATAAATTCTTGCAAGTCCAAGATACCCGCCACCATTTTTAGGATTTAATTCTATTATCTTAGAAAAATCAGAGAAAGCTAAATCTTCTTTGCCCTGCAATACATAAATTTCTGCTCTCCTAAGATAAGACAAAAATAAATTAGGGACAAACTTTATTGACATATTTAAATCTTGTAGTTCTTTATCAGTATCTTGTAGTTGATGATAAATCTCAGCTCTAAGATTATATGCCTTTACATACTCTTGATCTTGTGCAAAAATACCTTCTATATCTTTTAAAGCCATATCAAATTTTTTATTTTTATAGTTAATATTAGCTCTATTAAAAAGAATATCTACATTTGACCCTGTTGGTGTTGAAACCACTGATTCATGAGAATTCGCCTCTGAAATTGGTTCAGGTTCCACAACTTGACTCTGATTTTGTTGTTGTATTTGAAGAGACTCTGGCTCTTGAATTGATTCTACTTTTTCCTGATCTATTGGTGTTTGTACATCTACACAAGAATCTTTCTTTTGAACATCTCCCTGTTCAACTTTTGTTACATCTGAAACTTGTAGTTGTTCTTGGGATGTCTGTTGTGAAATTACATCCGACTTGAAAACCTTTTCTGGTCCAGTTTTTGAATCCAGTATCTGACTTGTATTATGGCTTGCCTCTCTAAGTTGCTCAGAACTAGACTCAACAAGTGGTTCTGATTTTTGCATCAAGGCTTCTTCTTTCTGAGAAGCCGAAACTGATGCTTGTGGTCCTCTTGCTTGTGTCTCCTGAGTTAGATTCGTTGTTGATTCCTGGGTTTTATTATTTTCTGGTTCCTGTTTAGACAAAGATTCTATATTTCTCATAAGCGATGGATTTATAGACAAAGCTTTTTCCATATCTTCTTTTGCTTTAGCAGACTTACCTAATTTCTCATACACATAGGAACGTTGTTTATAAAAATCTGCTTTTGTAGTATCTAAACTTATAGCTAACGTATAGTCTTGTAAAGCCTGTTTGTATTTTTCATGTTTTATTAAAAATTCAGCTTTTTCAACAAGTATATTTAAACTTGATTCCAACTTATAAGCTTTTTCGTAATCCTTACCTGCTTGATCAAAAAATCCTTCTTTATCACAAACTCTGGCTCTAAGCAAATAATATTTATATTCTTTAGAATTCATATCTATAATTTTTGAAACATCTCTAAGAGCTGCATCAAAATTACCAATTTCATATTCAGTCTGAGATCTATAATAAAAAGTAATTTCATCTCTAACACCGACATCAACAGCTTTTTTTAAATACCTTTGAGCCTCTTCAAACTTATTTAATTTAAAACTACAAATCCCAATGTATTTATAAATTTCATTTTCACTTTCGCTAATTTTAAGCTCTAAGGTTTGTTTCATATAATCATAACATTCATCATATTTTTCAAGATTATAAAGCATTACTCCTTTAAAATATTTAGTGCTTATATTATCAGGCCGAAGTTGTATAACTTTATTTACATCATCAAGGGCTTTACGATAATATTCTTTTGAAGCATTATATTCTGCTCTTATGGCATAACTTTTTGCATTGTTTTCATCTAAAGATATTGCTTTTTCAATATTTTCTAAAAACTCATCATCTTTGTTTAGATTTAAATAATACGCAGCTCTTCCCTGTAAAACATCTACATTAGATGGACTTATCTCCAAAGCTTGATCGTATAATGGTAAAACTTTTTTGGAATCGCCATTTAAAGTATAAAGATCTGCTAAAGCAAGCAAAACAGAAATATCTTTTGATTGAGTAAGTTCCTGAGCTTTTTTATAGTCAGCTTCTGCTTTATCATAATTGTTCCTTTTGATATAAAGACTTGCTCTTTCCATATAATGCTTAAAATTAGCAGGTTCACTTTTAATAAGTTCATCAAATTTACCAATAGTAACAGTGTTATCTCCTTCTTTTATACTTGTACCGCCATTAACATTTAATTTTTCTTCATTTGAAGCAGAATTATCTTGCGTTCTAATATCACAAGGTAGTTCTTCATCCTTTTCTGTGGTATCATGTTCTTTCTCAGTATTAGAAATATTTTGATGGGTACTATCTTTAACCTCATCAGACATATTGTCTTGCATTTCTGCTTCATTTTTAGTCTGAGATTCTCTTTCCTTTTTTATTATGTCATCTAAATTTTTAAGTTTATAGCGTATGTCTCTTAATATAGAGTCTCGGTTACTATCAACTGAACTTTGTACAGATGGAGGATTTTGATTTGTGTCTTTGTTAATATTTACAGTATTGACATCTGAATCTACTGTACTTTTATCTTTGATAGAAATATCTTGACTTTCCTTATCAACAATAATTTCTCCATCTTCTTTAGAAGTTAAATTCAACTCTTCTTTAAATTCATGTAGAAGATTTTGTAGCTTTACAGTATTTGAATTAGACAATTTCTGAATTTCTTGGTTTATAGAGTCGATTTGTTTATTTAAACTTTCAATTACACTTCTTTTATTGGAATTATCTTCCTGCATAACTCCTCCTTGAATATTTTAGGGTCTGTCTAAAAAACCCTAATGTATATCCTTGCAGCGCTTTTTTAGGCACTGCAGCGTTAAACACTCCTGTGTTACAAAACTGGTGCTTATCACACAATAACTTGTATTGTCAAATTCACAACAATATATAACGAACTATAAGTTTTTAGACAGACCCTTTAAGTAAATTATTTTTTTTTAATTTTTACACCAACTACAAGGCCTAAGAACATCCCGATTTGCATTGCAAAAATAGCATTGAACGAAATTATCATTCCAACAATTAACCCTACAGCTCCCCCTATAAGCAATCCCTCAATATCATGGTTACGCTCAATTTTTTCTTCTGCCCTAATCTTATTAGGATCAAGCTCATCAGTATTATTTCCTTGAGGACTTTGTTCTTGTTTTTTGTCTTCAGCCATATTTTGGCCCCTTACAATCTAAGAATATCTAGAGACACTTAGCTTTTATGTTTTTAATAATATCTTCTTTAGTAATACTAGGATTTTCGATTTGCATTGCTTCAATTTTATCTTTAATATCTTGTATCCACTTCCCTTGAGGCTTGTTAAATATTTTCATTATTTCTCTGCCAGGTATCAAATTGTGCTTTGTGTAAAGCATCTTTTTTGACTCCAAATCTTTGACTCTAGAAAGCAATTCTTCAATATTTTTGACATTACTATACCTGCCAAAATCTGCTTTAGAAAGTTCTATTATTAAGTCCACTTCTTTGCCACACCTTTTAACAAATCTACGTATATCAGTATCTGACCAGACGCTAGAATAGCTTTTAGGATACATATGATTTCTAATAATAGAGCTTACCTTCTGTGTAAAATCTTTAGAATATTTAAACCTTTTTAAAACAATTTCTGCAATCTTAGAACTTTCAACATCATGATTATGAAAAGAAATTTTATTATTTTCATTTTTAAAAGTTACGCGTTTTCCTGTATCATGCAAAAGAGCAGACATCCTTATAACGACATCATTTTTTGTCCTATCTAAAACTTTTAAAGAATGTATAAAGACATCGTCTATGTGATACCTGCCAGGCTGTTTAATATTTTTTAGATTTGATATTTCAGGCAAAATCTCTTCTAACAAACCAACATCATCCATCATCAAAAATGCTTTTGAAGGTTCATTTTCTACTAAAATTTTATTTATTTCATCTCTTATACGCTCATAAGACACAATATTTATACGTTTTGATGAAAGCTTCATTGAATTATATGTGTCTTGCTCTATGGTAAACCCTAATTGTAAATGTTGCCTAATAGCTCTTAAAATTCTTAGAGGATCTTGCTCAAAAATTATTTTTGAATTTTGGGTATCTGCTACCCTAATAATTTTTTTTTCAATATCACTAAGACCATTGGAAGTAAAATCTAAGATAGTATTATCGTTGAGCTTTAAAAACAAAGCATTTATAGTAAAGTCTCTTCTTAAAGCATCTTGTTGCAAGGATGTAACTTGAGTATCTGGATTTCTAGAATTTAAATTATAACATTCTTTCCTGGGCATTACAAATTCAACTTCTTCATTATCGACTATCAATTTAGCAGTGCCAAATCTTTCAAAAATAACAGGACTACTCAAATTATATTTTTTAGATAAAATTTTAGAGAAGTTTATGCCTGCAAACCTTTTATTTTCGTCATTATCATTATTTTTTAGACATACCATTATATCTAAGTCTTTTGATTGTCTATTTAAAATAATATCTCTTACAAATCCGCCTACTATATATACATCAAAATTATATTCATTTGCTGTAACTGTAATTTTATCAACTATAGACTTATATTTATCAGGTATGACTATATTTTTCATACAATTATTATAACAAATTAAATAAACACCATAATAACCGTCTCTTAGTATATACCATTTACGTATGTGCAGTGTATTTGATAATCTTGATCTTTCCTCCAAAAGAAGAGGCGTTTGCAAGTTAGAGGAATATAAGTAAAATAAAGCAAATGGAAGGATGGAAGTGAGGCAAAGATATAAATCCTTTTACTACCCTGCCTTGTTTTTCGTATATGTATTTGCACTCGTAGAGCGGAATATCAAAAAAAGAAAATTCTGTGCAGTTGTATTCATTATTTTTTATTTTAACGCTATAATTTCTTTAAAACTACCAATCAAATACAGCGGAATATCCCAAATATTTCCGTGCTTTCTATATTGCCCAAGCGACGATCTCATTGCGTGTTCATTCAAAAGAACCTAAAGTTAAATTATTTATCTAGTTTTCTTTTTTAAACATAACAGATGAACCCTTCCTAGTAATATCTTGCCATAAATTTATTTTGTTGTTCCAAACTCGTATTCTATCTATGTCACAATGATAGTCTAGAATAACGTAATCAAAATCATCAAGGTTATGGGCAACTGTTCCAATAATATCGCCCTTGAATTTAAATCCATGTTGAGGTAGATATATTGTTGTTAATTTACGTGAAGGATAGATATTCCCATCAAAATCAAAGAAAAATAAATTATCAGGATAATCTGAAACACCTCGCAATCTCCCATATTCAAAAAGGTACCGTAGAGTAGATGACGCCCAAAAATTAGCAAGAATCTTTGAGGTCGGTTTAATATCAGACGCTATGTAATTATAATATGTAGTATCTCCTCTTATCGGTTTATCAGCACGGCAAGAAGCAAAAGAATCTCCTGGAATACGGATATAATTAAAAGTTGCTAAAAAAGGAACTATCAACAAAACAAGTACTATACATAATTTTATTATATACTGTTTAGAAAAATACTCTAACAAAATAAACAACAGAGGTATTATTGATACTATAAAAATTGTATTAGTAGCAATATCAAAACGTGAATTTAATCCCCATGGATATTTACCCAATAAAGATAGGATAATAAAAATTCCATTCTGACAAAGAGCATATATTACAAATGTATTATATCTTTTAAATCTTTCTGTATTTCGAAGAAAAATAAACAGAATAGTTAGTAGTATTAGCGGGAAAAGAAGAATTTCCTTGTGACCAAGTAAAATAGAATCTAACCCACCTCCTTTGAATGTAAATTCTAATGCATAAGGTGTAGTTAGTGAGGGAACTTGATGTAGTACTATTATTACATTGTATAATGCTGTAATAAAAAGAGGTATCCCAAATAAAACTATACTTCCTAGAGAATGTCTATTTATACTTTGCCTTTTCGCTATTATGTCAAAGAACAACAAAAAAAACAATGGAGCGATAGAAATCACAGCACTATATCGTGAGAGTAAACATATAGAAAGAAATACACTATATATAAACGCTATTTTTTTATTATTAAAAATTAAATCTCTTCTATAAGAAATATATAATGCCACTAATACAGAAAACATCTCCATACTATAAGGCCTTAATTCAAAAGCATAGAATTTTTGTAAAGATCCCCAAAGTAAAACAAATCCTCCCAACCAGTTTAAAATCTTTTTGGGATACCATATATAACAAATTCTTGTTAACAAAAATATAGAAAGCACTAAAAATATAAATGGAAGAGTTCGCAATACAATAGGAGAAGAACCTAATAATAAAAAAATGCGTAATAACACATGAAAACCTACAGGTGTTATGTCTTGAATATAGTTAACGTAAAAAACATCCCATAAATTACCTTCTGCAGATAAAGGGGGGCCATACTGCCATATTCCTTTTGCAGCCCAAAATGTACCAATTTCATCAGCCCAAAAATCTGGATCAGTTATATTCTTCATAGCTAAGGGCAGTAAATATAAAAAAGACAATGAACAAATAATAGCTATATTTACAGCTCTATATCGAGAAGTAAAAGCATATGCTCTCTTTAATATATCAAAAAAAAATAGTATTTTCGAACTTATCATTGGTTCCTCCAAATTAATTTTAATTGAAATTGATTCTTTCTTCCTCAATAACAAGTGGCTGGTTCATTACACGGGAATTGATTGATATGACATATTCGCTAAGAAAACCAAGAAAAAAAAGTTGTAATGAACCTAAAAAAAACATTCCTATTATCACTGGGGCCTGCCCCATTTCAAATAAATCCCAATATATTAACTTAATAGCTAAATAACTTACTCCCAAAAGAAAAGAAAAGAAAGAAACAATAAAACCAATTATTACAGCAATACGTGGTACAATCTTTGTGTAAGTTGTAAAAGTTAGCATAGCATCATCATATAATTTATACCAGCTTATATGAGACTTACCATTTCTCCTTTTTTGTTGAGTATAAAAAATATGTTTTTGATTAGCCCCAAATTCTGCAACAATACTTTTAATATACGGCTTTGGATCCCGTAAAGTTTTCAATATGCCAATAAAGGATTTATCATATAATCCAAACCCATCAAAATGCTCTATTTGCTCCACATCTTCAGACATTTTTTTTAGCAACTTATAGTAAAGTGTCCGCATTAATCGCTTTATTAGATTTTCTTTACTTTTATGTTTTATGCCTATAACAAGTTTATATCCCTTTTTCCATTCATTAACAAAAATCGGTATCAATTCAATTGGTTCCTGAAAATCTGCATATAACAAAATAGCACACTCCCCACTTGTTTGGCAGAGTCCGTAATATGAAGAGTTTACGGACCCGAAGTTTCGTATATTGAAAATCGCCTTTACGTTCTTATCTCTGTTACATATTTCACGAATTAAACTACGAGTAGTATCTGTCGAAAAGTTGTCAATAAATATGATCTCATAATTATAAGAGGACAATTCTTTATTAAGCATATCTTTTACAGCGGTATACAAAGCTGCTATATTACTTTCTTCGTTGTAGCAAGGAATTAAAATACTAATTTTTCTTGTTTCTGACAACTTTGAACCTCCATAAAAAATAAGTCCATTTTCCCCCTATTATAGAAAAATTCATTTTTTTTATATGCTCAAACGAATGTTTTGCTAAATAAAGTATTCTAAGAAAAAAAATTGCAAGAGAATACAACTTTTGTGAAGAGTTGTAATCTTTTATGTGTTTGAAAAAAATTTTTAATACCGGTTTAGGCACTTTAAACACTGAAATTACATACCATAAGCAATTTGACAATGTAGGTCTTAATAATTGGAATGAACTACAATTAATATATTTTAGTGCCTCTTTTGATAATTGTATTTTTTCAAAATACTGACCAAGCTTTGTATTTGGAAATATCCTTAGTCCTGAAATAGCTAAAAAAAATGGGCGATCAAGATCATTAATAAATTTTAAACTTTCAATAATTTCTTGTTTTGTTTCAAAAGGGATATCAGTAATTATATCGTAAGTAGGAGGAATCATTTTATATTTTTTAGTCATCCTTGATATTATAGCAACAGAATCCTTTATTTTATTAATACCAGTATTTCGATTAAATAGGGTTAATACTCTTTCATTAGCACTTTGTATTCCCATTCTAACCCTATTGCATCCTGCATCTGCTAAAAGTTCAAGTTTTTTTTCATCAATGGTATTTGGATGTACACCATATACAGTAAATGGCAGATTGATTTCTTTTTTGTACTGATCAGAAAAAATCCTTAGAGATTCCAAATCTATGGCAATAAGATTATCATCATAAAATGCAATGTTTGTAATGTACGGATGTATTTTCTGTGCTTCCTTAATTTCATTAATTATAAACTGACTGGAGGGATAACGTATTTTTGCATAATTTCTATCAAGGTGTAAAAACTCATCGTTTTCGCAATATGAACACGAATACGGACAGCCAAGTGTCCAAATTGTCCTATAAGACAATCCAAAATGCTTCGTATAAATATATTTAGAAAATCTACAAAACTTCCTTTTAAAAAAATCAAACACAAAACAATCCATTCCTATATATCTGTGTCTAAGAGTAGATAAGAAATCATTTTTTAATAATTCCATTCTCCTGTTTCTCACAATCTTACCTTTAAAGTTAAACCACATGTTCTCAGTTTGTACATACTCTTTCCCATTAATAAAGGCTTTAAGAAATTTTTCAAAACAAATTTCACCCTCTCCCACACATATTGCGTCAAAGTATTTTATTGAATCCTCAGGATTAAGTATACAATGCACGCCCCCCCCCATCACATACACCTGTTGGTTTGTTATCTCCCTCAATCTTTGTACTATATGTTTTGTATAAAAATTTGTTGACGACAATAATGAAAAACATACTAAATCATACTTTGATAATACATCAGCAATGTAATAATAACATCTATCATCAAGTTTTCCACTATCATTTGTTCTTGATGGAGGATGCACGATATTCAACATACTATAAAAATTATCAAAAGGCAAAAAAAATACCTGTGTCGATGGTACAATTGCTCTAGCAACAGAAACGATGCCCCGAAAACCAAAAGATATTATTGAAGGTTCACAAGAAACCATAGCTATTTTAATATTCCTCTCTCCCAATGACACGATAACCTCTCCTTAATTTCTTTTGGCAAATAATAATCACAGTTGCACATTATATCATCTATTTGTGCTACAGATGAAGGCCCAACAAGTGCTATTGTATTCAATCGTTGTGACGTAATATACGATGTTACTACTGACGTTACACTAGTTTTTTTAGCATCACAGTAGTCTTTAATTAAACTTATCTTTTGGACATTGCGTGGTGTCAAAAATCTTCTTTTAATAAGAGGAGAAAGGCTATTAATGCCTTTTTCAATTGCCTTTTGGAAAAAGCCTTTTGCCTGTGATGCATAAGCCATTACCACACAGTTTTGTTCTTTAGCATAATTATATAATGGTTTATTCATATATGTATTAAAGTCACTGTCATAAATATCTTGTGTATAGTCTGCTATAGACCAATAACAGCTTATTACTTTAAATTCTGCCAAATGATTTTTTTTTGCATAAGTATTTGCATTTTTAATTCTTTCTAACTTCCAATTTGAAACACCTATGTATTTTGCCTTTGTTATTTCTTTTATTTCTTGTGCTGTATCTATAATTTCTTCAACAGATTTCTCTAGTTCATCACAATGCAATAAATAGCAATCAATATGCTCTGTATTTAGGGCTTCTAAGCTTTCTTTCGCTTCCTTAACTAAATTGGCTCTACTTAGATCAAATCTCCAACATCTTCCATGCGCTTTTAATCCTCCTTTTGTAACAAGAAAGATTTTTTCACGCTTATTAAACTGCTTTATCCATTTACCTATTGTTTTTTCACTTTTACCATAACCACCTTCCCTCTCTTGAAAGTACCCACGAGCTGTATCAATAAGATTTCCGTCGCCCTCAATAAATGCATCCAATATTTCAAAAGACAACTGTTCCTCTATAACAGTACCGAATCTTACTGTACCAAGACCGATTTGGGAAATATTATGACTTGAAAAGTTTAAATATTTCAATATTATCTCTTTTAACTAATTTTCAGCATATTTTGATAAACTTAGTATTTCTTTTTTATAGCAGAATTCGTCTCGAAGTTGTCTAGTGATTTCTTGCTCAAAAGATATCGCAAATATTATTACAACATCTGCATTAGCAAATATTTCTTTTGATGGTGCTTCTATAGGAATTACAGCTCCAGGAATAAATAATCCATGTTTATATGTGCCTGAATCAACAATATGTTTTACATTTAAACAATTTAATAAATAGCTTCCAAATATCTGATGGGCCTTAGCACCTGCTCCCCAGATTACTACATTATTATAACACGACATAATCCTTAAAAGCCAACTAATTTGTTTTTCTTGTGTTTGCGTAAAAGATAATTGCCTCTTTGGTTTCTTAAAGAATATATCAAGATGTGCATTACCTAGACTTGATTGAACAACAACAGTTTGAAAACCTGACCTTCGTACAAGCATCGACAAGCTATCAGGTGTGAAATAGTTAATATGTTCAGGTAATATACTAAAATACTGCTGTTCATCCATTATCATTAAACCATTTGGAACCTCAATCCACCCAACACCTCCCTCTTTAAGTATCAAAAATGCATCATCTAGGATTAATTTAACGTTCTCTATATGCGATAAAACATCGTAAATGTAAATAGCATCAAAACCATCTGTATATACACTGAACTCATAGATAATGGAATGGTTATTTTTCTGCTTTTTCATAATATCGTCTGGACTCAATCTAACTATCTCGCCAAAGTACTTTTCACTTATGCCAAAAATATTTTTACCTGCTAATACTTCAATTACTTTGTCGTGTTTTTTTGTTATAGAAGATAAAAATTTTATCGATGCTTTCCATGTTTTCATTATATCAGAGAACTCAGCTGTGTTATTCCAATCATTAATATAAACAAAGTTATCTGCCTCCTGAATTTGATAGTGCCCACATGTAGAGCATTTAAATATAGTAAAGTCCAACCAAGATGGCTTAACAGGGGACTTCGCAAGCTTCATCCCATCAATTGGGACGTTAAACATTTTTTCAACCGTTACTAAATCACCACTACATACTCTACATTTTGTAAGTGGTTTAAGACGCAGATTACCCCTCATATACCTTTACCCTTACTAGATTTTGAAGAAATTTAAAACATAAGTTCTCGTAAAATCCTTCATTATAACTCTTTATACAATTTACAAACATCTTGTGCATTCCACATCCCAAACTTGTCTAGTATATACGCTTGACTACCTATATAATGGCTGTATTGATCTGGTATTGCTAAATGTTTGACATCATTTCTTGCACCTTTTTTCATCATATAGGAGCAAATACTCTCTCCTAAACCACCAATACAACTGTGCTCCTCTACAATCAACAC
>JAISYS010000014.1 GCA_031269735.1 Candidatus Endomicrobiellum cubanum | reverse complement strand
AACAAGAAGTTACTTAGATGGGACTTGAGAAATGAGAATGGAGATAAAGTTGCTCCTGGTGTTTATTTTATAACTATAAAAACTGATTCCGGTAAAACTCAAGTCAAAAAGTTTGCTGTGAAAATATAACCTGACATAATAAGCTTAAAGTTTTTAGAGAAGCCTTTAAGAGAAAAGAGGGATTTATAGAATTTGTTTAATTGTTTTTAGCGTAAAACTAAAGAGTAAAAATGATACAGGATAAAATTGAAATCAATAAAGAATTTAAGCAAGCCTTTGATTTAATAGAAAAAAGCAGAGATTGTGTTTTTATTACTGGTAATGCTGGTACAGGCAAGACTACTTTTCTGCACTATTATATTACTCGTACTCATAAAAAGACGGTGGTTCTTGCGCCTACAGGAGTTGCAGCTCTTAATTGTGGAGGAGAAACAGTTCATTCTTTTTTTCATTTTAAAACAGACATTACTTTATCAAAAATCAAAAAAAAGAATCTTTCTGAAAAATCTATATATAAGAGAGTTGAAACTATTGTTATAGATGAAGTTTCCATGCTAAGATGCGACCTTTTAGATTGTATAGATAAATTTTTAAGATTAAATAGACAAAAACCTCAAGAATCTTTCGGTGGCGTTCAGATAGTGTTTATTGGAGACTTACGGCAACTCCCTCCCGTGGTAAAAAAGGAAGAATATAGCATCTTTAACTCTATATATAAATCTCCATACTTTTTAAGTGCCTATTCGTTGCAAGACTGTGTGTTGCATACAGTGGAATTAAAAAAAGTTTACAGACAACAAGATTATAATTTTATTACATTGTTAAATAGTGTGCGTAATGGTACAGCTGATGATGAAGATCTTTTAAAACTAAACTCGCGAGTAGGTAAAACAGTTTTGGATAGAGGTGTATCGATTTGCCTTACAACAACAAACAAAAAAGCAACTTTAATAAATCACAAGTACCTTTCACAAATCAAAACGGAAAAAGCAATATTTTCTGCCCAGACAGAAAATATTGATGAAAATTCTAAAAATATGCCTGCAGACTGGGAGCTTGTTATAAAAAAAGGTGCTCAAGTAATGATGTTAAATAATGATATTAAGGATAGGTGGGTAAACGGTAGTGTAGGTATAGTTGAAGATATATGTAATAGTAGTTCTTCAGACAAAACGCTTATATATGTAAAATTCCAAAACGGGAGAACAGAAGCAGTGGAACCATTTAAATGGGAATTATTCAAATATAAATGGAATGAGCAGCAACAACAAATAGAAACAGAAAGAGCAGGCTTTTTTAAGCAATATCCGCTGAAACTTTCATGGGCTGTTACAATACACAAAAGTCAAGGGAAAACTTTTGATAATGTAGTCATAGATATGGAATACGGTGCTTTTGCTCCTGGGCAATTGTACGTAGCATTAAGTAGATGTAAATCTTTAGAAGGTATCTCACTTCTTAGACCATTAACTAAAAGAGATATTTTAGTGTCACAAACATTTTTTTAGAGAAGTCCTCCTTGTTTATTGTCTTAACTTGTCCAAAAATCATAAATTTTTTATATGGAACATAACTATACTATATAAATGGCTATAATATTAGCAGTTATATATTTTTATTGGGTATATTAAGTAAGTTGTTTACTTGGTTTAATTATATGTTTTGGATTGGTTTCCCTAAACTTATCATCGTATGATAAATTATTAAAACCTTGGTCTAAGGCATGGAAAATGAAAGCTTTTGTATTAATTATCTTAATATCGGATATCTTTTTATGCTCTTGCTCTTCTGGAAATGGAGGAGAGGGGGGTGTTTTTGTTAATAAAATTGCTAATATGGTATGACAGTATTCAATTTCTTGATAACTTGAATGTTAGTTATAGTGAAGAAAACAAAAATTTTACTAACATTTTAATGTCAAAAGGTTTTACCAAAAACGAAAGCTATGACATGGTATATATAACTCAGAAAAGTATAATAATGTTGGGTCTATACAGTTCAATGGAGGGCATTTGGTACATGCATAAATGGACAAACAAATTTAAATTGTGGCATATTTTCAGCGATAAGATTGTTTTATCATCTAGGTCTGCAAGGCATAGTTGATAAAGATTTATGGTACAAAATAATATTACTAGCCAAAGAGAGCTTGCTGCTACTATTGCAGGCAAAGAATTTAAAAGTCAAAGTCAGTATGCCATCTCCATCTTTCATTCTCGCTATCTCTCTTTCCCAATCAGCAGACGATACATAGAACCTGACTTGACCGGTTTAACGAAAAAAGGGGATAATCACTCATAAAAAAGGTGGTTTGGGGTAACCCAAACAGATGTTTTTATATAAAAACATCTAATTTTTGTTTTTTCTAAAAAAGGAGTTGTCCTCTAAACAACTATATATTATTTTACATAATTAGTGTATATTATGTAAAATAATAGTCTAAATATCTATTTAGACTATTATTTATGTTAAGATATAAAGAAAAGATAAACTCTTTTATAGTAGAGAATATGTATTAAATACTTTTATATTATTGCTTTTCCTTTCGGGGGAACCCAAAAGGTCAAGTCAGGAGAGACTTTCATCAGAGAAAGGGAACAAGATTTTTTTGTTAAGATAATAAAATGTTAAAGAGTGCAGTTTAGTTATATTAAGACAAGTGTGTAAAAACCTAGACTTTACAGTAGAGATGCCTTTAAGTTCTTCAAATACATCCGAGTTTGCTCCATATTGCGAATATATGCTTGTACCTAATAAAGGAAGATTGACAAAAACAACAAAAAAAAGCATAGAACTGTAACTCTTGATTTCATTGATTCGCCTGACTTGAGCATTAGGGTTCCTCCAAACTTTCTTTTTACATAATAATAGACAAGTAATAAAAATATTTTTCTCAAAGATATTATATTAATTTTTCTGATTTTAATGCTTTAAATAGTTTATTAAAAGCAGTTTTTATATTAATGAGAGGCGTAGCTATGGCTATTCTTATAAAGTTTGTGCCTTCAACTCCAAAACTGCTGCCCATTGCAACCCAAAGCTTTGCTTTATTTTCAAGAATATCTTTTAGATGCTTTTCATTAATACCTAATTCAGTGCAATCAATCCAGATAAGGTATGTTCCTTCAGGGTCAACCAGCTTTAGTTTAGGTATATTAGTTTTTAAAAAGTTGCGAATGTAAGATAAGTTATTATAAATATAATCTTTTACTTCTTTCAGCCATTTATCACCATATTTATAAGCTGTTTGACAAGCAACTACACCTGACTTGCTAAGCCCATCATAGCCAGTTCTTGCAATTTCTAAGATCACTTTTTCTTTAAAATTTTTGTTTGCAATGAATATATTAGCAATTTGCAATCCTGCAAAGTTAAACGTTTTTCCTCCAGAAGTGCACATAACAGTATTCATTAAAAAATCTTTTTTTAATGATGCAAAAACAATATGTTTGTATCCTTTATATGCAAAGTCACAATGTATTTCATCAGCAACTATTATTACTTTATGTTTTAAACAGAGGGTGCCTAATTTTATAAGATCTTCTTTTCTCCATATCTTGCCAATTGGGTTGTGAGGACTGCATAAAATAAACATTTTAACTTTATTTTTTACTATTTTATTCTCAAAATCTTTAAAGTCTATTGTGTACTTCCCATTTTTGTAAATTAAAGAATTTGTTATTAGTTTTCTATTGTTGTTCTCTATAACATTACTAAAAGGCGCATATACAGGTGTTTGTATTATAATAGCATCTCGGCTTTTTGTTAAAGCTCTAATAGTCATAGTTATTGCAAAAACTACACCAGGCGTATTTACAAGCCAGTCAAATTTTATGTCAAAATTAAAGTTTGAAGCAAACCACTTTTGTATTGGTTCAAAATATTCTTGGTTTGTTGTAGTGTACCCAAAAACTGCATGTCTTGCAGATTTTTCTAAAGCTTTTGTAAGTTCAGGCATAACTTTAAAGTCCATATCTGCAAGCCACATAGGGAAAAGACCATCAGGCATGCCATATTTTTTTGCCGAATCATATTTTACAGAGTTTGTATTTTTTATTTTAATAATTTTGTCAAAATTATATTTCATAGGTAAGCCTCCTTATTTTAAATAAAGTAAAGAGATAAATTATTCTACATTATTATTAGTGGTAAATAAAATTTATTTGTTTATACTGTTGATATATTCTAATGCTTTCTTTGCAACAAATTCTGGAGAAATGGAATCCATACATAAAGATCTTTCATTCCTAAGCAAACATTTTCCCCAAAATGTATTGTCAAGAAAATGATAACAATCTCTACATAGCGAAGAAGTAATATTAATATTTTCAGGATAACCTGAATATTTAGCAGATGTTGGCCCAAACAAAACTATAGATTTTGTTCCTAACGCTTTTGAAATATGTGTACATGCCCCATCTATATCTATGTGAAGCAGCGAATTTTTTAGTATTGTGCAAAGCTCATCAAAAGATGTTTTCTTTGCGGTATTGATAAAATTTTCTTCAAAGTGATGGTTAGAAACGCCTACTTGAACAATTTTTATACTTTTTAATTGGCTTTTTAGGATACTCAATAATTTGCGCCAATGGTTAACATTCCAGCATTTAGGATTTCCGTTTGTGCCACTGCCTCCGAAACCGTAATTGAAAGTTATATATTTCAAGTTTTCTAGCATGGTAAACTTCCCAAATGTAGTTGAATAGTTAATAGTAAGGGATATAACTTCTATATTATCAACCCCTGCTATGACTTTTTGCATAGCGACATAATGCAAATTATTATTTATATAAGAATTTTCTGCGGAAAAATATTTGTTTTTATAGTTGTTTAAGTTTTGTAATATTCTAATTGATTCTGGTTTGCTACTAGTATTAAAAATAATTTTTTGATTTATATTTCCATAAATTTTTTCATTTTGATATTCAAGGAATAAATCGTAAATTACATCATATTTTTTGTTGGTTAAAATAATCAAATCAATCTCAAACAAAAATCTTATATTTTTTATGCTTTTAAATAAAAGATACACGCCTCTGTTTGTATAGATATCAATGGTAACATTTGGGAACATTTTTATGAATTCATTTATAATGCTTATTTTTCTAATAGTATCACCAACACCACCTTCAATAATGAAAGCAGCATAAAATTTATTATACCTATTTCGAGAAATAGCTAATCTAAGGAAACTATGAAAGCATCTTAAACATCCTTTAGTTAAATGTTCTAACTTTTTTAAAGTAAATTTATTTATATTTGTAGAGCTTTTGTTATTTTCTTTTGAATATTTGTAAATTTTATCAAGGTTTTGGTTTAAAACATTATTGTTTTGTGTGTAAGGATACTCGTAGATCATGGGGCAATCCTTTTTTGTAAAGAGTATAATTAAATTTTGTTTATAATAGCAAAATATATTGTTAAATCAAATATGAAAAGGAGCTATTGAAAATATTGTTAAAAAATGAGTATTTTTGTACAATTTATCAATATATTGTATCAAGGGGTATTTATGTTAAAAGAAGAGCTTGAAACTACTGCTTTTTTGGCAAGAATAGATATTAAAGAAGATGAAAAAGAAAAATATCTTAAAGATATAAACTCTATGTTTGAATATATAGAAATTTTACAAGAACCAGATGTTGCTAATTTAAAACCAACAACACACGTCACTGAACTTAGGAATGTGTGGAGAGAAGATGTTGTAAGGCCCTGTCCCAGAGAAGTAATAGAACAAATGCTTAATAGTGCTCCTGAAAGAGAGGGCACTTTTTATAAAATCAAAAAGGTTATAGAGGCGCAATGATAAAGGCAATTTATTTTAAAAATGGGGCAGTTGTCACAGAGCGCGATGCCTTAAAAGTAGCAGAAGATTATAACAATAAGCTAGACCTTATTTGGATAGATATTCATTTAAAAAATCACGAGCTAACTCACCAAGAGACAGCTCTTCTTACAGCAACTTTTCGTTTTCATGAAATGTCTATAGAAGATTGTCTTTTTCCTCAATATTATCCAAAAATAGAGGAGTTTGAAAACTACGTTTTTGGTGCTATACACGGTATACAGCTTAAACCGAATTATTATCAAGAATTTGAAGATAGCATTTATGAACTTAACTTTTTTGTGGGCAAAGGGTTTTTGGTTACTGTGCATACAGAAGAATTGTTTTTTCTTGAGACAATTTTTGAAAGAGCAAAGGCTCGTCCTCAGGTTGAAATGAAAAGTTTGGAAAATTTGCTTTATAACGTTTTTAATAAAGTTGTTTCTAGTTATGAGTTTACTTTAGAAAAAATTGATGACAAAATGGAAGGTTTAGAAGATGAAATTCTTGAAGATCCAGAAGCAGAAAACATGGAAGATATTTTAGATACAAAAAAAGTAATTTTTGCTATGCGCAAAATTGCAGAATCTCAACAAGCTGCGTACGTCTATTTTACTAGAGCAAATAACAATTTAATAGCCAGAGACTATCTTGTTTATTTTCGTGATATTTATACTCAATGCGCGAGAATGAACCAAGCCATAATTATGCGAACTCAAATGATTGTAAGCTTGATAGAAGTTTATATGTCAAGTGTTACAGTAAAGCTTACTGAGGTTATGAAGTTTCTTACAGTTATAGCTACAATTGTAATGCCAGTTCTTATTGTTTCAGGATATTATGGGATGAATGTTGTTTTTCCTGAATATTCTTTTTTCGGTCAAAAAGGAAGTTGGTTTTTTGCGGTGGGAATAATGCTCATTACAATAATTGCTATGTTAGTATATTTTAAAAAGAAAAAGTGGTTTTGATTATGATTAGAGCTAAAGAAATAAGAACAAAAATTTGTTCCCAGGAACTAAAGAGTGTGGATGTAGTAAAGGAATGTTTCAGTTGTATAAAAGAAGTAAATCCTAAAGTCAAAGCTTTTTTAAAGCTAAATGAGACAAGTGCTTTAGAGCAAGCTGAGCAAGTTGACAAAAAAGAAATTAAGAAATACGGTCTTCTTGAAGGTGTTCCTATAACCATAAAAGATAATATTATGACTAAGGGGCAGAGTATGACTTCTGCTTCAAAATATTTAGAAAATTATGTTTCTCCTTATGATGCTACAGTTATAGAAAAACTGAAAGAAGCTGGTGCTATTTTTGTAGGGAGAACAAACATGGACGAGTTTGCCATGGGCGGATCTACAGAAACTTCTGCTTATCAAAAAACTGCTAATCCTTGGAACATAGAATGTATCCCAGGTGGTTCTTCAGGTGGCAGCGCTGCAGCGGTAAGTGCTGGCATGGTGCCATTTGCATTAGGTTCAGATACCGGCGGTTCTATAAGACAGCCAGCAGGGTTTTGTGGTGTGGTAGGATACAAACCTTCTTATGGTCTTATAAGTAGGTATGGAGCATGCGCTTTAGCATCTTCTTTTGATCAAATAGGTACATTTACGAAAAATGTATATGATGCAGCTTTGCTGACAAGTGTTATAGCAGGCAAGGACTATAGAGATCCAGTTTGTCAACCAAATGATTGGACAGATTATACTAACGGATTAAATGATATAGACGTTTTAAAAACTTTAAAAATTGGTGTGCCCAAACAACTTTTTGATTATAGAGTAGACTCAGAAATAAAAAAATACTTTAATGAAGCTGTAAATAAATTAAAAATGGGAAACGTACAAATTGTAGAGGTAGACATTCCAGCTTATAAGTATGTCCCTGCTTTGTATAAAGTTATTATGTGTGCAGAAGTTTCTGCAAATATTGCTACATTTGATGGGATACGTTATGGGTACAGAACTTCAAACGGGGTGAGTTTAAATGACCAATACGCAAAATCGCGAGGAGAGTCTTTAGGTTATGAAGTGAAAAAGAGAATATTGTTTGGCACATATGTTTTAGGAGCAAAAAATTATCATAGGTGTTACCATCAAGCTCAAAAAGTAAGAACTTTACTTATAGACCAAATAACGCAATCTTATGAGAAATGTGACTTTATATTTACACCTGCAACTTTGCAAATGCCTGTAAAGTTTGGAGAAACTCTTCCTGAAGAATGCGACCTTTTCCTTATAGCAGCCAACCTTGCAGGCCTTCCTGGCATTACTGTTCCTTGTAGTTTTACTGCAAATGGCATGCCCATGGGCGTGCATTTTATGGGCGCAAGGTTTTCTGACGCAAAACTTTTTGCAGTAGCTAATGCGTTTGAAAAAATTGCTGATTTTGACATTGATAAATATCCAACGATTTAACGCTACATTAATACAAAAATACAAATTATTACAACTTTAAGGGACAAATAAATGGTTAATTATGAAACAGTAGTTGGGCTTGAAGTGCATATGCAAATTAACACAAAATCAAAGGTGTTTTGTGAATGTTCTACACAATTTGGGGCTGAACCCAATGCAAATACCTGTGTTATTTGTACTTCTCAGCCTGGAGCAATACCAATATTAAATAAAAAAGCTCTAGAGGCTATAATTAAAACAGGACTTGCTTTAGATTTTACAATAAATAAACAATGTACATTTGCAAGAAAGCAGTATTTTTATCCTGATGTGCCAAAAAATTATCAAATAACACAGTCAGAACCTCCATTATGTTCTAAAGGCAAACTTGCAATAAATGTTGATGGCAAAGAAAAGGTTGTTAACATAACAAGAATACATCTTGAAGAAGATGCCGGCAAACTTGTACACGAAATAGGCAGTAGAAAATTAAGCTATTCTTTATTGGATTTAAACAGAGCTAGTGTTGGTCTTATGGAACTTGTAACAGAGCCGGAGCTTAGTTCTCCACAAGAGGCATTTGAATTTTTAACTGAACTAAAGAATATAGTTACATATTTAGATACTTCAGAATGTAGTATGGAAGAAGGTAAAATGCGGTGTGATGTAAATGTAAGTATTCGCTCTGTAGGGCAAAAAGAGTTTGGTACTAGAGTAGAAATTAAAAATATTAATTCAATGTCGGGTGTAAAAGAAGCAATAACATATGAAGTTCAAAGACAAAAAGAAGTGCTGGAATCAGGAGGTAAACTTGTACAAGAAACAAGGCTTTGGGAAGCGCAAGAAGGTATAACAAAGTCAATGCGCTCAAAAGAAGGGGCATTAGATTATAGATATTTTCCAGAGCCAGATTTAGTGCCCTTTAATTTGCCAGATTCTTTTGTTGAAGACCTACGCGCACAGTTGCCAGAACTTCCAAAAGCTAAAAAACAAAGGTTTATGCAGGACTACTATTTGTCAGACTATGATGCCAGTTATTTAACTTCTAACAGGCAAACTGCAGATTTCTATGAAGAAGCTTTAAATAGTTCTAAAGATAAAAAAATGTCTGCTAAACCGTTAGCGAATTGGACTTCTACAGAACTTAGCGCAAAACTTAATGCATCAAAAATTAATATATTGCAATCCCCGGTTTCTAGTAAAAATTTAGCAAAGCTAGTAGATTTAATTTTAAATAACACAATTTCAGGCAAGATCGCAAAAACAGTTTTTGAAGATATGTACGAAAAATCTGCTGACCCTGAGCTAATAATAAAAGAAAAGGGCTTAATACAAATCTCAGACGAATCAGAAATTATAAAAATTTGCCAAGAAGCAATAATAGAAAGTCCTAAAGCTGTTGCAGAATTTAAAGCTGGCAAAGAAAGAGCGGTGGGGGCAGTTGTTGGTCTTGTAATGAAAAAATCTAAAGGGAAAGCAAACCCACGATTGGTAAATAAAATTTTGCTTGAATTACTGAAAGCATAAACTCTGTCGAAACAGGGTTTAATGGTAGTTTTTATGATGACAAATGGATGCCTTGTATGTTTGAGCTGCTTAGTATATTTTTACAGAAATAATCCATTTTTTTTCTGAATTTGTAAGACAGTTGTAATTTTATAGGAACTTTAAATATTTTATGAGAATAGTTATAAAAGTTGGGACAAGTACACTAACAACAAAAGAAGGTTTGTTAAACGAACAATACATTTTTAATTTGGCAAAAGAAGTTTTCTCTTTACGTGAACAAGGGCATAAAATTTTAATTGTAAGTTCTGGTGCTGTTAGTGCAGGAAAGACTCACTTATGTATAAAGGATAAACATAAAACATTAAGGGAAAAGCAAGCATTTGCTGCAGTGGGCCAGCCCTTACTAATGAGTGCTTATTCTAAAGCCTTTGCAGAGTACAATAATAGTGTTTCTCAGATTCTTCTTACAAGGGACGTTTTTGATAGGCGGGCCAATTATATAAATGTCCGAAATACCTTAAATACTTTAATTGAAAACGATATAATACCTATAATTAATGAGAACGATTCAGTTTCAATTGATGAAATTAATTTTGGTGATAATGACATGTTATCAGCTTTAGTTGCTTTGGCAATAAATGCAGAGAAGCTTATAATTTTTACAGATGTAGATGGTGTATATAATGGCACCCCAAAGGCATCGTCGTTAATTCCTAAAATAGACCATATTACAGAAGAAATTGAAAAATTAACTAGCTCAACCTCTTCTAGTGGCAGGGGAACAGGAGGCATGAAAACAAAAATAATTGCTGCAAAAATTGCTACTGCTTCAGGGGTGGAGACAATAATTACAAATGGGACAAAATTAAATTTGTTAAAAGAAATAGTTTTAGGAAGCTTCATAGGCACAACTATTTTAGCTTCAAAAAAGCATTTAGAAGCAAAAAAGTCATGGATAGCTTTTAGTAAAAAACCTAAAGGTACAATTTTTGTTGATCAAAAAGCCGAAGACTTCTTACTTAATAAGGGCAAAAGCTTATTAGCTGTAGGGATAACAAAAATTAGCGGGGCTTTTAAAAGGGGCGACACTATAAATATCGCAAATGCTCAGACAAAAAAAGATTTTGCTAGAGGTCTTACTAATTACGATAGTGATATTCTTGAAAAAGTAAAAGGGAAAAAAAGTCAAGAAATCAAAAATATAGTAGATGCTGGAGAAGGAGAAATTATCCATCGTGACAACTTAGTTATTATTAGCAATTAGAATTATTGTAATTGGGTTTTTAGAGTCACCTAAACCTATTAAGGGATATAGTTCTCGTATTTTAGGCAAAAGTATAAACCCATTTAGATGATAAACTTTTTATTTTATAGTAAGTAGTGGAAATGTTACGATAGACATTCCTGAGATCACACAATTTATAAATTATAATGAGCTGTATAAATATTTTTTAATAATATCTTTATGTTTGTTGATAATAGCAGTTATTTTAGAAAATACTTATTTACGAAAACTTCCATGATAATGGAGTTTAAATTTAAGCAATTGATATATTATTTAGCTGTAGGGAAAAAGAGGAGTGGTGTATGGCAACAGAAAGATTAGTAAAATGGAGTAAAGAAGCGAAGGAATTTTTTGAAAAGGCAGAAGATAGTAGCGTGGTTTTAGATTTAGTAATATCTTTTGGATGTGCAAGTCAAACAGGGGAAGGATTTGAAGAATTAGTAAATACGATAAATAGTGAAGATATAAAGAGGAAAGTAAAGAAAGTAATTATAACAGATACATCATATTTGTACAGGCATGATATTCCTGAGTTTTGTAAATATTCAGAACCAAGTATTCCAACAGAATGGTATTTAAAGAATAAAGGAGCAATAGAAAAGATAAAAGTTGATAAAGAATTAAAATCATGGGCAGAAGGGTTAAATAGTGAAGAATTTAAGGAATGGTATAAAAAGATAATGATAGATTTTGAAGGTGATGAAAACGGGAATAATATGAAGTTAGA
>JAISYS010000056.1 GCA_031269735.1 Candidatus Endomicrobiellum cubanum | reverse complement strand
AATACTTACTTCACTGGCTCCAAGCAAGATATCAACATCGATGGCTTTTCTATCATCGCTGGCTTATCCAAAGATTCTCCTTTATTTGACCATTCCTTAACTCTAGGCTTCTTCTTCGACTAGTAATTAATTACAGAAAGAGGATTTTTTATATGCTAGTAGAGCTTGTGGAAAAATTTCTAAAACTTTTTCTATAACACCTGCAAAAACTGATATTACTATACCATAATTTGTTATAGGAACTCCTGCTTGAACTGCTTTATTTAACCTTGCAAGCATACCTTTTCTATTTAATGTGCATGCTCCGCAATGTATTACTAAATTATATTGGGAAAGATTTTTTGGATAATTCTGACCTGAGACATATTCTACAGATAAATCTTTTTTTGTGTACTCCTTAATCCATTTAGGAATTTTTATTCTACCTATATCATCTTTAGAAGCATGATGAGTACAAGCTTCCGCAATTAAAATTTTATCTCCGTTTTGCAAAGAATTAATTTTCGATGCCCCTTTTGCCATCTCAATAATATCAGACTTATCTGCAGCATAAATTATTGAAAAAGTTGTTAGTTTAATATTTTTTGGAGTTTTAGCTGCTATTGCTTTAATAGCTTGAGAATCTGTTATTACGAGTTTTGGAGGGATTTTTAAAGCTTTTAAAGCTGTCTCGTACTCTGTATCTTGAACTGTATAAGAAGCAGCATTTAAATCTAAAATATGTCTTAAAGTTTGTACTTGAGGCATTATTATTTTACCTCTAGGAGCACCTAAATCTATGGGCATAACTAAAATTACTGTATCGTTTTTTTTTACTATGTTTCTTAAAGCTAAGTAGTTCTCTATATAATTATCTGGCAAAATTTCTAAAAGTATTTTTTTTAAGTCGGTTAAAAAATTATCCCTGATAGTGTACATTTTTGAAAATTCCAAAACATGCTTTGAATATATTTCTAACTTTGTTAAAAACTTCTCATCTGGTTTTTGTAAATCTGCCTTACTGACAACAATAATAATAGGTGTCTTTCTTAATCTTGCTTCCCTGATAATATTTTCTTCAAAAGTGCCAAACATATTAAATTCGCACATTAGCAAAATAACATCACAGCTATCAAACGCTCTTTTAGTTTTTTCTACTCTAACTTCGCCCAACCTAGATTTATCATCAAGACCTGCTGTATCAAACAAAGTTATAGGCCCTAGAGGGTTAAGCTCCATTTGTTTAGAGACAACATCTGTAGTAGTCCCTTTTATATCAGAAACAATAGAAGTGTCTTGATTTGTTATAAAATTCATAAGAGAAGATTTGCCAACATTTGTCCGCCCAAATATTCCAATTTGAACAGTTAACGCTTTCATACTGCCTCCACTATAAATAAAGCTTACATAAAGTATTAGATTATTTTTCTATATTTTGGTCTGTCTGAAAACCATAATGCGTATAATTGCCATGAATTTTAGGCAATGCAGGCAAAACGCAGAGTTTTAACACAGCTGTACCCAAAAAGATGTAGTAAGGTTATGTGGTTTGACAGAGCCCATTTTAATTAAGTAATCAGAAATAGCAATCATAGCCAAAAATCTTCTTAACAACTTCTTATGTTCGTCAGTTTCAGGTGATATAGTAAGTTTAGAATTGTTTAAGGTATAAAATGTTTGTTTATCAGAAAAATATCCTTCTGAACTGCTATATTTTTATTAAATATGTAATCCCCACAGACCATTTATTATCTTTGGAGTTTTTAGATAACAAATCTACACCTTCAGACATATATTCCGTATTTGATAATGATAGATTATACAAAGAAAGTATTTGGCATTAATTATTAGTTAAATAACGCATTATACTTTTTGCCGCTTGTTTACCCATCCCCATTGCAGAAATAACTGTATCACCGACAACAATATCCCCTCCTGCAAAAACACCTGGGACGGATGTCATATAATTTTTATCTACTAATATGTGTCCTTTAGAATCTACTTCTAAATTGTCAGTAAGAGATGGCAAAATCGGATTTGGATTGAGACCTAAGGCTAAAATAACCATATCTGTTTCTATAATATAGTTTGAGTTTTCTACAATTTTTGGGGTTCTCCTACCAGATTCATCAGGATCTCCAAGTTCCATCTTAACACATTCAACAGCTTTAACAAAACCATTTTTGTCACCAATAAATTTCACTGGATTTGTAAGTGTAGCAAATTCTATACCTTCTTCTTTAGCGTGTATACGCTCTTCTAACCTTGCTGGCATCTCATTTTCTGATCTTCTGTAGACAAGCTTTACACTTTCAGCGCCAAGTCTTAAAGCTGTTCTAGCAGAATCCATTGCTGTATTACCACCACCTACAATAACAACATTATTACCTCTATAAACAGGCGTGTCGTAATTAGGGAAATCATAAGAACGCATCAAATTAACTCTAACTAAAAATTCGTTTGAACAATATATATTATTTAGATTTTCTCCAGGAATGTTAGGAAATGTTGGAAGTCCTGCTCCAACAGCTACAAACACCGCCTTAAATCCCTCATCAAATAAGTCTTGTATTGTTTTTGTTCTACCTATAAGAGTATTTAGAACAAGCTTCATGCCAAGTTTTTTTAATTTATTTATTTCTACATCTAAAACTTTTTTAGGAAGTCTAAACTCTGGGATACCATACCTTAAAACACCGCCAGTATCATGAAGGGACTCAAAAACTGTAACATTATATCCCTGCTTTAACAAATCTCCTCCGCAAGTAAGCCCTGCCGGACCAGAACCAATAATAGCAATCTTTATACCATTTTTTTCTACATAAATATTTTCATCTTCACTATTTGCCGTAGCATCTGCAGCATAACGTTCTAAATTTCCTATAGAAACAGACTCTCCTTTCATTCCTAAAATACAGTTTTTTTCACATTGATTTTCCTGAGGGCAAACTCTACCGCACACAGCAGGAAGACTGGTCTTTTGGTTTAAAATTTTTAGAGCATCTTTTGGCTTATCTTCTAAAAGACACTCTATAAAGACTGGGATATAAATTTCTACTGGACACCCCTTTACACACATAGGGACCTTACACTGTAAACATCTTTTTGCTTCTAAAAGCATTTCCGTTTTACTATATCCTCTGTTCACCTCTTTAAAATCTTTTTTTCTTATTTGAGAATCTCTTTGTGTCATTTTTATCTTTTGTGACATTTGCACTCCCTATTGAAAGAAAAATTATCAAGTGAGATTTTCTCAAGATTTTTATACAGTCCTAAACGTAAAGAAAGTTCTTCCCACGCTACAGAATGGGCATCAAATTCTGGCCCATCAACACACGCAAATTTTGTTTTACCGTCAATATTGACTCTACAAGCTCCGCACATTCCAGTACCATCAAGCATTATAGGATTTAACGAAACTATTGTTTCTATATTTTTTCCTTTTGTAAGATCTGAAACAGCTTTCATCATAAGTACAGGCCCTATAGCATACACAACATCCACTTTTTCTTTAGCTACAACAACTTTCAATACATCTGTAACAAAACCTTTTATGCCACAAGTTCCATCATTTGTAGCAAATAAAAGTTCGTCACTTGTTTCCTTTAACTCGTTTTCAAGTATTATTAAATCTTTAGATCTTGCCCCAATTATCAAAATTATTCTATTACCTGCCTTTTTTAATTCCTTTATTACAGGCAAAACTTCAGCAGTGCCCACTCCACCAGCTACAGCTACTACCACACCATAATTTTTTATCTTGGTAGGGTGACCTAATGGTCCAACAAAATCTTCTATAAAATCACCCTCATTTAATAAAGAAAGTTGAGTAGTACTTTTTCCTACTACTTGAAAAATTATCCTAACACTACCTTTTTCAATATCAGTACCAGCTACTGTTAAAGGAACGCGTTCACCTTTATCATCAATCCTAAAAATTATAAATTGGCCTGGCTTAGCATTTCTGGCAATTTCTGGAGCATAAACTTCAATAGAATAAACTCTATTACCTATCTCTTCTTTTTTTAAAATTTTATACATTCTAGTCTCCACTAACTATATATTTCTCTTTTTTATAAATATGGCTTTATTTGTTTTAAACACCTACGTACTGGATACCTTTTTCGCATTGAAAATTTTTAATATAATACATGGACCAAAATGATATTCTTTGTATATACAAACAGCTTTAGGAGAGATTGCTCGTATCATATTAATAAAATCTGTTCTAGGAGTTATTAAAAATAATATCAATTTTTATTTTCAAAATTTATTATAGAAATTATCACTTATAAATTTTAAGAGTCTCTCTAAAAACCTTAATGGAATATTTTAAAACTTTCCTTGTTTTTAAAAACAATATCCAAATTGAAACACACACCATAGAAATAATAAGTCCTAAAACTATACCGTTTACTCCATATTTTTTAGATAAGAAATACTGAACTAATATATTTACAATAATTTGAAAAGGCATATATACCCAAAAAATTCTTAATACGTTTATACTTTGCAAAAACATTGCAAAAGTATCTTGCCAAGCTTTAAGTATAATATATATACCAAGCATTAACATAAACCAAAAAGTTGGAAAAATATTTTGCTCTGGAACCAATATTTTTACTATAATTTTATGAAAAAGTATCACAAGTACTGTACCTAAAATCATAAACAAACTAGCATAAGTTAAATGTTTTTTTATCGCAGTTTTAAGTTCTTCAAATTTCTGACCAACATACATTTCTGCGCTAACTGGCCAAAAAGCTGTCAAAAATGATACGTATGAATATGAAAAAAACATAAACACTCGCATAAAAATGTTGTATTCAACTATCTCTTTTGGACTTAAAGTTTGAGACATTACCAAATAATCTGTCTGCAAATATGTTAAAGAAGCTATTATAATCCCATGAAATTTTACTGCTCTTACTACTAGAGCCTTTAAAATACTTAAATTAAACTCTAATAATTTCGGAAAATACTTCTTAAACTCTTTTATAAATGGAACTAAAACAATAAATAATTGTGGTAAAGTAAACACTAGCAAAGCGCATAAAATGCTACCTTGTTTTTGAGAATTTCTATTGATAATGATCATAACTAACATGGAAACAACAATAGATATTGCAGGTATTAAATTTGCTATATATCCCTTATGTAATGCATAATACACGTTAAAAACTTTAGTTAAAAAACAAGATACAATAGAAATAATACCTATAACTAGTACAATGTTTATACTTTGTATATCAGTAATATATAAAAAGTTTTTAAAAACAATATTTTGTACAAAAGAAGACACAAAAATTGCGAGTAGCAAAACAATTACAAACAAAATAGCTACTAATTGTAAAGCTGCAATAATGTACTTATCATAATTTTCTTTTTTTGCTCGTGCCTCGGAAATAAAATTTTGTAAGGATGCACCAATACCAAACTCAGATAAATTAAACCATACAGTTAGAGAGAAAGCTATCACATAAACAGCGTACTTATCTTCACCAAGATAATCTAACAAAACTCTTATACTTACAACCTGCACCAAAACAATAATAACTTTACTTATCCAAGCGCTTACAGCTACCATTAAATGATTAGATATACTTACAAATTTTCTTTTCATTGCCACCTACAACCAAAAAGTAAATTTATTTAAATTTAGTTATTATACAAAATTATATAACCACACCTATATAAATAAATTTACTTTTTTTGTAATTCTATTACCTGACTTGACCAGTAAAAGGAAAAAGGAAGGTTTGGGGGAACCCTAATGGTCAAGTCAGGTAATAGAATGAATTATTTTGATGTTTGCCCTGATCCGCTCACAAAATAAAAAAGATCCCCTACTAAAAAGGGAGCCTTTCTTTTTCCTTTACAATCTTTTAGCTCTATCCTCTAGGATGATACAGTTTATGTTGTTCTATTATTTTTCCTTTATCCAGATGAGTGTAAATTTGTGTCGTAGAAATTGAAGAATGCCCTAGCATTTCCTGCACAAATCTGATATCTGCCCCTCTTGAAAGTAAATGTGTTGCAAAAGAATGCCTCAAGGTATGAGGGGTAATGTTTTTAGTTATGCCTATATTTCTTGCTATATTTTTTAATTGACGCCAGAATTCTACTCTAGAAATTTTTTTACCTAATCTAGAAATAAAAATGGTGTCACTAACACTCAAAAGCGGTCTTCTTTTAGCAAGATAAATATCTATAAAATTTTTAGCTTTTTGACCAAAGGGAATAATTCTTTCTTTAGAACCTTTACCTAAAACTCTTATGAAACAATCTTGCAAATTAATATCACAAAATCTAAGGTTTATTAATTCGGAAACTCTAAGTCCTGTTGCATATAATAATTCTAACATTGCCTTATTACGAATATTCATTTCATTTTCGTTATCTATAGAATTTAATAAATTTGTAACTTCATCAAAACTAAGCATTTGTGGTAACTCTTGAGGTATTTTTGGAACAGTTAAATAAATAGTTGGATTATTTTTAGATAATTCTTCAAGAGTTAAGAATTTATAAAATTGCCTTAAAGATTCTATAAGTCTGTATACTGATTTTGGTTTTAAACCGGTTGACTTTGATTCCCACAAAAAATTTGTTATATCATGATGCTGCAAATTTTCAACTAACAGATTATTTTTTTGAACAAAATTAATAAACTTTAAAATATCAGCCTTATATGCTAAAGCTGTATTTTTTGCAAGGCCTTTCTCAATAGTTATATAAGAAATAAAATCTTTTAGAACTTTATTACAATTTCCCATAAATACACCTCTAGAGTTTCTTTAAAAACTCTTTATTGTGATCGTCTAGATAATGATATTAAGTCTTTAGCGTGTTTCAAAGCAGAATCAGTTACATTCTTACCAGATATCATCTTTGCAATTTCTTCAATATGTTCTTCATTATTTAACACTATGGCTTTTGTGTAAGTTCTAGATTTTTCTATCTCTTTATAAATTTTTATATGAGTCTTTGCAAACGCAGAAACTTGTGCTAAATGTGTTATAACAAAAACCTGTTTTTTTGAAGAAAGTTCAAACAACTTTTCCCCTATTTTATCTCCTACCCTGCCACTGGTTCCTGTGTCAATTTCGTCAAAAACTGTTGTTTGATCGCTTTTTATTTGAGATGCTAAATCTATAGCAAGTAGTACTCGTGACAGTTCTCCACCTGAAGCTGTATTTTTTAAAGGAAGGATTTTTTCTCCTTTATTTGCACAAAACATAAATTCTATTTCATCAAAACCATTTTCAGATGGTTCCTTTTTATCAAACTTTATATCAAAAATAGCATTTTTTATTTCTAGTTCAAGTAACTTTTCTTGAACTAACTTTTTAAAATCTAAAGCAACTTTTTTTCTCTTTTCGCTTATAATTTCACATATCTTTATTAAGCTATCTTTTTCCTTTAAAAGCTCTTCTTTTACTTTAGAAGAATTTTCTTGATAGTCATTTAAAGAATTAAGTTCTTCTTCTATTTTACTTTTATATTCTAATATGGCCTCTATTGTACTTCCATATTTTTTCTTAAGTTTTTTGATAACTTCTAATCTTTCCATAGACCTATCTAAAACTTCTGGTTCTAATTTAGTTTTTGATAAAATCAGTTCTATCTCTCTGTAAACTTCTTCTGATTGGTAATAAGCTTGCTCTATCAAAGATAATGCTTCTGAAGCATCTACTCCATAAGAATTTATTGCTTCTATATTTTTTTTTACTTTTAAAATACTGCTTAAAGTTGCATTTTCACAAGAATACAAAATAGAAACTACTTCTTTAGATAAGTCAACTATTTTCTCTGCATTTTTTAGTTTTGGTAAGTCTTCTTCAAGCTCTTTATCTTCGCCAATTCTAAGTTTTGCTTCTTGAATTTCTTTAATCTGGAACGAATATAAATCAATCTTTCTTAATCTATCTATTTCAGACATATTCAGAGTTTCAAGATGTGCTTCTAGTCTTCTAACTTTTGATTGCAAAATAGAACATTTAGTGATCAAAAATTTAATCTGGTCCACTCTACTGTCTAAAATTTCTAATTGAAACTCTAAATTTAAAAGAGAATGCCTTTCTTCTTGATTGTGAAAATCAATTAAAAGCTGCCCAAGACCAGAAAGCACAGATAAACTGACCTGAGTATCATTTATAAAAGCTTTGCTTTTACCTGAAAGTTCTATAGTTCTACGTATTAAAATTATATTGTCCTCTAAAGGAATAGAAAAACGATTTAAAAATTCTGTAATTTTAGGGTTATTATATTCGAAATTTGCTATTATTATGCATTCTTTACACCCTGAACGTATTAAAGATAAGTCGGCTCTTTTACCTGTAATAAGCTCCATAGACTTAATCAAAATAGATTTACCAGAACCAGTTTCTCCAGTAATAACTGTAAACCCATTTGAAAAATTAATATTCAAATCTTCAATTAAAGCATAATTTTTTACAGATAAAGATGTAAGCACTACACACTCCAATGTAGCTTAGTCTTTAATGTTTCAAAATACGATTTACTACAATTTTTTATAAGTTTAAGAGGCTTTTTGTATAAAGAAAATTTTACTTTAGTAGCATTATCAACAGTAAAGTTTTCTTGTCCGTCAATAGAAACAATAACTTTACCACGATTATATTTATTTTTTGCTGTACAGAAGATACTGTTTTTATCAGACAAAAGCATTGATCTTTGAGTTAATGTATGAGACGAAATAGGCGTAAGAATAAAGACAGGAAGATTTGGATAAACAATTGGACCGAAAGCCGCTAAAGAATAAGCAGTAGAACCAGTAGGAGTAGAAACTATCATACCATCACATTTATATTCTGCAGTAAAATTCTTATCTATTTCCAAGTCTAAAGAAATAAGCTTGCCTCCATATAAAGACCTAACAACACAGTCATTAGCTGCAACTTTTCTAATTTTTTTATTTTTATATTTAAATTCAACTGACAGCAAAACTCTTTTTTCTACTTTTATTCCAACTTTAAAAATATTATTTAGAAGGTCATAGATTTCATTTGTATCTGTATCTGTTAAAAAGCCTAAAGAGCCTAAATTAATTCCTTTTATTGGTACCGCCAAAGGAGAAAAAATCCTTATAACTTTAAGCATAGTACCATCTCCACCTAAAGATAAAACAAAGTCTAGCTTTTTAGGTTGTATAGATATGGATTCACTTACAAAAACTTTACAGCCATTCTGCTTAAGCCAAGACAAAATTTCAAATGCAAGTTTTTTTGCATTTGATTTAGATTTATTATAAATAATTCCAATGTGATATTTCATATATTTATTATACATAAAAATAAAATATTTTTATTCATGAGACTCTCTAAAACTTTTCTTTAAATAAGAAATAAATTTAAACCTAAAATTGCACTGGAAAATATAATTCTTTTTTCTTTTTTAAAATTAAAAATAAAAAATATAAATATATAAAACAATAAGAGTTCTAAAACAGCAGGTTTGTTTACTACAATTGACGAAAAATTAAAATTGCCAAAAAAAGTTGTAACACATACAATAAAATTTATAAAGAGATTTAAAATATAAGCTATGATCATAGCCAATCCTTTAAATAAAAAAGTTGATATATAAAACACAATTGCACAACCCAAAACAATTCCTGTGAGTGGAACAACTATTATGTTTGCAAAAAAAGATACCACCGATACCTTAGAAAAATAAAACATAAGTATAGGCGTTAATGCAAGCTGAGCAGAAGTTGTAACAGAGGCTACACCGCAAAAAAAGTTTAAAATTGAATTTTTAACGTTTTTGAATAATCCAAAAATTTTGCTGTACAAAAAAACTATCCCGAGCGTTGCTAAATATGACATTTGAAAAGAAGCTAAAAAAAGATCCTGGGGTTTAAAGATCAATATAATTAATGCTGATAAAGCTATTGAATTATATATTAATGGTTCTCTATCTAAAGAAAGAGATACAAATATACAAGCAAGCATTATTGCAGATCTCATTGCAGGGGCATTAGCTCCTGTAGAAACAGCGTAAAAAAATATAAAAGGTATGCTTATTAAAGAAGCTTTATTTAAAGGAATACAAAATAATCTCAAAATAAAAAGAATTATTACACTAGCAAAACCAACGTGAAGTCCACTTACTACTAAAATATGAATTACTCCAGAATCAGAAAATGAACTTTTTATTTTTTGATCAAGGGAAGTTTTATCTCCAATAACTAAAGATTTTAAAATAGCAGAATTCGGATACAAAAAATAATTATCTATTTTATTTACTACATCGTTTTTAAGATTAATGGCAATTTTTTTAATAATATTTGGTTGAGATTTTATATATTCAAAAGAATAGATTTTTAAAACAAAAAATATTTCATTTCTTTCTAAATATTTTTGATAATCAAATGCATTAATATCTTTAGCACTTGCTGGTCTATATAATTTACCTTCAACACTTATTATATCGCCATACTTGATTAAGTATCCTATTGGTGCATTAGCAAGCACGCTTTCTTCAATTTTAGTGTCGTTAATAGAGATAGTTTTTAATACAAACTTTTTTATTTTTCTTGTAACATATGGTTCTGATATAACTTTCCCTTCTACCAAAACGTTTCTATTATCTTTAAATAACTTAAAAATATTACTTCTATTTTGTACTGAAAAATATCCAAGATAGTTTAAAATTATAATCACTGAAGAATATACAACAAAAATTGTGATGACAGGTCTTCTAAACATAAATTTTAAAAGATATTTCATAAGTAGCTTTTATTATATCAAATTTGTATAATTCTACGAATTCTCTGAAAACCATAATGCGTATAATTGTCGTGAATTTTGGCAATGCATGAACACAGCTGTACCCAAAGTAAGATGTGTGTTAAGGTTTTATGGAGACTCTAGAATAATGAAAATAAAAACTGTTTCTTCGCTTGGTGAATTTGGACTTATAGGTTTAATTAAAAAAGCTTTCACAAGTACAATAAAAGACAAAAACATTATTGTTGACATTGGTGATGATTGTTTTTGTTTTAAATCTGGTCAAAATTATATTTATATAACCAAAGATATGCTAATAGAAGATGTCCACTTCAAAGCGAACTGGATAAGTCCTTACGAACTAGGACAAAAAGCAATAGAAGTAAATATAAGTGACCTGGCAGCTATGGGAAACGTTTCTCCAAAATATGTTTTTATTGGTTTAGGCATACCTTCTTGCACATCTGAAAATTTTATTAAAAATTTAATAAAAGGTATAAAAAAAACTTGCAATAAATATGAAATCCTCCTTTCAGGTGGAGATACAGTAAAAGCAAACAAAATTATAATATCTGTTACCGCTATAGGAATAGGCAAAGATATACCTGTAAAAAGAACTGGAGCAAAAATTGGAGACCTAATAGGAGTGACAAACACATTCGGCGATTCTGGTGCTGGACTCTATTTACTTTATAAATATGGAATAAGTCACAACTACAGTAAAACTGAACTTGCTTTAATAAATGCACATAACAAGCCTACAGCAAAACTCAATGAAGCTAATAAAATACATAAATATTTGACATCACTGACTGATGCTTCCGATGGATTATTTATTTCACTAGATCTTATTACTAAAAATTGTTTCAAGAGCGCAAATATAAATATAGAAAAAATACCTATGTCAAAAAACTTAAAGACTGTTTTTAACAATGAAAAGCAGCTTATAGATTTTGTTTTATTTGGTGCCGAGGATTATCAACTCGTATTTACTGTACCAAAGTCAAAATCAAAAATTGTAAAGAATTTAGTTCCCAATATTACATATATAGGTAAAATTACTTCTGGCACAAGGTTAAAATATTTTTATAATGGCAAAGAACAAAAAATCAAATACTGTGGCTATAAACACTTTTAAAAATAAAGTTTTTATAACTAAAACTCCACAAGAGACAAGGAACTTAGCAAGGAACTTTGCTTCTGTATTAAAAGGTGGAGATATAGTTTTTTTAAATGGAAACTTGGGCAGCGGCAAAACAACTTTTACTCAGGGTATAACTAAATTCTTTGGGAATAAAGGATTTGCTAGGAGTTCTAGTTTTATGCTAGTAAATGAATACCAAGCTTTTAACAATTTAAAACTTTTCCACTTAGATTTATATAGATTAAAAAGTTCTACTATTTTTGATATTGGTATAGAAGACTATCTTTACAGTGGAAATATCTCTTTAATAGAGTGGCCTCAAAGACTTATTGACGGGCAAAATGAAAGTCATTGGAATGTCGAAATTGAAAGTTTAGTAAATAAAAGAAAAATTAAAATAGAGAAGAAGAAATGAAAATTTTAAGTATAGAAACATCTGGAAAAACATTCAGCACAGCATTAAACGAAAATGATAAGACTATAGCATCATCTTATTATGAATATGGCCATATACATTCAGAAATTATTATTACCGCTATAGAAAGACTACTGAAAGATACAAATAATTCTTTTGAAAATATAGATAAATTTGCTTTATCTGTAGGGCCAGGAAGCTTTACTGGCATAAGAGTGGCAATGGCTGCTATTAAAACATTTGCTCAAGTATTAAACAAGCAAGTAGTAGCACTTGATACGTTGTCTATATTAGAAGCGTCTTTACCAAAAATTAAGGGAATAAAAATAATTTCAGCTATTGATGCCTTAAGGAACGAAGTTTACATTAAAAAGGGCAAAAAAATTATTATAAAAAATATAGATTCGTTTATTAGAAGTTTAAAAACATATAAAAACAAAGTTATTATAATAGGAAATGCTGCTATAGTTTATAAAGAAGAGTTATCAAAGGGATTAGGAAGTTTGAGTGTATCTTTGCCAGAAATAATGCATATGCCAAAAGCAAGCGTATTAGCAAATTTAGCTTATAAATCTAAAAATAATCTAAGTTATAATAAAGTTCAACCTCTCTACATTCGCAAATCTTGGGCAGAAGAATCAAAAAAATAATTAATTTTTCTTTGATTTGTTTTTCAATCCAATAACTTTCTTTATTGACTTTTTAACAATTTTCTCATCTTTCGTTTTTTCAGATTTTACAATATGTGCTTTGTCCCATAACTTCTCAAAAGCATAGGCATTTCTTGTTTCCTGAGACATTACGTGCACAATAATACTACCAAAATCTACAATTCTCCAAAATCTGCTAGAAACACCTTCTCTCCTTAGCGGTTTTAAATTATTTACTTTAAAGTGTTTTTCAATTTCGTCACTTATCGCATTTATTTAAGGTGTAGACTCTGCAGTAGTTATAACAAAATAATTTGCTATAGTTGTTTTTTTGCACGTCTAAAACAACTGTATCAATAGCCTTTTTACTTTCTGCTATTTGGGCTGCTTGTAAAGCAAGTTTATTAAATTAATTTTTGACATCTTGTCCTCCAGTTTTATCAAAATTATCGTATATATCACAGTCCTGTCCAACAAAAATACTTATATCATAATATACTTTGCTATTGTATGAAACTAAAATTTTACCTGTTTTTAATATCTTACAGATATCTAAACACTTTTTAAAATTACCTTTAAAATCTTTTATTAAAGTTTCTTTATAAAGAATATTAAAATTACTCCAATCTAAAACATCAAATTTATTTTCTCTTAATAACCATGTAACTTTTTGAGCCATGCGAGGTCTTCCTGAAGCATTCTCAACATCAATAAAACAATTTTTATTATTATAGTTAGAATCATTATTGCTGTAATAGATTTTATTTAAAAATCCCTTTATATTTTGCATATCTGGGTCAACTCTTACTTTGGTATACTTAACTGGAAGTTCACAAAACATAATCAATGGTTTTTTTATTGTAAATTTTGTAACTAAAGATAAGAAAGAGATCTTTGAAATATTTGTATTTATTAAACTGTATCTTTTAAGAATACTAATTGTTTTAAATGGCATAAGTTTTAATATACATTCTAAAATATTTAAATTATTTAATGATTTTAAATCTTTATTTAAAAAATTGTCTTTTAAAATCATATAATGCAAGTCCTTATCAGTCATCATCAAAAGAAATGATTCAAAACTCATATTAAGATAGAAATCACTTATCCTATAATCTTTGAGAATTTTATTTAAATTTATATAAAAGTTTTCTATAGAAAAATCTAAATTCTTATCTAAATCTTCATAAAATAGAGTTTTTAAACTCTTTGCTTTTTTATGTTTACTCAATAAAACCATATCTGTATTTATTGACAAAATTTTTAAACAATTAGTATTTTTACTGTAAATTAGCTGATAACAATCCAATTTGTTATTTAAAACATTCCCTTGACTATATAACAATACAGAGCAACTGATGTCATCATTATCGTTAATTTTTTTTATTATGAAAGAAGTTTTATAAAAAATATAAGAAGTAAGTATACATATTAAAAGTAATATTGATATAACAATTATTTTTTTACTTGTCTTTACAAACATAAAAATTCCAGGTATCAATAGCTTTGGGACATATCCAATTATTATTGTAAATAAGATGCCTTATTTTTTCTTTTAGCACTTTTATAAAAGCTTTATCTAGGTTTTCTTTAGCCAAACTGCGAATAGTTTTGGCGTCTTTATATTTACTACCTCTATCTTTAGAACAATAATCAGCAATAAAAATTATCTTTTCTAGTTTAGTCATATTACTTCTACCTAAAGTATGGTTTTTTATCGCATTTAAAATATCTTTGTCTTTTATGTTAAACTCTCTTTGTGCAATAATTTCTCCAGCAAAAGAATGCAATAAATGCGGAGAAAATTTATATATATTTAAAAAAAATCTTGCATTTTTTTGTTTTTTTAAAAGACTTATAAGTTTTTTTACATCTACGTTTTTTGCACAATCATGTAAAAGTCCAGCAATTTGAGCACTCATAACTTTTGCATTATGTTTTAAAGCAAGTTCTATAGCAAGCATTGCAACATTATAAGAATGCTCAAAACGAGCAGGACTTAAATGTCTGCATAAATAATCAAATATTTGCTTTTCTAAATTTTTACTCATCTATATAATCCATTTTCTGTTATATAATTATAAACATCTTTGCATAACATTTTTGATGCTTTAGCTTTATCGTTTTTTAAATAATATCTAACCAATGTGGAAGAAAAATCCACTATTTCTTTATCTACAAAAATACATCTGTCCAAATACTTTGTGGCTGCATCTATACAAATACCTGACCTTTTAACAACTATAAACTTGTACTTACTCGTTAAATAATCTATATTCTCCCAGGCATGCAACTCAATTAAAGAATCTGAACCTATAATCATAAATATTTCGCTTAGTGGGTAAGTTCTTTGAAAATAATCCAATGTTTGGTATGAATATACTACACTTTGCTTTTCTGCTTCATACAAACTAATTTCAATATGTTCTAAATTTTTAGTAGCTAATCTTAACATTTCTATTCTATCTTTAACACCTGCATATTGTTTATTTTTATGAGGAGGAGCATATGCTACAACAAAAATTAACTTCTTTAAATTAAAAGTTTCTAGCACAAGTTTAGATATTTGTATATGAGCTTTATGTACTGGGTCAAAAGATCCACCAAATATAGCAATTTTATTCATTTACACTTCCTATATCATTTGCGCGTATCCAACCAGCAAAACTTTTTCCACTTGATTTAAATTTTATATTAACCCAATCACCACTTCGAAATATTATGTTAACTAATTTACCCTCAGGAACAGTAGATATCTCAGGATTATTCTCTCCAGGACCACTTCTTACGTTAACAGAGTACAAAACAACTGCTTCTTTTAGCATAAATTCTTGACAACCTTTAAGACTCAAAGCAAAAGCACAAAGAAACAAAAACAATGTAAGAACTACAATAAGATGTTTAAAAATTGGGAGTTTTTTTATAATAAATAAAGATTCTATACAAAGAAAAAAAATTAACAATACAGAAGTAACTATAGTAATTTCATTTAAAGTAAAATGTTTTAAAAAAATATCCTTTATAGTTCGTTCTTGATTATGTCCTATCACGCTATAAAGAAACTGCATATTATTTTTTATTTCTTTATCTCTAGGAGCAAGCCGTAATGCTCTTTCGATATTTAATATTGCTTTGCCAACGTCCCCATTCCTATAATAAGCATTAGAAAGGTTATAATAAATATAAGGATCTTCTATTTTTTCTACCTTTATTAGACTTTCATATATTTCAATGCTTTTAGAAAATTTTCCTTCTTTAAAATTCCTTTCAGCATTATCTATGTGAGCACGATAAGTATTAACTGCAAAACAAAAACCAGCATAAGCAAAAATAAAAACACCTAAAATAAATTTTTTCATAATATTTGCCCTTTATATTTACTTTAAAATATAAAAATCAAGATGAAAATCCTAAAGCATATAATTACAGTGAATCTTTTGCCAAAGCAAGGTATAACGTATGGTTTATCGTGTGATAAGCACAAGTTTTTTAAAACACTGTGAGTAACACAAGAGCACTTACGCATTACTGCAAAAAAGACAGAGCAAGGATATGCATTAATGGGTTCAGAAAGATCCAAGATATATTTCAATTAATACCGTCGTTGTTTATAATACACAAATTTGACTATATTGTAAAATTTTATGTATAATCATTAATATTGTTTTTGTAAAAGTTTCGGAGGAATAAAGTAAAATGGCAAAACTCAAAACCGGCAGACATACTTCTGCTCTCAAAGAAGTTAGAAAAAGTATAAAAAGAACTCAAAGAAATACAAGCATTAAAAGCAAAATTAAAACTTCAATAAAGAGAGTTGAAGAAGCTGTAAGAAATAATGATGTAAAAGTTGCATTAGAGCAATTAGCTATTGCTTTTTCAGAATGTGACAAGGCAGCAAAAAAGAATGTTGTACATTTTAAAGCAGCTTCAAACCAAAAAGCAAGGCTTTCAAAAATAGTGGCCAAAATAAATAAATAACCTTTATTTGCATTTTTGTTGCATATAAGCATTTCTACCCTGATTTGACCGTTTGGGTTCCACCAAAAGAAAAAATAATAATATAAATCTATTTAATACATATTTACTGTATATTATGTAAATTAATATTCTCTTCTTCTTTTTTTAGAAAGAAAGGGGGCAGAGTCAGGGGATAGTGTGCGAATTGGCGAATTCGAATTTATATTTTTACGGCAAACTTTTTGACTTGAGTTTTACCGGAATCAGTTTTTATAGTTATAAAA
>JAISYS010000055.1 GCA_031269735.1 Candidatus Endomicrobiellum cubanum | reverse complement strand
CCATAAGTTCCATAAGCATCTATGAGGTTAATGGACAAGGGGGATGTGAAGTGGTCATAGTTAGAAATAGTAAGTTTATTAGCATCAACATTGATATCATAAGGTTGACTAGATAGAGTAACGATAGTATGGTTATTAGAGATATTATTAGGGAATGAGAATGAGTCAAAACCAGAAATGGACTTTAGAACTATATTTTCAGCATTAATAAATTCTAAAGTATTATTTTGTATGACTAGGTTTTTTTCTACTATGCTTGATAAGTTTTTATTTATGCCTATTGACCCGGAGAAAGGGGCCCTAAAAAACAAAGAAGGTAAATAGAAGCACTAGGCATATTTAAATTGGAAGTAGATATAGAGATTTTATTATCAGTTACATAGAGATTTTGGACTTTAATATTGTAATCTTCGGGGTTGGGTAAGTATAACTGTGTGAGGCCAATTACTATGTTGGGGTCACTGTAATATTGAGTAGGTTGGAGAAGGTCATTAATTTGGATAGTATTATTAGACATGGAGATAGTTTCAGGCCGATAAGTATGGTTGTTCTTTCCTTCTTTATTTATGGATAGGGAAGCAGCGAACGTATTAGTTAGAAAGCAAGAGGAGTTGAAGATGATTTGATTATTGTTTAAGTAAAAGGAAGAGTTGAGGGCTACAGTGTAAGATGATATGGATATATAAGCGCCGTATATGCCCCAGCTATTAGAAACGCTACTAATAGTTACAGAATTATTATTAAATGAGAAAGTGGAGTTAATGGTATTGTTTTGAAAAGTCATAGAGGTCTGAGCACTGTTTAATAAGCAGTAAGCGCCATATATCACCCCATTAGCTACATCATTGTATATGATGACAGAATTAGAACTACAAGTGATGTCGGGTTTAAGGACTACGTTACTGCCATTGGAACTAACAGGAGATTGATCGAAGGGATAGTTGACAGAGCCGTAGATTCCAGGCATACTATAAGCATTAATGCTGCTAGAAAGACGAGAATGAATAATAATGGAATTGTTAGAAGAGGGGTCATGAAAGTTAGCTGAATTCCAAGGAGAGGAAATATTTATTCTCCCATAAGTAGCAGAGCCAGTAGAACTATCTGTGCTGTTACCAGCTACATCGTAATTAATGGTATTTGTACTGGTGATATTAATGACTTGACTAAAAGCAATAGTAGGAGTTAATGTGATGATTAAGAAAAGAAATTCTTTAAAGGCCTTGTTAAACTTGCTAAAACAATTTGACATTCAAGTACCTCCAGTATAATTTAGAGACTACATTAAGTCAAAAAGGCGAACTCAACTTGATATTGTCACAGTAGAATTAAGAACCTCCTAATATGTAAAATAATTAAGACATTTTCTTGGTATGTTTATTGAAGAAAAATCCTACTTTTGCAATTCTCTTACCTGACTTGACCGTTTTAAGGAAAAAAATGGGAAATCACTCATAAAAAAGGAGGTTTGGGGGAACCCAAAAGGTCAAGTCAGGTCTTACAAATAATGTTATCAAGATTTACACACATTTGTCAAGATCTTATACGCGTTGATACAGGCAAAACGCATGAAAGAAATAGTTTCCTAAAGAGGTGAGTGTTTTTTACTTCCTTTTTTCATAGAACTAATATCTTTTCTATAAATTTTCCAAGATTACAGCTTACTAAATATCTTTTCTTCTATCTAATACCTTCATATTCCTAATGCCTATTTCCTTAGTATATTTAGGTTTTCTGCTGCTGTCTTTTCTAATGTCCTAAATGTCATATCTAAGTGCCAATGCATACTCTCTCCTTTTACTGCTCTGTCAGAATTTTTTCTTCTATCTTTTTTGCAAACAGGTCTATCTTTACAAATCTCCTGCATTCACCAACCTTGCTAACAATACTATCTCTACTATATCTCTTAACTTATGCTCTACTTTCCATTCTTACTTTCTATCTTCTATTCTATCTATAAGTCTTTATAATTTGTACATATTCCTTCCCTAATCCTTTTTTGACTTTTAGTTTACCTTTTCTTCATGCGTTTGTCATGATTTTCACATAATAAAATATATGAGTTAAGTTGCTTACAAATAAGCAATTACTTAGAGAAATAAAAATGAACATTGAAACAAATTGCATAGAATATAAGAAAGGCTTCCCGATTTAACTCTAAAAAACTGCTTGGAAATTTTAGCAGTTTTAAAAGTTGTAGTGAAAACTTATTGGGGTGGCTGACGGGACTTGAACCCGCAGCCTTCGGCTCCACAAACCGACGCTCTAACCAGTTGAGCTACAACCACCAAAAAATAAACGATCTGTCAAAAACCCTAATGCAATATATGTGAATTTTTTGACAAGCGTAAGGCAAAACTATAGGGTTTATCGTTTAATAAATACAATCTTTTTAACGTAACAAGATCGAAAAAGGCGCAGTAAGTATATGCGTTAATATTTTTTAGACACTTCCTAAAGCGTCTCCGGCGTGAGTTGAACACGCAACCTACTGCTTAGAAGGCAGTTGCTCTATCCAATTGAGCTACGGAGACATACGCACAATGGACTTAGTTTACCATAAAAACATAGTCGCGTCAAATTTTGCCTTTTAATGTTTTTTCCAACCTGTCAATACCTTTTTGTATGTTTTCAATAGAAGTCGCATAAGATATCCTTATATATCCTTTTGCTCCAAAAGCAGTACCAGGAACAACTGCAATTTTAGCTTGATCAAGTAAATACTCTGCAAATTCTATATCGGAATTAATAACTTTTCCATTAAAAGTTTTACCCAAAACGGAATTAATATTTGGAAAAACATAAAATGCACCTTCAGGTTTTATACAATTGATGCCTTCTATAGAATTCAGTCTTTCAACGGTGTAGTTTCTTCTTTTTTCAAATTCTTTTCTCATAATTTCTATGCATTCTTGTGGTCCATTTAATGCTTCTACTGCGGCTTTGATTGATATAGAAGAAGCGTTAGATGTTGATTGACTTTGTATTTTAGTCATAGCAGATATTATTTCTTTGTTACCTGCTGCATACCCTATTCTCCATCCGGTCATAGCATAAGCTTTAGATACACCGTTTATTAAAACAATGATATCTTTTGCTTGCGGTAGAGCTTGGACAACAGATATAAATTTAAAATTATCATATACTAACTTTTCATATATTTCATCTGAGATTATAAGAATTTTATTTTCTAAACATATTTGAGCAATTTCTTTAAGTTCACTTTGAGAATATGTTGAACCTGTAGGATTTGAAGGGGAATTAATGATAATCGCTTTTGTTTTGTTTGTAATAACTTTTTTTATACAATCGACAGTTATTTTGAAGTTATTTTTATCGGTAGTATTAATTACTACAGGTTTTCCTCCTGCAAGAATAACCATGTCTATGTAAGATACCCAATAAGGTGCAGGTATTATGACTTCATCTTCTGGATCAATTATAGCTTGGAATAAATTGTACAAAGAATGTTTTGCTCCACTTGAAACAATTATTTCTTCAGGAAGATAGATAGTGTTATTGTCTCTTTGTAATTTGTTTATAATAGCGTTTTTTATTTCAAGGGTGCCAGGTACAGGACAGTATTTTGTAAAACCATTGTTTATTGCAGATATTGCAGCATCCTTTATGTTTTTCGGTGTATCAAAATCTGGTTCACCTATACCAAAATTTATTATATCTACTCCTTTTTGTTTTAATGTTTTAGCTTTTGTATCTATTGCAAGTGTTGGTGATGGTTTAATAGATTGTGCTCTTTTTGAGATCATAGCAGCTCCTAGATTAAATATAAAAGTAATATTGGGTTTGCCTAAAACCTATAATACATATCCTTAACTACGTCTTTTTGGACACTGCTAAATTAAAAATTTGTGTTTATCCCACGCTAAACTCTGCGTTTTGACATGCTTTAGCAAAAAATTACTGCAATCTATACGCACTAGAGTTTTTAGGCAGCCTCATTGATAGTGTTGAAGACTATAAGTGTTTGACAAAAATTTATGATTTTTGTAAATTATATGAACCAAAAAGGAGTATGTCAAATGTATGCAATTATAAGAACGGGCGGCAAGCAGTACAGAGTAGAAGAAGGTTTAAATTTGGTTGTGGAAAAACTTACAGAAGCAGAGGTTGGGCAAGAAGTGGTTCTTAATGATGTTCTTTTGCTTGCAGATAGCGATAAAGCAACAGTTGGAAATCCATTGGTAGAAGGTGCTAGTGTAGTTGCTGAGATCGTATCTCAAAAAAGAGCTTCAAAGGTGCTGGTATTTAAAAGAAGGCCTAAAAAAGGTTACAAAAAGCTTCAAGGGCATCGCCAATATGTAACAGAATTAAAAATTACAAAGATTAATGCTTAATAAATATTAGGAGATGGTAAAATGGCACATGTAAAAGCACAAGGTTCGTCGACTAATGGACGTGATTCTCACGGCCAAAGGTTAGGCGTTAAAATATATGGAGATCAAAAGGCTTTAGCTGGAGCAATAATTGTTCGCCAAAGAGGGACAAAATACCATCCTGGAATTAATGTGGGGATGGGTAAAGATAACACTCTTTTTGCAAAAGTTGCAGGTACTGTTAAATTTATAAAAAAAACAGGCGACAGATGTTATGTGAGTGTTGAATAATAATAGGACTTTTAGAAAGACCTATTAAATTTAAGGATAATTGGCTCAATGTTTATAGATAAAGTTGACATTTTTCTTACAGCCGGGCGCGGTGGCGACGGCTGTATTTCTTTTAGGCGGGAAAAATACGTGCCTTACGGTGGTCCAAACGGTGGTAATGGCGGTAAAGGTGGCGATATTTATTTTGAAGGTGATCCACACAAAACAACTCTTCTAGATTTATCTTATAGACCAAAATTTAATGCTGAAGATGGTTGTAAAGGGTTACCAAGTGATAAATTTGGTAAATATGGAAAAGATCTGATAATAAAAATACCTTTAGGTACTTTAGTATTTAAAAACGGTGAACTTTTTGCAGATATCAAAATTGCTCAAGAGAGAGTTTTAGTAGTTAAAGGTGGCAAAGGCGGTAGAGGTAATGCTTCTTTTAAAACAGGAAGACATACAGCTCCAAGAATTGCAGAAAAGGGCCAACCAGGGGAAACTGCAGAGATTAACTTAGAATTGCGTTTAATTGCAGATGTTGGTTTTGTTGGGTTTCCTAACGCAGGTAAATCTACACTTTTGTCAAAAATATCAGCTGCTAGACCAAAAATTGCAGATTATCCCTTTACAACATTATCTCCAAATTTAGGGGTTGTAGATTATAAAGGAAAAAATTTTGTAGCAGCTGATATTCCTGGCATAATTGAAGGTGCACATGAAGGGAAGGGACTGGGTCTTGAGTTTTTAAGACATATAAGACGTACAAAAGTGCTTTTGCATATAGTAGACGTGAGTGGTTTTGATGATAAAGATCCTTATACTAGTTATAAAATTATAAATAACGAGTTAAAAAAATATTCTAAGTATATTTTAAAAAAACAAGTAATAGTTGTTTTAAATAAAATTGATTTACCTAGTGTGGATAAACATATTAAAAAATTTAAGAAAAATTTAAAAAATAAAAAATTATTTGAGATTTCTGCTGCAACTGGTCTTGGTATAGATGCTTTACTAAAAGAAATAGTAAGAATGCTTTCAAAAGCAATTGCTTTTAATCCTCAAGAAGAGCTTGAAGTAATCCCAGTAAAAAAATATATTTATGAGCCAGAATTTAAAATAACAGTTGATGAAAACGGTGTTTTTGTGGTTACAGGTTCAAAAGTTCAAACGCTTACAGAAATGACAAAGTTTAACGAAGACGATTCTTTACGTCGTTATCAAAATATTCTTAAAAAGATGGGTTTAGAAATTGAGTTAGAAAGAAAGGGGGCAGAGTCAGGGGATAGTGTGCGAATTGGCGAATTCGAATTTATATTTTTACGGCAAACTTTTTGACTTGAGTTTTACCGGAATCAGTTTTTATAGTTATAAAA
>JAISYS010000006.1 GCA_031269735.1 Candidatus Endomicrobiellum cubanum | reverse complement strand
ATTCAAAATAGCGATACTATTCTTTATCTCCGTAATCAGGTCCTCCCTCTTATTATTGATGCTCAAAAACTCTCCATTTCTAACTATGATTCCCACTCCTCCCCTCTTACTGTTAATCTTATCGACTCCTTTGGCATTGGGGGAAAGTTATCAATAGAAGAGGTTTGTTATAAGTCAAATATTCCATATGGAAATAGAGTTAGCGTTTTTTGTTAAAGGGCGTGGTCTGTCCGTAAGACAAATCAAACTTCCATACCCTGTTTCTTCAATCTTTGCAAACTTTTCAAAAGCATGAACGTCATTTTTATTAGGGTTGGATGTTTTCTTTATTTCAATAGGGTAAAATTTCCCATCCCTTTCTATTAATAAATCAATTTCAATTTGATTAGAATCTCTATAATAATATAACGATGGGAACAATCCGTTATGGTAATAAGATTTAATTATCTCAGAAATTACAAAAGTTTCGAAAAAGGCTCCACTCATTGCTCCTGTCTCTAAACTCTTTGGTGTATTCCAAGATGCAAGATAAGCGCACAAACCTGTGTCTGTAAAATAAAGTTTAGGTTTTTTGATAAACCGTTTTGTGATATTTTTATAATATGGTTTTAACAAATATATAATTCCTGAAGTTTCAAGAATAGAAACCCATTGTTTTGCAGTATTTGGAGAAATTTCAACATCTTTTGCAATATCTGCAATATTTAATTCTTGTCCTGTTCTTGATGCAGCAACACTTAAAAACCTTATAAATGATGAGATGTTTCCTATATTTGTAATTTGTCTTACGTCTCTTTCAATATATGATTGAACATAAGAAGAATAAAAAAGAGACCACTTATCATCGCTTTCACTGTCAATTTCTGGAAAAGAACCTTTCCAAATAATTCTGTATGTTTCTGATAAATCTTTCTTTTCTAACAAACATGATGGGTTAAATGCAGGAATAAACGGTTTTTGAATTGTTTCTTTGTTTGCTCTTTCGTATATTGATAACCCTAGCATGTTTATAATTGCAATCCTTCCTGCTAAACTTTCTGTAACGCCTTTCATAAGAGAATATTGTTGGGATCCCGTCATCCAAATGGCTCCTTTTTTATCGGAATTGTCAACATACATCTTTATATATTTAAACAGCTCAGGAGCGTATTGTATTTCATCTATAAAAACGGGAGGCTTATAAGTTTGAAAAAAAAAATCTGTTTCATTTTTTGCAAGGAGTAAATCCTTGGGGTTATCTAAAGTAACATACTGTCTATTATTTTTTTCTATATGTCTAAGAAGCGTAGTTTTTCCGATTTGCCTCATACCTGTTAAAAGAATAGTTTTAAAACTTCTTGATGCTTCTAAAACAATTTTGTGTAAAGTTCTTTCCTTATATGTCACAAACCCTCCAATTATACAAATATGCAATACAACTGCATTTTAACATAAGTAATCTTTTGTGGTCAATGTAAATATGAAATACAGCTGTATTTCAATACCTGACTTGACCGGCAAAAGAAAAAAAGAAAAATTCGGGGGAACTCTAATGTCAGGTCAGGTTCTAATTATTTCGATTTAAATAAAATTTTATGCAGCACCAAGTATGCTCTTAACTGCGTTAGTAGAAGTTTTTGTTCTCTGTTTTGCATCTTCGATTATTCTATTAAATGATATCTTGTTTATTGAATCATTTAATACTGCTAAACTAATAGCTATTTGTGTTCTTTCTGTTTCTTTTGATTCTATCAACCCTAACGCTTCTATTTCATTTGTTACACTATTTACATAACTTGCCATTACTGCTCTTTGCTGTTCAAATGTAGCTGTTGATGATTCCTGAATCATAATACTTTCTGCTTCTTTAAAGTACTGCTGTAAAGATTCTTTACTTGCAAATTTTTCAGCATTGGCTAAATAAGCTTTTACTAATACTATTCCTAACGCTTGTCTATCCGTTACGCTATTTGCTTGATATGTTTCCTGGGTAAAGTCAAACGCATTCATGTATCTTGTTACAAGTGACGCCTCTGCTAAACCTCTTGCAAAGCCTAATGCTTCTAAGACTCTTGCTGTGCCTTGCTCTTGAGCTGTGATCCCCTTTAGTAATTTATCTATATGCTTTACAACTTCTTCATTTAGATTTGCTTGTGCTACTGCTTCTCTTATTTGACCAGCTGTTAGCAGTTCTGCTTTTGTTGTTAACAATCCTTTCATTACATTTAAATTAGATGATGCATTTACCTGTATCTGTATTTCTCCCAACTTTCTAGCTCTATCATAACCTTTATTTAACGCTTTTTGTACCTTATTTGCTTCCACTTTTGCTTCCCCAGTAGTATTATTTATTTCTGTTACTACTAATGTATTATATCCCTCAAACCCATTTTGGCCTAAACTATTTTTTAAAGCTTCTTTAACTTCTTCGTCTTTCAATTGAATTGCATTCCTGGCTCCAACAGCATATTTTTCAGAAGATTTTTTTAATAAATCTAACATTTCTTTTAATTTTGCTACATCTGTTTCTTTTTGCCCGTTCATATTTATACCGTCAAAACCCAATTCAAACAACTTTTTAAACGTTGCTTCATTTGCCATCTGAGCATTGCTAATATCTACTTTCATCACTGCTTTTAAACCTAAACTATGTATGGCTGTCAACGCTACTAACAACTTATTTGCGCTCTGCTCATTTGTAACATCCATACCTTCTGTAACATCCAATATTATGGCAGTTGCTCCCTGATTCATTTTTACACGTACTGCAGTCTCTATAAATTTAGAATCCAACTTTACTCCGCTTACATTTACTTGATAAAATTTCTCCTGCTCATCTAACTTAAATATCTCTTCAGCTTTTATATCTTGATCTATTGTTTGCAATGTCCCTTGAGATATCTCTAGATCGTTAGCTATGTACACACCTTTCAAAGCTTCTTGGCTTAAACTTTCTGTTAGAGCAACTTGCCCTCCTTCTTGTTGCGCTATTCCCTCAAGCATTCTTGCAGCGTCTATGGTACCCTCTTCATTAGTTAGCCCAGAAAAGTTTACCATTGATATTCCTTTAGAATTTATCTCTAAGTTACTGCTTATCCCATACATCTGCGCAGCTTTATCTTTTAACGTATTAAACTCTTTTCTTAACACGCTATTATTGTTTACATTTTCAGTAACTGCCAAAACTGCTTTTGCATAATTTTCTGCTGTATCTAAATCCCTATTTATATTATCTTTTAATTTTAAACCTATCACATGCACTCCATTTACTTCTTTTACATACACATCGTATACCATCTCTTGTCCGTTTACACTAAATGTCGCATTTACTGGCATACGATAACTCTCTACATTAATACCTTGCGACATACGCTCAATTAAAGCTGTTGAATAACCTCCATCTCTAAATACTTGAGCTTGCTCAAGCTCAGAAGATGCTGTACCTACTTGACCATTAACTACTATCAATCTAGGAGATTTTTTCATATCTGCATTATTAAACATAGCAGGTTCTTGTACATAAGCTGGCGCTACTAGATTTATTACTTGATCCTCTATTTCTCTATAATATAACCTGCTTTGCGCTTGAGCCAAAGCAAACGCTTCTTGCCTGCCAACTTTAGCCGCTATAGCAACCAACACAGGGTCTGACATCACAAAAGCTATAGCTTCTTTATAAGTTGCCTCTAGATTTGTAATCTCTGGATGAAGTTTTGACCAATCGTATATATCTCCCATAGACACAATAAATTCTTCTAACGCGTCTACACTATGCACTATTTTGGAAAATTGCCCTTGGTTTGTAGCATAATTTTTATGTCTAAGCTCGTGCCTTACAAATACTTCTAACAAATCTTTATTTTTAATATTGCCTTTCTCATCAAAAAACATTGCTCTAAGCATTTGATAATTTACATGTATTTTCCCATCATTAGCATTAAACGACATAACAACTCCGGCAGTATTGTCTTCAACAGTAGAAATATTTTCAGCAAACTCTTCTTTTATATCGTTAGGTAAACTTTCAGTTATTGCCTCAAGAACAGTAGCATCATCAATTTCCATATAATAATCTAAACTATTTACTGCCTTTTGAGCTAAAGTAATTTGCTCAGTTTGATAATTTTCAAACTCGCTCATGCTTATCATAAATTTAGACATCGCCATAAGTGGAAGCTGGGCCAATTTATCTGGCATTGTCATTTTAGCAGCATCAGCAGCCAAAGTACTTGCTATTTGCATAGCTTGTATAGCTGTTTGAGAAGTCGTTTCTTGAGATTTTTGTTTTGCTGTTACGCCTTTTGGTGTCCATAGATACTCTATTTTTATAGCACTATCTTTTATATTTCTACGTCGCAAATCTTCCGCTTTTATATCAAAACCATTTATAGCTTCTTGCCTGCTAACATTTATTACTTTACCACCTATAGTTATTTTAAAACCATTAAAATCATGAGTGGTCGATTCAGGTGGGTACTGATACCCAATCTGCCACGAATGCGTTGCAAAACCGTTAAAATGAAAATCCTTGCCAAATCTAATATCGAAATCCTTATCTTTTACAATATTTTTTACATTTTTGACCCCAAAATCACCAACTTCATATTGGATAGCAACTTGCTTTCCCTCCATCATTCTATCGTATCTTTTTAAGCCTTCTTCAGCAATTACTCTAGCAGTTTCTTCTTCTTGGACTTTATTTCTAGCAGCTGCTTCTTGAGCCTCTTTTCTAAGAATTGCCTTTCTTTTTTCTTCATCTTCTATATGTTTTTTCTCTGTTTCTGCTTCCTGAGCCAATCTTTCCTGTTCTTTTCTTGCTGCTTCTGCTTCTTGAGCTGCTTTAAGCTGATTTTCTTGTACAATACGTTGTTGTTGTGCTATTCTTTCTTGTTCTTCTTGTAATTTCTGTTCAGCAATACGTTGTTGCTGTGCATCTGTTTGTTCTTTTATAAGTCTTTCTTTTTCCAGTCTTTTTTCCTCTGCTTCCTGAGCTAGCCTTTCCTGTTCTTTTCTTAATGCCTCTGCTTTCTGTTCTGCTATAATTCTTTCTTGTTCTAGCCTTTCTTGTTGTATACGCATTTCATTTTCTAGTCTTTCCTGTTTTATCCTTTCTTGTTCTCTCATCTCATTTTCTACTTTTTCTCTCTCTTTTCTCTCTTCTTCTTCTTTACGTTTTTGTTCTTGCTCTTTTAGTTCTTTTTCCTTCTGTAAAGCTATTTTTTCTGCATTTCTTCTGGCTTTTGCTTCTTCTACAGACCTTTCGAATTCTTGTTGTTTTTTTATCTCTTCTTGCCTTGCCTGCTCTTTTTTCTCTTCTTCTTTTCCTTCAAATTCTTCTTCAGAAATCCACTCCAACGAAATTTCTAACGGTGCTATTGCTCCGCTACTATCTACATGAAAAGCATCCATTGTGCCATCTGGATTTGCATCAAAATTCCATTGACGACGAATTTCTCCTTTAAAATCTCTTGTTACAATTTTTACACCAAGTAATTTGTACCCTTTTCTTTCAGGTGCCCAATATTTACTAAAATCTATCCAAGAATTTGTAAACCCTGGAAACGTATATCCATCAGTAGCTTGATCATATCCGTCTTTTAAACTTTCTGGTAAGCCTCTTACATTATCAGGCTCATTTTCTTTTACACCACTAAAAAACTTTATTGGATGACTTGTAAAAGATGCATCTAATTCTTTATACTGTTCATCTGTGAACACATTGTCTCTAGTCATTGGGTTTTCTATCCAATGTGGTGTTAATACAGAAATACCTGCTGCGTCTTGTGCATTAATAATATTTGTAAATCTTTTTGTTGGATCTGTATCTGAAGTCCAGTATAAAGAACCCTCTAAATACCCAACTGGAGTTGTTAATTTTTTACTGATATTTGTAAGATCTATAATCCCTTTTCTAGTGCGCGTATATAAAATAGAATCATTAGGACTTGTTCCTATTTGAATTCTTGCTTTGCCAACCTCAGATAATTTTTTCCAACGAGGCACAAATGTTGTATTTCCCATTGCTGTAACTATACCGTTAAAAATAGGCGTTGCTGGATCTGCTTCTGAAACCCAATATAAACTGTTTGGGTCACAATCTTGCGGAGCTTGCAAATCTCTTGAAATTTTCTTCAAATCAACGTTTGCCCCTCCAAGAATATTAGCAGAAACTGATGCTTCTCTTTGGGTTGAAGTGTCGCCTTCAGACCTATTTTTCCAATTCCCAGCCCCAATTGAAACCCTTACGGTTGGCAAAGGTTTCCAATGCGGAGTAAACGAACCCGGCTTGTCCACATTAACTATTTCGTCTTTAGAAAACTCTTTATCGGGGAATAAATCACTAGTCCAATACAAACTATTATAATCATAACCTTCCGGAGGCATAAGTGTGGTTGAGCATTTTCCAAGATTTATAACACCGTTAATTGCATCTGCTGCAAAAGAACTTTGTACACTAAAGCCTAACCTACTTCTAGTCCCCTCACCTGTATTAATTGATATATTAGGTTTCCAACGTACCTTTACCGTAACTTTGCCGTTTACCATATCTGCAGGAATAGCAAAATCAGAATTAGCTTGTGATGCAGTTATTGTAGTTTTAATATCTGAATTTTCACTTGTAATTTCGTACCCGTCAAACTCATACCCATCTCTTGTGGGTACACTGTCTAAAGAAGACGATACTTGCGTCATACTGTCATAAACATTGTGCGCATAATTTACAACAGCGCCCCCAACATTTCGAGCCATATCTGTAGCGCTGGTATAGATATAATTTTTACAACTTTCGACCGTTTTCGACAACCATTGTGTTCCGTGTATATACGCACCTTTGCCAAACATATATAAGATCTTACGCGTCCAAGGGTTAGGATTGATTATAGCATTGACTACACCGACAACTCCAGTTCTAATACCATTTACTATGCCTTTACCTGCAGATATTAATAATTGTCTAACACCCGCAACTTGCACCAACAACGCAAATGAACTTTTTGCTATTTTCCCATATTCACCTTCCTCATAAGCATGGATAATCCCTCTTACTTCTTCCCCGTATGGGTTATCCTCTCCAGCAAAATTTTCAAGCAAGACATTTCTAGTAGTTTGATAAAATTCATTTGAATTATACGTAAAAAATAAAGCTACAACTGCAACAAACATTGCCAAAGCGCCTAACAAAATTAAAAAGCTAAAACCTATTGCTATTGGTGCTATAAAAAATGCCGCTAACGCACCAATAGCAATAAGCATTCCTACTATTACGTTTGCTTTAAATATCCAGCTCGATTCTTTAAAAAATTTCCAAGATATACCCATTACGGTCTTAAATATAGCGCTCGTGTTATATTTATAGATCATAAAGCCGACTAAACCTAGCATTGCAACACCAAAAACTGCAACAGCAAAAGGTATGGCCCAAGCAGCCGCTATCGTAAATACACCGATACTAGGAATTGCCAAAATACCAAGTATAAGTACCGCAATAGAAACAACATACATCGCAATCCTGACATAAGAAGTAGTTTGTGAAGAGCTTGCTTTAGAACTTACTATATTAAGAACCATATCTATAACTTCTAAATAATAATCATATCTTTCTATTTCTTGCTCTGAAGATGCTTTGTCTCTTAAAGTTTTTAAAACTCCTTTAGCAATAGGACCAACTAAAATGGTTACAACATTTACAATTGCAATAATTAAAGCTGCTATAACAAGCAGGCCAAACACACCAGGGACAGCAACAAGGCCAAGCAGCGCCGCCATACCAATTACAATAGCCACGCTAAAAATTACCCTTGCAATATCTACAGCACTTAAACCTTTAAAAGCATTTTTAAGAACAGACAGTTTGTTTATACCAGGAGTTATTATGGCGTTATATATTTTTGCGACAACAAAAAATATACCTTTAAACAATAAACCAAATACATTTGCTGGCCACTTGCCGCCTTCAAAATCTTTTACATCGTAAAATCTCTCAGAATAGGTAAAAGTAATTGGTTCTGTTATTGGAGCTGTTAAATCTTTCCCATCGCTTCTTGACCAATGCCCTCTAACTCCTCCCGTATTATATTCTGTTTTAGCCTTTTCTCCAAGCTGCACAAAAGTAAATTGATAACCTGATTGCATGGTTTGAAGTTTTTTTCTATCAGCTTCATTTTGAGCAAACTCATTTTCAAATGTAACTTTTGGATTACGTAAAAAACGTATAGTAAGTTTACCAACAACATCTTGCGAAGGCACAGTAACATCACCAATACTATTTACATCGGTTACGTTTACTTTCATAATGTCTACACCGTTAACTGAAACAACATAGCCTCTAACATCCCAATTATCTGCAGTTAAATCTGTTATATTCTTTTTTACTAAATTGGCTTCAATAGTATAAGGCTGGCCAAAAGCAGCAGCTTTAGTAGTTGAGTTATCTGCAACACTACTTAAACTTGCGTTAGAAAATTCTACTTCAAATTGTTCTTTGTCTTCTCTCTGTGTCCATTGAGCTACAAAATCAATATCACCTGTTACATCTTTAGCATCTATACTAAACCCATTCATAACATCCACTCTACTAATATTAATAGTACGCCCATCTTTAGTTGTATAGCTATATCCGCTAAATAAATATCCTGCTTTTGTAGGCAATTGGTCTATTACTACACCAGCTAGCTGATATGTTTGCCCATCAGATAAAGCATTATCTACAACTGCAGGCATATTAGAATCTGCCCCGTTTGCTACAAAGTTAATACTATAACTTTCAGGTGTAAAGGTATAATCTATGTTTAGTTCACCATTTATGGGAGTTGTACCAAACTGAAAATTCTCTACAATTTTCCCATCAATTTTAACTATACGTTTTACAGTTCCAAATCTGCCGTCTTTTAACTGCACTCTACCTTCTGCAATAAGAGGAGCTGTCAATGCTACATTGTTATCAATTTCTGTTGGCAGTCCTTCAGGGGCAGATATTTCGGTAGGCAAATTCCATGTTATTTTCTGAGTTTTTATCCCCGTACGATTTCTAATAAGTGCATTACCTAAACGTTTAGCACCACTTAATCTACCAAGTCCTTTTATACGTACATTTTGTCCTGTAGATGCAGCACCTATGTTAGTTCTAATTGGTTCTCCATTTTCATTAACAAATACCACATCACTCTTTTCTGCAACCCATATAGCTTGAAGTTTTAAATCCCCAGTAATATCTTGCGAAGTAATATCAAAACCGTTAGTAACTTCTTCCGTAGTAATAGTCCTAACATTACCTTCTGCATTTACATATTGATAACCGTTAAATTTATAACCTGCTCTTTGAGGAAAAGATGTAACACCTTTAAAATGAACTTCCCTACCACTTCTTATAGTTTGTTGCATTGGTGTTGATGCAGCATCGTTTGTTGCAAAAGACAAAGTGTATGCTTCGGGCGTAAAAGTATACGTAACTTCAACATCGCCAATATCTTTAGCATCAAATTTTGTTTTCCCAAATTCAAAGTCAGGCACTTCAAGGCCGTTTCTTGTAACCTTATAAGTTAAGGTTCCCCTTCTACCATCAGCAAGTTGAACACGTCCAGTTTGTATATTCGGAGCTTCTATAACACCTTGCTCATTTACTTTGTTTACTAAAACATCACCTAGAGCTAAACCTTCAGGCAAGTTCCAAACTACTGGAACATTCCCTCTAAAAGCTCTCCAACTATCCTGCAGTTTTGCGCCAAACCATCTAAAGACATTTCTAAAAGATACTATAAACTCTTCTAACCCAGGGAAAGTTCTGTGAATAAAACCTAATAAGCCAGTCTTTGCTTGGGCGTACTCTAAATGGTTAAGTTCATGTTCTACAGTAATTCTAAGCATTGTAGGGTTATCAAGTAATGACTTTACAATATATGGTGAGAAAGATATCTTGCCATTAGACGCTGTTTCCATAACTACGCTGTTGTCATTTGTTATAGCAGTCTTTAGAGCATTCATGACAGCTTCATTATCTTCAACATCATTTTGCCAATTTGTGCCAGATACCAAATTTAAATAAACATTAGCTAAAGTTTCATTCTCAAAAGTCGCTTGAACAAGCCTAATTGCAGTTTCTTTAGGTAACGATCTTACCAATTGGGCAAACACTAACCTGCTTTCCTTATCAGACAACACTTGTCCTGTTTTTTCTAATTCTTTTATAACTTGTGTTTGCTTACTTTCAAAAATTGAAGACATTATAGACATCGTAGCTATAATTGCAAAAACAGCAACACCAATACCTGCAGCAATAACAGCGCCAATGCCTGTTATAACTGCTAGCGACAACAATACAGTCAACACTACAAAACCACCAGTGTTCAAGAAGCCCAGTATCCCTGCTCTAATTGCAGTAAATTTAGCACTAGTAACAGACTCCTGCATAGGTGCAGATACAACTGGTTCTAAACGATTTAATGCAGGCGCTATTTGGGCTGGCGCCGCTTGATGCCCATAATCACTTCGCGCAAGTACTAAATTTCTATCTGCATCTAATAACTCTTGGGTAGCTCTTGTAGATGACTGCCCCACAGTAGCATCTAATACTTCTTGATACCTTTCAAGATAACCTTTAAATGTATTAACTAAATTTACCCGTGCAAACTCTCTTGCAATACTTCCAGCTTCTAACCCATATCGTAATCTTTCTAATAATATAGCTGTTTTTGATCTTGTTGTAAGAGAAGTTTCTAAGTCAGTAATTAATGTCGCATCAACAGAAACCTCTTTATCTAATACGGTAACTAAACGCGACAATGTAAGAGCTATATACAAGTTTGAAATATCATCTTGCGTTAAAGGTGGATTTTCATCAGGATTATTTTCATTTTGTAAGAATTTGCCAATTCTATCTGAAATACCTCTTACTTTGCTTAATTTTATTAAAACACTATCTAAAAGTAACGATACTCCACCCTCCACTCTCTTTATCTCACCGTTGTCCAAAGCTGTCTGTAACCCTTCTAAACCCAGTTCAAACATCATTTCAAAACTGTTCTCATCCAGATTAGAGTCGCTTGCTAAAATCATGGGTTTACATTTCGCAATAAAATTTTTAACTTGATCTAATATTTTTTGATCAACAGTTCCTTTATCAATTACTTCTTGAGTAATATTTCTTAAATTATCAACAATCTGCACTGCATTTGCAGACACATTTTGTTCTGCAAAAATCATATCGTCTAACTGGGCTTGTGCTTCGTTTAAATCTTTATACGCTTGCTTATCTTCTGGGTTTTCTTTTACTGCTCTTTCTAAATTCTCAATTTGATTTAGCAAGTCTACAAACATTTTCTCTTTTACAGCCAGTACAGCCAGTTCTTCTAGTTCTGTACGTTTGGTTTCTGCTTTTGAGGTTTTATACCATCTATATGCTACTACTACCATACCTACTAAGCTTGCGAGCGCAACCACACCCAGAATTACCCACGCAAACACAGCCATAGCCGCTATTGCTGATATAAAACCTAAAAAAAGACCAGCCGCTAATACAACTAATGCTCCTCCTACTATCCAAGGCACTGCTCCCTTTATAAAATCAGGCACTCCTACCACCAACCCCACAGCAGAAACTGCCGCGTTAACTAAAATTACTAATATGCCCACAACTATCGCTGTTATAAGCACTATTTGCAACGCCAACAATGCTGCCCAACCGAACACAAACAATCCTACTGCTGCTATCCCTACTGCAATTATCCCTGCCGCATAAATGATAGTTTTTGCCACTGATACACTTGTTTCTTCCATTTTAGTATTCATATCAGCGTTTTTATCTTTTTGATATAATTCCCTTACTTCTGGATGCTCTTGTAAATAGTTTTTTAAATACTCTGCTTCTTGATCATATAACTCACTTCTCCTTTCAAAAAAACCTGCTTCATCATGCTTTACCATCAAATACACTGCAAAATCTTTCTTCCATGCAGGATTATTACTTAGTTCTTCGATTGCGTCTATATTCCTTTGCTGTTGTAATTCTGCTATTTGGGCTGTTAATGCATCTAGATCTTGTGTTTCTTCAAAAACTTTTTCTTCTTCATTAAAACTACTAAAGCTTGTCCCTTCTTCCTGCATAAACCTGTATATAAATTCCCCTCTGGAAAATGTATTATCTTCTGCTGCTACAGCCGCTGCTACTGCCTCTATTATACTTTTTGCTAAAAGCGACTGCTTCCCAACCCCAGCTTGAAATAAATGTTCTTCATTTCCTACTTTTATCGTCTTTAGCAATACTCCCATTAATGTGTCATAACTTATTACTTTTCCTGACTTTTGCAGAGCTGTTCTAATTTGATTAAGCAATCCTCTTGCTGAGAAATGCTCTTCTTCTTGCTCATTATCTTTACCAACAAAAAACGCTTTAAATGATTTTGTTGCCATTACCCAAAAAAACAGAATACTTTCAAACAATTTATTAATCGTATATCTTAAATAACTAGTAGTAAACATTGCGCTTACTGTATCTGCAAACATCTCGTGGAACATATTTAAAGAAATTTCGTCACCACTTACTCCCAAACCAAATAATTGATCATGCCCTAATTCGTGTGCTATCATAGTATAGTATGCTTCATATAAATCATAACCTCTTAACATCATCACAAACTTAGAAAAAGCTCCCATTTTTATAAAGCCCAATCCTGAATGCGCATTAAACAATAATTCTTTCTTTGCCAAAAAAGATGTCATTATTAAGCTATATGTTTTCTTGTTTTGATTGTTATAGTTGGTTAGTTCAGCTCCTTTTAAATCTATTTTTGTAGCCATCTGTTTTATAATCATTGCATTTATCGCTATCTCACATGCTCTTAAATCAAAATAACTATCATTTATGCGTAATTTCTTTTCTTCTAACATCCTTTTCATGTCATTTATCATTTGTTTATTTTGGACATAATTATCTTCACTCTCTATTCCCATTGCTTTTAAATATCCATAAGCATATAGCCTTGCTTTTAAACTAATTCCATCGTTATGCAAAATTTCACTTAATCTTTTCTTGTTTTCAGACTCTTTTGTAACCAACAAATATTCATATTCTAATGGATAAAACTCTTTTAGCTGCTCTTCTGTTGCAACCATTGCTAACGCTTTATCTAAAACTTTAATCTTTTCTTTATAGCTTTCTTCTGTAGCAGTAGTAAAAAGAGTAGGTAACTCTAAATTATCCTTGTATTCCTTTAAAGTTACTGCCAATTTTTTTAATTCTACTTCCCTTAACACTCTACTTGCAAATTCTACTGTAGCCCCCTTGCCTTGCATTATTTCTACAGTTATAGCTTCTAATAGCAAATCACCTTGATACAGTTGATCGTTATCTCTTACAGATGCCAAATATTCCATTCGTCCTTTATCGGCATTTTTTTGTACAGCTATATGTGACGCAAGTTGTTTAACAAGTGCAAGTTTTGCAATGTCTGCTGGTGAAAGATTAGCTGTTTGTGCTAAATCAGAGGAGGATACTTGATTTGTTTCATTAAATAGTGCATTTTCAGCTGCTATAGCAGAAACAGGAGAAGCTTGCCCTATAGAGACTGGTTTAAAAGAACCTGTAAGAGTAGTGCTCCAGCCTCGCACATTACCAGCATTAGTGTTAAAGAAGGTAGTTTCTGCTTTATATAATGCAGATTTAAAGAAAGGTTTTTCGTGATCATGTTTTGCCTGTATATAATAGTATAAAGCCAACTGTCCTTTTGCATCAGTTCCAAAAATCGCTTGCTCTTCTTGCAAATCCTTAAACTCAACGCCTTCCTGTTTTATAAATTGATATAAAAACTCTCCTCGTTGTTCGTTTGAGAGTTCAGATGTGGCTATTGCAACGGTTGTTACAATTTTTCTAGCCAAATTTTCTTCTTGTTGCGCTTTAAATAAACCTTCGCCTTGCACTTGACCAGCTATTTTAATTGACAGGTCTAGTATAGTTTCATAATTCAGCGTTTTACCTACTACATCAAATGCTTTTTTTATACTATTTATCAATCCTCTTGCCGCATCATGGCCTTCATCAGCACTAGATTCTGGCAATATATTGCTAGAAAATGCAGTATAAGGTTGTAGTATAGTAGATCTTCTAGCTATAATTTGTTCAACAGTCCTACCTAAAAATTTAGACATGAAACTTCCTGCAACAATATCAGCAAAAAATTCATGAAACATTGTTGAAGATTTAGCAGCATGTGTCATAAACACACCCAAAGAAAAAAGCTGTCTATGGCCTAATTCGTGAGCTATCCTTCTATACATTCTATCATGTACATCTAAGCCCTCTGCACGATCCATAGCATTTGTAGCAAATGTAAAATTAAGGCCAGAGTTGGCATTTTCAAACGTACTGCCTTTTGGACCAAAAAAATTAGAATCCATTATGTCTTTGTAAATTTCTTTATTAGAACTATTATATTGTGCTAACTTGTCTTCATCAACAGTGTTTAAAATTTTATCTCGTACTTCTTGCCTAACAACAATGTTTATAGCAATCTCGCAGGCTCTTAAGTCAAAATAATTATTGCCTACTTGCAACGTTTTATCTTCTAACATCTTTTTAACTTTTGAAAGAAATCCTTCCTCAGCAGCATCGTTTTCTACATAACCGTCAAAGGTATCTACTCCCATTGCTTTTAAATATCCATAAGCATATAACCTATGCTCGATAGGATTATTTTCATTAACCAAAAATTCTGCCAACTTATCTTTATCATTTGAAAATTTGGTAACATAGAAATATCCGAATTTACCAATATTAGATTTAAATTGTTGCTCTGTAAAAAGCCTTGCCAAAGCTTTGTCTGCTATTGATACAACAAATCTAAAATTCACATCATTGCTAGATTCAGTTCCATTCGTAATTAAATCAGTCTTATTTTTTTGAAATTCGTTAATAAGATTATCCAAGTCACTGTTTATTAAAACTTTACTTGCAAAATCAATTGGCATCTGCGTATCTGTTTGCAAGTTTAGCTTAATAGCATTAACAAGAGAGTCTTTTGGATAAAAATCAGTGTTTTTTATTGATTCTAGAAAAGAGACTTCTTCAGCTGTAATTTGTCCATAAGTATTTAATCTTTCTACAATTTCACTTACAATTTTTTTTGTATCTTGCTCTTGTCTTATAGCAGACAATACTTCTTTTGCTGCTGCATTTCCAGTAAATGTATCGTATGAAGAAAGAAGCGCATGAAATATATTCAAACAAAGCATTCTATTTCGCAATTCAGAACTGTTAGCAATATCTAAATCTTGAAAAGGGGTTAATGTACCAAAGTTTTTTATAAGAACTTCTCTTTGTTGTAGTATTCTTGAAACTTCTGACGGACTAAGAACTATCCTGTTGCTTAAATCTTTAAATATCCTATCTTCTCTATTTAACGCATCCAGAAAAACTTCAGAACTTACATCTGTAAAAATAACACTGTCTATATTTGCAACTGAAATCCCCATCTCAAGCAATTCTTGTAATTTTTTATCAATTTCCAATCCTTGTTGTCTATTTTCGTTCCCAATTGTTTTTGATAAAGAATTTAATGCTTCTGCTAAGTTGCATATAAGGCCGTTATAGTTTTTATATGTTGCAAATACAAGTTTATTTTTTGTACTAAGCGCTCTATTGGTTAAATACGCAACTTTCTTTAATTTAGTGGCATCTCCATTGGCTGTCCGTAAAATGTCATTGCTAACAAATAATATTATATCGTCAAGAAAAACTCCATTATAACTTGCATATTTAGCAGCCATTTCTCTAAACTTAGCTTTATTACCACTAGAAATTTCTTCTTCTAAAGCATTTACAAAAGTTTGCCTAGCCTCTCTACTAAAGTCAGACTGCAATAAATCTTCCATCGCAGTAAATACTGTATCAGCTTTATTAATTGATATTGACTCTTCAATTGATAAAGCTGATACAAAGTCTCTAACATTGGCAGTATCTACTGCTTTAAATTTATTTCGTTCAGTGGCAAATTCATCATTATTGCTTGCACTAATAGCAAGCTGTGCCCGTATAGATATTGTATTTTCAACAAGGGCACGTATTCTTTGGTTAACTTCCTCTAACTGTTCTTTTGAAATAGTTGTAAATTCTGAGATTCTGGTTAAATTTTGTAGTAAAATTTCAGCATTTTTTACCTTTGTAGATAAAGAATAATATTGCTCTGGAGCATCTGGTACTTTATAAATATTAGTACTTTCTATCATAACATCTGCAGCATATATAGCCAAATCAATTGACTCTTTATTGTCAGACGTTTTTTCTAATATATCTATATATAAACTTCGTATGTGTTCAAGTGTATCTAAAAGATAATTAACAACTCTTCTAACTGCCACTTTCTGGATTACATTCCCTTCAGAAAAACTATCAAGCGTTTCTTGTGTAATATTTAAATTAGGGAAATAGTCATTTAAAATCTTTCTTAATTCTTCTTTGGTAAGCTGCTCTTTTTTTGACCCAATATTGTCGTAATCAGAAATTATCATTATTCCGTATATATTTTTTGCAGCATCTATAGGGTTTTCATTAAAGTACAATTCGGGAACATAAAGTTGTATAAGGCTATTTGCAGTATCAATAGCATTCTGAGACAAGACTTTTGACATCTCTACTTGTTGGGAAGCAATTAAATTTTCGCTAACAACATTACTATACCTCAAAGCATCAAAAAACTTATCTACTTCTTTAAAAGATTTTGCCAAATCTTTAACATTTTGTTCATTAATTAAGCCTAGTCTTAGAAAATTCTTTAATTGCAATATATTCCTTGATGGGAAAGGATTAGAAAGTACTGTATTTATAGATTCACCTTGACTTATTCTAGCTATCAACCTAACTTCAACTTCTTTTGTCAACAAAGCTTGGAAATTGTAAAATTTCGAGCGGTCATTTCTGCCTTTTGCAGATTGATCATAAATTCTTTTTAACTCTTCTTTAGTTAAATTTAAATTTTTAAGTGCTAAGGCTGCAGTAACAGCATGAGGATAATTTGTTTTCAATAAATCTTCTATTAAAACCTCTTGAGATATGCCTTCTTTAAAAAACTCATTAAAATTCGGGGCTACAAAAGTAAACTCTGTTTTCTGAGCATCTTCTAATATATTTTTTATTTCCGTGTCAGCCCCTTTAATACCCAACATTCTTGCAAAATCTATATTTGCCCCACCCAAGCTATTTAGCAGTCTTATTTTTTCGGTTTGATCTTCTATTGGTTTTGCTTCTTCTTGAGGTTTTGCTTCCTGAGTTATCTCTGGTGTCGTCGTTTTTTCTGGTGATGTTTCTATAGTTGTTGCAAGAGTTTCTTCTGTAGTAGTCGTTGTCTGGAGCTGCTCCTCTGGGGCTTCTTGTTCTGTCAACTGTCTTGACATCTTTACAACTTCAGAAAACATATTTTGGTTATTTTCTAAAGCTATAGTTGTATTATTATTTATCAACTTTGAAAAAGCTTCTTCTTCAGCTTTATTTGTAACTTCAATTTGTAAAGATTCAAGTGAAAATGCCTGATAATTCGCAAATGTTGTATCATATACTGCTTGCGTAACTCTCATACTAAAATTTTGTGGAGTAGAACGATCAACAAGATTTTTATAGATCCTTAAATCTTCTTCTTTTAAATCCTCTAAGATTACTCTCGTAACTTCTTTAGACAAATTATTACCTTGCGGTAAAGAGTAATACGTCCTTGTTAAAAGATAAAGCAACACTGACCTACCAGTATGCATAGTCTCTAAATCTGTTATTTTGGCTTCTTGATTTTCAGCTTTAACTTCTTGCTGTCTAACACTTTCGTCTCCAACAGCAATAGAAAACATAGCAAGAGTATTAGCTATATACAAATTATTTAAACTTAACGGCTGGATAATTGCATTTCTAAGATCAGGTTTTAATTCCACATCACGTTGACTACTGTAAGTAAGATTCCTAACTAATATTGACAATACCTGATCTACATTTGCATATGCCTCTACAAAATTTCCAGCTGTAATTTGCTCTCTTATTTCTGGCAGATTTACCGCTAAGATAGTATCTTTAAATACTTCTTCCCAATTATAATCACCTTGTGGAGAAATATTAATCGTACTAACTATTTCTTCCAATCTATCAATATCTTTTAAAGAAAGTTGCTTTGTTTTTGTAAAATTAGCTCCTATTTGATTAATTTTTTCTACAATTTGCTTTATATTTCCTTGTATGTTTTGCCCTTCAAATATAAGATCATTGATCTTTGACTGATTGATATATAAATTTTCATCAACTCGACTGTTATGGCCTCCTATGCTAATAAAAACCTCCATACGTTTTGATGCATTATATAAAGTTGAAGCTATCTCATTACTAAGTAGTTTATATTCTTGACTGTCTTTTTCAGTCATCGATTTTAAATTTTCAAGTGCATTAACAACAGTCATTTCCATTGAAGAAATTAATTCTAGTCTATTAGAATCTTTCACATCAGCATTATCAAAATTAAAAATGTTATTCATATTTGCTAAAAGCGCTTTAGAGCAGGATACATATACTCTAGCATTTAAAAGATTCTCTTTAGAATGCTTTTCTAAAGCAGTATTTAAAGCTTGTAAAACAAACTGCAATGAATTTGCAGAATTTCTATCTAAACTTATTTCGTCTAAATTACTTAATCCATTTAAAATATTTCTGACAGCAGATAAATCTGTCTTTGACATGTAGTTAGAAAAAGTTTCTACACTATTTTTTAATTGTTCAACATTTTGTATACTAAAGTTTTGAGGATTATTCGTAAAAATTTCTGTTAAATTATTTAGGACAAATGTAGTCTCTATAACGTGCTCTTCTGGGATTGTGTATGCTGGTTGTGTTTGTTGAGGTTGAGCATTACTTGAAAACAACCTAACTAGCCAGTAGATTATTGCTGGTAAAATTGTTATATGTACTACAACCATTCCTGTCCACCACAATGCTGAATGCCCTTGACTACTTTCGGTTTCCTCTGCGCCAAATATGGAGTCCAATAAATTCCCCAATCCCTGCGCTAATTCGCCTAAAAATGACCTGCTAGCTGTTACAGGCTGATCTCTTCTTGTTTCATTAGCTCTTAAAAATGCCTGTTCTTCTGCAGACAGAGTTTCTCCTTTGCCTTGTTTTGCTTTCAGGTAAGCTACTAGAGAGACACTGTTCTTATCCCCAAAAACTGATTTCTCTTCTTGCAGACTATTAAGCGTAACGCCTTCTGCAGATATAAACTGATATATAAATTTCCCTCTATCCTCTTGTGTAAAACCTGCTTCTTGACACATCGTATTAGCCACATTTAAAACTACTTCCTTTGCGACTACTGATTGTTGTGCATTTGCAGTTACTATTCCACCTGCAACAACTATTGCAATTGATGCCCTCATCAAAGCTTTAAAATTAAACTGTTTCCCAATTGCGCTAAATGCAGATTTTATTGAATTAGTTAACCCTCTTGCTGCTGCATGGACTTCCTGCGCACCAGCTTGTACAGTAGTAAAAGCTTTAAATTCCTTTCTACGCTTAGTTATTAACGATAAGTTTGATATGTCGTTACCAAATAAAAGCGAATTAAATATTCCTGCAACTGAATCTGCAAACTGCTCATGAAACATCCCTGCTGCATCACCTCTGGATTTAATATTCAAAGCATTTAAGTATTTATGACCCAGCTCGTGTGATATTACCACATAAAACGCATCATACGAATCTTTACCAAACTCATCCATTCCATCTGTAGCTCTCGTAAAATTAAAACCACTATCAGCATTAAAAAATTCGCCGCTAGTAAAATTGGCTTGCATCATAGAAGTATATAATCCGTCAATATTACTTTTAAGCTGTGAGGCTGCCCTGTCATCAGTTACTGCAGATACTTCGTTTATTACTTCTTGGCTTGCTAATAAATTTATCCCAATCAACATTGCCCTTAAATCAAAATAAGACTCCATCGGATTTAATTTTTTTTCTTTTAATATATTTTTGATACCGTTTTTAAATTCCTCTTTATTTACTTCAGCATCTATATCTATATCAACTCTGCCCACCTTAACCTTGCTGACACCCTTAGCCTTTAATTGCCCATAAGCATAAAGTCTAAAGCCCATATCTTTATTAGTATCTCGTATTATATTGGCTAAAGTTGCATCAGTTGCCTTAAGAATTTCATAATATCCTTTGTTGTATGGAAATTGGTCAATTAATACGCTATCAGGAGCTGTATGGGCTATTAATTCATCTAGATTTGCAACAGCTCTTTTATAAACATCTTCCAAACTACCATTTTTTGTAGATTCAAATTTAACTGCATTCATTAACAGTTCTTTTCGTTGTCTAATAAATCCTCTCGCTTGTGCTTCATCTCTTACCCCTAATTCTCCGTACTCCTTTATCAATGAATTCCGGACTGCGATTCTAGCGCGAATATTTTCATCTATTGCACTTATTTCCAACTGCAATACTTTTGCTAACATATTTTTTATATTCTGCTTTTGTGCTGCTCCAACTTTACCCTCTAACATCTTTAAAGTATTTCTTAGATTAGCTGTTTCTTTATCTACATCATCATCTTTTGAAGAATCATCAGAAATAGAGAGAGCTCTTTTACTAAGTATCGCTGAAAGCGTTAATTCTTGAGCATTGCTTGTATTCTTTGACAACGAAGCAGCTTTAGCTAACAACGCCTGTTTTAAATTGCGTTTTATATCTGACGGAAACCTAGCCGTTATAGCAACATTTAAACCTGCGCCCCAGTCTCCTACTCCAGATATATTCTTTAACGCTTGCAACTTGGCTTGCAAATTTCCTTTAGCCTGTGTATCAGCCGCATTTTTGTTGTATTGGTCAAGCAAGTCAAGCGCTTCTGCTAACGTAGAGTCTATTTCTGAAGTTGTGGAAGAGACATCACTAAACATGGAAATATCTATTGCATTACTTACAGAATCTGTACGCAACTGCTTAATATCTCTTGCTTTAGAGGCACCGCCGCTATACCAATCCATTTTTGTTACATTAATTTGCTCTTGAACAACCAAACCAAACTTCTGGCCTAAATCCTCTTTCTCTGCTTTAGATAACGTAGATTTCGACAATAATTTCTTAAAAGACGCGACCACTTTATCAACTGCATTTTTTTTGAGTTTTATTTCGTCAGTATTTGTAGGAACGGAGTTTTCTAACTCTTCAACCGCTGCGTTTGCTGCATTTATTAAATCTTCTCCCTTAGCACTATCATCTTTAGAAAGATCTTCAAGGGTATTTGCCTTTTTTACAAGACTGTCTACCGCTGTAGGACCAAAAAACTTATATAGCCAATAGCCTCCTAACGTTATAATCGTTAGCCCTATTATCTTTAGATACCATCCCACTGAATGCCCTTCCTCACTTCCTATCTCCATCTCATCTGCATTTGATATTGTTTCTTCTTCTAAGGAAAGTGTTTCAAATGAAGCTTGTTCTGTTTGTGTAATTTGCTCTAAGGAAGACACCAAACTGTTGAGGCTTGCTGGAGTAACTCTATCTGAACGACCCTCTCCATTTGCTAAAACTTCTCTGAAGTTTTCAATACTACTATTAACCGCACTAATCAAATCTGTCTTTGCAAATTGTCTTGCTATGCTATTTGATGGTAACCAATAACGTATGCGTTCTAAAATTACCGCTGTCGTCTGCCTGCTTTGTACCGCTGTTTCTAAATCAGTAACCTCTGTTTCACCTATAGAATTTATATCGTTTATGACTGTAGCCAACCTAGAAAATGTTAGAGCAACATACAAATTAGAAAGTCCACCTTCTTTTAAAGGATAATTTACAGATGTATCTCTTTCTGCTCTTAAAAAATCAGCAAAAGATGTTGGATTTAAATCTGCTTGAAATCTTAGCAAGGAATCAATAGCCGTAACTAACATAGATAAATCATTTTTGCCTAAAACATTTTCAGTTCTTTGTTGAATTAAAATATCCAATACATCTATTGTCCCAGCATTATATAAGTCTTCACTCAATTCAGGATTAGAATTATTCTCAAGAACAGAAGACCTACACTGCTGAGCAAGCTCTTTTAGTTGTTCCAGCTCTTCTAAATCTATATTGCCCTTATCTATTATAGATTGTGTAACATTCCTTATAACGCTTGCCATACGTCTTGAATCTTTAGATACATTTTGATCTCTAAAAGTCATATCGTCTAACTTACTTTGCGCTTTGTTTAAATCTTTCATCACTTGCTTATCGTTAGGGTTACTTCTTGCCATCCTGTCTAAATTTTCTATTTCTGCAGGTAATAATTGCGCCAATAATGTACTAGAAACCTCAACTCCCATACCTTCTAAAATATTCACCAATTCCGTACACAAAGCCCCAAGCCTCGAATTCAACCTAAAATCAACAGATCCATTATTTATAGGATAATTCAAAACAGTTAAAGCGTATTTACCGTAACTTTCAATTAAAAATTGCGCTCTTTGTTTTTCAGGAGTGTTTTCTGTAGAAAAACTACTTAATTCAGCCAAAATATGCATGTAGTCTTTTATATTTGAAACAAGGCCTTGTTGGTCATCAGATGTCTGCAGAATTAATGCCCCGCCTCTCACTATTTCATTATTTGAATATTGCATAGAAAGTGGAAACACTTCTGCGAGTGCTCTTTGTAAGTTAATATCAGTGGAGTTACGTCTATTTTTAATTAAAGCTGCAATTAAGCCATTCAAAGCATTTAACGCGTCGTTTCTGTCTGTTAAATCTTCTAAAAATGTAAAATTTACATCAATAATATGTGCATCGTAATATTGTTTAAGGAAATTGGCAAGTTTGTCTCTAGTTTCCTTGTTTTTTAATTGTTCCCAAGCATTTTCCTTTAAAAAAACATCTCTTATAGTGACTACAAATACTGCTGTTTCTGTAGTATACTGAGTTTGATCCACAACATTATTAGACAATTCAAACAAAGTTTTTGTTATGCTTTTATCTAAAGTTGATAAATTAGTGTTTTCTTGTGCGGTAATATTTTGCCTTTTTTGCGCAAGAGATGTACTTAATGCGTCCAACTCATTTTGGTTTTGATTTACAACTTCTTTTAACATAATCTCTTTTGTATCAGCTACAGCTTTTGAAACGTCACCTAAATTAGAAGATAAATTCTCCATCGAAATATTTAATAATTGATCCCGTGTCTGATCAGTCCAAAATCCTTCTCTAGATACACCCATCAAGCTGATTTGAGCATATACAAACGTATAAACTTTTTCTCTTGCTAACTCTTTGAACACTTCCTGAAATGAACCAGATGTTCGACGTGCAATATTAAAAAAATCATTTTCAATAGTACCAACACCTACGTTAGGCAACATATTTTGCATTGCTAAAAGCTGCAAAGTTGGAAGTCCTTTTGCAAGTGATTCTCTTACAGATTTTCCGGATTTTATGTCCGCTATCACGTTGTCGTTTATTTTTTGAATCAATTTTTCTTTTAAGCTTGCAAATTTAAATTCAAAGGTCACTCCAGTAACAGTTCTTGATATATTTTGAACTTCTTGCAAACCTAATCCCTCTATTGCTTTTGCTACGACAATAGCGTCTGCATTCCCTGAATTTAAAAGTTGTCTTATAACCTGGCGCTGATCCGTAGAAGCCAAAATACTTTCAAAATTTGGCGCGTTAGCGGCTGTATTTACAGTAAACTTTATATTTCCAAAAGCCAACGCCTCTTGTCTAGTTAAACCACAATACTTCATAAGAATGTCTTGTGTAAGTTTTACATTTGGATTTAGTACACAAAAAGACTGTATCTTCTGAGCTATTTCTCTACTATCACGACCTAGTAGAGTAGTCAATGCTTCTTCTATATCTGCATACGAATTTGCATTTATTTCTGTTAAAGATTTTGATTTCGCGCTTGTAAACAAACCACTAAAAGCATTAAATAAATCGCCCACAGAAACTAACAATTCTTCTAACCATGGGGTTGAATGAATAAACCCTCCGGACTTCCTAAAATATTCATGTCTTAACTCATGTTTAATAAAAACTTCTAACATTCTTTGATTTGTTATATTTTTGCCGGATGCGTCTAAAAATTTTGCTCTCATAAGAGAATAATTTATTTTTATGCCACTGTGAAAAGTTTCCATTGCTGCGCCTTCTTCTAACAAATTCAACCGATCTAATCTTTCTTCTAAATCGCTTGCATAGCCATACAGCAAATCATCAACTTCTTCCGAGCTTACTTGCAAAGCTGCAGCTGCAAATTCTTTTGCAAGATCTTTAGGTAAAGATTGAAGTATTTTCTTAAACACGTAAATATTTGTCATATTTTCTTGTACATCACTAGGAGTAATATCTTCTTTTGCCAAAAAAGACGATTGGTAAAGTCCATAGCCAATAGAAAATATACTTCCTAAAAATACGAGACCAAAAAGTATAAGAGGCGCTAAAAACCATAAAAAGCCTGTTATAATCGCAAGACCTATTGCTACACCTGCTCCAGCTGTAATTGCTGCAGACACAACGCTTACAGCAACAAAACCTTTAATCGCAGACCATATGCTGTTAACTGATTTTTGGTTACCTTGAGTTGTTTGTGTTTCTTCTTGGGTTTGAGTTTGATTGGCAGGTACAGCTTCAAAGCCTGAATTCTTATAGTCGTAAGTGGTTGTTTGCCCATTTCTTGTAACTGTCATTTTTAAAGCATCAACATTGTCTATACTACCTTGCAATTGAGCTGTTTCACCCAGGGCTAAAACTTCTTTTAATGCTTCATTAATTAGACTTATTGGATGCCCTTGCTGTACTAGCAGCCCTGCAAACATCACTGGCCTTACATCCTCTGGCATTTGCGATAAATTTAGTGTGGCAAGCGCTTGAAATAGTATTTTGCTTTGTTCCTTTGCTAAAGCATAGTATGCATCTTCTGCTAACTGCACCCCTCCACTAACATTAGGTGTTATTACTAGATATGATATGCCTTTCTCTTTAAGCAATTCTGTAATGCCCTGTGTATGAAAACCGCCAATTACTACCGTTGATACGTTTTTTGCTTCTTTTAAAGACTGTATAACTTTTTCTACTTCAGGCAGATCTTGACTAAGCTCTTTTGATATTTTGCCAACATCTTTTATAGTATCTATGTTTTCTATAAAATAGTCATTTCTATCTAAATTTATTTTATAGAATGTTTCTGCTCTAACTTCATATTCATTTAAAGTTCTTAATTTTTGATTATCTACATATTTTATCCATAATCTTTTAAATTCTTTTATATTGTTTTCATAATGATTATAATCGTCAGACGTTATTTTACTAGACAGATAGTCATTAAGATATGGCATAAATCCAACCATAAAAGATACTTCTTTTCCTCCAGTGTCGTAGGCAAATGCTATATTTATTTCATCTCTTAATCTTTGCTCCTCTTTTAACATCTCCATTGGATTTATTTTTTCACTTAACTCTATATAACCCAAAAATTTATTAAGCTCCGGGAAATTCACAGAAAGATTTATATTATTTTGTCTAGCTAGTCTTACTAAATATGTGTATAATCTATCAATGTCACTAAAATCTGATGTCGAATCAAGTATCATTTTATACGCACCATAAGGCAACAGCTCTTTTAACTTTAATATCAATAATTGTAATTCTTTTGTAGATCTTTCGTAATTTATTTCTTTACCTAAGCTAAGCAATTTTATATATAAACTTACATTATCGTACTTGCTTAAATCTACACCTAAACTGTCAGCATATTTATTCAACAAAATAAAATATTTCTTAGCATCCAAATCTCCAGATACATATCTTTTCGATAAGTCTTCTATTCTTTTCTGTTTTTTATTGAAGTACAAAGATTTAAGATATCTGATGTTTTCTTCCATACTATTAAAAACTTTTGTAATTTCATTCTGATCGTATAATATGTCTCCAAACCTTTTTAAATTGTCAAGATAAGGTTCTTTATTCTCTATTCCTTTTACCAAGCTAAAGTTTCTAGAAATAGCAGAATAATACTCGGCCCCGGTTAAAGCGCCTGTTGCAAAAATAGAGTTTATTACTTTTTCTTTTTTGTCTTTATCATCTATAGTCCCGGCAAGCCAAGACATATCTAGTTGCCCATAAGCACCCTCTAAAAATACGTTCTTTAACCCAAAACTTTTGTCAAAGGTTGATATAATGTTTGCTATATTTTTTTGAGCTTCAGGATGTAAATGCAAGTCTTGTATAGCTATAATCACTGCATCGCTTCCAGCATAATTTGCAGATGTTATTTTCCCATATGAGTAAGGAAGGGTAAAATCAGTAAATATTTGTTTGAATTGTTCTGTAGCTTTTAAATTCTGCGCTACTTGAGCTATACTTTGCCCATAAACAAATGTAAGCAATATACAGTTTATTAATACAATTGAAATTGTTTTTATACTATTTAATTCATAAAACCATTTTTTACAATTTAGAAGAAGGTTTAAGAATTTTTGTTTACATTCAAACAGGTAGTACATAGAAGCCTCCAGAATTATCTATTAATATTTAAATGATTGTAAACATAAAAAAACCAGCTTTATAAAAATAAAGCTGGTTGATGAATATATTTTTGCTTATAATTTTTATAAGTATTGGTATACCTCTAGGTAGAAGTGATACAATAGTTAAAAAAAACAGTATAGGTTTAATTATAAATTGACTTTTAAACACTTTAAATAACATTAAATTACTGTAATTATACCTGTGTTTATAGTTTGGGTAATTTTTGAAAATCTTTGATTTAAAACTATTGAGGAAATTTAAAGATATTTCTAGCACTACAATTTTTTGTTGAGTCTTTTCTGTTGTATCTGTTTTGATAATATATTTACCAAATCCACCATTGCATATAATATTTTTTGAGACATCTTCTGTTTCTACAGCATACCTCAATATTTTATTTGCTAATTTAATTGGAACATTTATGGCACTATAAACCCTACATAAGTGACTTTTTAACTGAATTACTTGACTTTTTGTTTGAATAGAATAAGTATTAATATTTGGACAGGGAAAACAAGAAAAAATATTTAAAAATAAAGAAATTGACATAAAAACAGCAATTATATTTTTGTCAGCGATGGTAATCTTAAAAATATTTTCCATTGTTTTAAATTATTCCGCCTTATTTGCAAATCACATCTAAAACAATTAAAAAAACTTAACATTAACAACATTTTACTAACATACAATAGCTTATTTATATCAATTTTATAATAAAAATACAATAAACATAACTTTAATAAATTTAAAGTTTCTAAAACCCCATAAGTGAAGAAAATAGCTATTGCAACATCAGTGTTAGTTTATGTATGAAATTTTTAACTAACATTTCCATAACGCTCCCTATATTGGTTTTATATTTTGTATAAAATATAACTTGACCTTTTCATAGCTCAAGTTAGGCTTTATTTTTGCTAAAATTAATAGTGTTTTATTAAACCTAAGGGAATTTTAATGTTTTTTTATGCTGACCTACACCTACATTCAAAATATTCACGAGCAACCAGTAAAAGTTGTAACTTAGAAGAACTTGCTATCTGGGCTCAAAAGAAAGGGTTGAGCTTAATATCAACAGGTGATTTTACACATCCAGCATGGTTTAAAGAAATAAAAGAAAAACTTGTTCCTGCTGAACATGGTGTTTTTAAATTAAAAGATGACATTGAAAAACAAATTCTAACAAACAACTATCACTTAAGATTCTTGTTATCAGTTGAAATTTCAACCATATACAAAAAGGGTGAAAAGACAAGAAAAGTCCATCATATTGTATTTGTTCCTGATTTTAAAAGCGCAGAAAACTTAAGACAAAAACTTTCTGCCATCGGGAATATAGTTTCTGATGGCCGTCCTATACTCGGATTAGATTCAAGAGATCTCCTTGAAATAACTTTAGAATCAGGTGAAGGTTCATATATAGTTCCAGCGCATATTTGGACACCGTGGTTTTCAATATTAGGTTCAAAGTCAGGGTTTGATTCAGTAAAAGATTGCTATAGAGATCTTTCAGACCACATCTTCGCATTAGAAACTGGACTGTCCTCAGATCCAGAAATGAATTGGCGAGTTTCTAGTCTTGATAAATATAGACTAATATCTAATTCTGACGCGCATTCACCTTCTAAACTTGCTCGTGAAGCTACAGTTTTTGATACAACTCCAGACTACTTTGCTATCAGAAAAGCACTCCAAACTGGTGAAGGATATGTTGGCACTGTAGAATTTTTCCCTGAAGAAGGTAAATATCATGAAGATGGTCATAGAAAATGTAATGTTTGTCTAACGCCTGAAGAAACAAAAAAACTTAAAGGAATATGTCCCGAATGCAATAAACCTCTTACAATAGGAGTTATGCATAGAGTTAACGAGTTAGCTGATCGTAAAGATCTCGTAATTCCAAAAACCGCAGGGAAAGTATTTAGCCTTGTCCCTTTGCAAGAAATTCTATCTGAAATTATGCAAGTCGGTGGCTCTAGCAAGTCAGTAAATATCACTTATGAAAAACTAATACAAAAATTGGGATCTGAATTAGATATTTTAAGGAGTATCCCTATAGACGAAATATCAAAAAACCATTCTTCTTTACTTGGAGAAGCGATTTCACGATTAAGGAAAGGAAAAGTTATAAAACATGCAGGATTTGACGGCGAGTATGGTGTCATAAAGTTATTTGAACAAAAAGAGCTAGAAAGAAATAATTTTACAAACTTGATGTTTGATATGAAAATACCTGCAAAGCCGTTAAAGAGCGAAAAAAAGCCTGTCAGATTACCTAAAAAAAAACTAGAAATAGCAGAGCAGGAATATCAAAGTTATAACTTTGATATTCCTGCTCTAGAAAACAAAGAAGTATTATCAGGTCTTGACGAATATCAGTTGAGCGCAATAAAAAATGCTAATAAACAAATTTTAATAATCGCAGGGCCTGGATCTGGAAAAACTACAGTATTGACAAAACGTATAGCCTATATGGTCTTAGAAAATAATATTGCCCCTGAAAACTTCCTTGCGATAACATTTACACGTAGAGCAGCTCATGAGATGAATGATAGACTTAATATATTTCTTCCTAAAAACTATAGAAACATTAATATTCATACATTCCATTCTTTATGTTTTTCTATTTTAAAAGAAAATCATGATAAAGCAGGGATAAGTCTTAATTTTAAAGTAGTAAGTAACCACGAAATGAATTTATATAGAGAAGAATCTCTATCAGAAAATATTTTAAGTTTTGACGATTTGATAATCCTTACAATAAAACTTCTTAATGATAACCCCGATATTGCTAAGTCATATAAAAATAGATTTAAATATATTTCAGTTGATGAATATCAAGATATCGACGCTAGACAATATGAGTTAATTAGACTACTAGCTCCTCCCGATGGAAATTTATTCGTAATAGGGGATCCTAACCAAGCAATTTATGGGTTTAGGGGAGGAGATTTGAAATTTTTTGAAAGTTTTTCTAAAGATTACCCTCTCTCTAAAACAATTAGTTTAAGAAATAACTATCGCTCTACTGGAACTATTGTCAATGCCTCAAACCAAATTATTAGCTCATATAATATAACAGCAAAATATGACAAACCTCATGAAAAAATTACTATACATACGGCTCCAACTGAAAAATCAGAAGCAGAATTTGTGGTCAAAAGTATTGAAAATCTAATTGGAGGGCATAGCTTCTTTTCTATTGATACTAACAGAGCTTCTGGCGAGGAAACTAATGTTTCGTTTGCTGACTTTGCTATTTTATACCGTACATCTTCACAGCTGAAACCTATAGTTGAAGCACTTCAAAAATCTGGTATGCCTTTTGTAAAGTTATCTAATGATCTATTATGTGACAAAAAACCAGTCATAAAACTACTAAACAAATTAAAAAATGATGGACCTGTTATATCGCAAATCAATAAGCTTGGCGATGAATTTAAAGAATCAATTGACGATAATATTCTCAAGTACATCATTAAACTGGCACAGACCTATAGAACGAAAAATGAATTTATTCACGAAGTTTCTCTTTTATCTGAAATAGATACTCTTGATCAAAGAGCTGATAGAATTTCGTTATTGACGTTGCATTCTTCAAAGGGACTAGAGTTTAAATGCGTTTTTATAGTTGGAATGGAAAATGGGATTATTCCTTTTTACCGAGCTCAAAAAGCTTGTGAGATTGAAGAAGAAAGACGTTTATTATATGTTGGTATGACAAGAGCGCAGCAAAGATTATTCCTAACTCGCTCTGTAAAAAGAAAATGGCTGGGAACTTATAAAAATTTAAAAATTTCGCCTTTTTTAGAAAAAATTGAAAGCGAATTGCTAAGATTTAGTAAACCTGAAAAGACATTTCAAGCAAAACAAAAATCTTTTCAGCTTGATTTATTTTAAAAGCTCAATTCAGTGAAGTAAGTTTACTATTTTTAGTATAGTTTAACAATCAAAATTGCAAGACCGTTAGGGTCAAAGACAAATGCCACTTGTACTGGTTATACAGGCAAACCGCATGAAAGGAAAAGATAGTTAGTAAAAGGTCGGCTTTTTATTCATTTTTTCTGACCTTTTCTTTTATAACCCTAACAATCTTCAATATTACTCAATGAGCACTTTCTTATTATATTCATATTTTCTGCATTGATGTCCTGCTCTTAAATTTCAAATACCAAAAATCATCTCATTAAAATAAAAAATTGCAACAGACTAAACATTTTGTTATAATTTTTTTATGACGAAATTCGGTAAAACTATTATTCGCGATGGTGCATATCCAGAAAAACACGAATTAGAAACGGCTTGGTTGGCAAGGATGTTGAGTTTTTGGTTCCTGTTTGTTCAAAAGGTATTCATACCGCAGATATTGTTATGGACGGCATTACTTGGGAAATCAAATGTCCTACTGGAAAAGGAAAAAGGACGATAGATAACAATTTTAAAACAGCATCTAAACAATCCGCAAATTTAATTTTTGATTTAAGAAAAATCAGATTGACTGAAAAACAATGTCTGGCTAAACTCAAAATAGAGTTAAAAGCAAGAAACAATATTAAACGATTGCTTGTAGTATCCAAAAACAACATAATACTTTGACATAAAAAAATAATTTTACTATACTTTTAACACAAGGTGGGACGCCACTACCGGATGGTAGAGGCCAGCCCATCTTGCCTTTTTAGGTTTAAAATAAATTTCTACACTTTAGTCACGGAGAGCGCAACTTTTCTGAATTGCTTGGGTTTCGCCTTCTCTATTTGAATGTTTGGTGCTTAGACATAAAAAATACACATCTGGTATGAGTGTGCGTTCAACTGACTTGATCGTTTGGGTTACCCCTTTCCTCTTTTTTTATGAGTGCTTTTCCATTTTTTTCGTTAAAAAGGTCAGGTCAGGAGAAAAACTAGATATTGACAATCTTGTATCACAACTTCAAAAAATAGACTACGTGAAGGTAAAATTTGTAACCATATAATTTTGTGTCAAATAAAACTCACAACACTATAAAAGCCTG
>JAISYS010000039.1 GCA_031269735.1 Candidatus Endomicrobiellum cubanum | reverse complement strand
ATATATTATCAAAATTTGTGTCTTTTGGGAAAAATCAAGACTAATCCCATTTGTATTTTCTACTCTTCCCTCTTCCCACCAATGATACGACTGGCAAAAATATGAACTTACTTCCTAATACAACATGACAACAAAGACTGAGACGCCTAGGACGGAGTTTATCCTGCGCGAAGCAAAACGCAGTCACAGGACGCAGGATGATAAACAAATAACAGTAAGGGTAATGGCAAATAAAAAAACACTTGCTTCTTGAAAGCACATGCAAGCGTTATGCAGCTTGTGATACTGCTTTAACATTTCTTATTTCCATCAACATCGTATGATGTTTTTTGCCTCGATGACCACTTTCAAGAGAAGGTAATATATCATTAAGATTCTTTGGCAATTCGATATTTCTTAATGCATCTTTAGACTCTAAGCCTTTCTTTAAATCATCAATTTTAATTTCAAATACTGTGTCATTTGAAGTAGACGCTTTCACTTCATCACGCAAGGTGTTAACAAACACATATCTGTTTACTTTTGTAGCGTCTATATTTACTATACGTTCTATCTTGTTTAAGGCCACTTCGTTGATATTTGTCTCATTTATAGCTGCTGTAAGTTCTGGTTTATCTATTGCTATCATCAACATTTCTGATACTGTTCTTATTATTGTTGTCTCTTGGTTTAGCATTGTTTGATCAATTTCACCTTCTGCAAAAAGATTTAGAGCTTCTTTATATGTACTAAATGCTGCAGACACTATTTCTTCTTTCGTATGTGCTTTTGAAATATCTAACCCTAAATATTCCTGCATAGATGCTGTGTTTTCAAACAGAACAAGAGCTTGCGCAATTGCTATACTAAATTCTTCTGCTTTTGTAAACCCTATTCCCATTTTACCTACAAGCTGTTCCCCTGCATTGACACCTTGATAATCAATATTTTTAAATTTATTATCTACTGATTTCAATACTAATTCCGGACTTACATATTTTGAAACAAACTCATTGCTGACACTGTTATCAGCATTAAACATTTCGTACTCTTGAAGAACACTTATATCTACACTTGAATCTACAATGTCTTTAATATCAACAACTTTTTGATATCTATCCACTAGTTCCCTAGAATCAATATTAGCATCACCCAAAAGCACAACAAACAATTTTTCTTGTTTTGTTGTATCTTCAACATAATTTAAAGTGTCCATCATTTTTCCTATAGAAGCTATGTTCCATCTAAACTCTTTTGTCGCTTTGGACTTAGCTGCGTTTTCAAGCTTTTTGTTATAATCTTTTTGCCCTTTAAGTTCTCTCATGGCTAAATTCTCTAGCCTTGTATTATAAGCTTCTTGTGTCTCTCCCTCTTCTTGTTTGTTTTTCCTCTTAAACGTATCATCTCTTGCCAACTGTTTAGCTTTTTCATTCAAGTTTTCTTGCATATTAAATCCTTCTTTAAAACTCTCATCTTTTAATAATTGTTCTGCTCTTTCTTCAATTTGGTCTTCTTTAAACACTTTTATGTGTCTATAGTTATCACCTAATATTAAGTAAGCTTCCTCGTCAGAAATAACTTGTCCATAAGATTTTGAAGCATTAAGTGCATTATATAAAGATTTTGAAGTAATATTCCCCATATCTTCTTGATTAGCTAAATTTATTTTGCCATCCAAGACAAGTTTTGAAAATGTTTTTAATTTCGCAAATTTGTTTATGTCTGAAATTTTTAACTTCTTATTATAATCTCCACTTGGTATAAGATTTTTAATTTTGCTAAAGACACTAAATTTAGCAAGAAGGGCACCTATACCAGCTACGACACCAAAACCTACACCTGCTCCGATACCCGAAGCTGTCAAAGCAGCTACCGTTATTCCAAGTGCAGCAACTATTGCAGGTCCAGCAAAAGCCATACCAACAATTGCACCTACAGCTAACCCTACTCCTAATATTCCTAAGAAAACAACACCTACTGTTGCTCCAACTTTTTTCCAATTTGTATGAGATTCAAAACATTTATTGGTTTGCTCTGGTTTAATATTTTTTACCAACGTATCAAAATTATCCAAAGCTTCCTGAGTTGTACTATCAACTTTTCCTGCAAAGTATAATAAGTTAGCTGTTTTTTCTCTATCTTTACCAACTATATTCACAGCATCTTCTAGAGAAATATCAACACTTTCACTTACGGAGCTAAGATCCCCTTTTGTATCTGTAAAATATTGCCAAGTAACCCCAATTGTTGAACCAGCCGTCTTGAGCCAGCCTGGCATACTTGATGCAGCTTTGCTTGTTTCAGAAGCGTCGTTATTTATTTGAGCCATTTTTGGAGCAGAGGTTTCTAAATCTTCATAAGACTTTACAATATTAGCAAAGTAATCGCCTAGTGCTTTGTTACCTTCAAATTTCATGCTTTTAGTAAGTTTTGCTAAAGCCACAGTTTGCGCGTCTGGCAAAGTATATTCCTTTTGCTCAGCCAATCCTTTAATAGTTTGCGAGTGCTGCGCAGATAATATTCCTTTTAATTCTGCTAAAGACATATTATTTAATACGTCACGTTGATTTTCTGGTACAAGTTCATAAAAACCGTAAAGTTTTTCTACTTTTGAATAGTCCCAAATATTTGCATCCCATAAAGCGTTTGTAATTTCTTTTATTAATTTTTCATCATACTTTATTTCTCCATTATTAGCTTGCATATTATCTTTAATTTTATCAGCAAAACCAAGTTTAGACAGAGGCCCATTTTGTAAGAAATTTTCAAACTTGCTATTACCTTCTACAAAGTCTTTAGAAATTTTTGCATAAATACGACCTTTTTGAGTAAGAACTTTCTTCCCATATTTGTCAGTTTTAGATAAAGATGAATCCTTATCTAAATCAGCTTGAACTCTATTTTGCATTGAAGAAATTATCAAGTTTTCAACATTAGCACCAGCAGTAAGTTCTATATCATGACCAACTTCTTTAAATAACTTTGGTTGTTCATCAAGCTGACTTTGAACTTTTTGTAGATCTTGTTTAGCTTTTAGAATATTTTTCATATCTAACATATTAGATTCAATATTATTCATTTCATCACCTAAACCTCCCTCATCAGCGATGTCTGAATAATTGTCTAATTCTTGCTCAAGTTTTGCAATTTTTTGTTCTAAATCAGGAATACTGTCATTATTTCCTGAAATTTTCTTTTGAAGCTCAGAAATTTCACTATTCAAACCGCTAATCTTTGCTAATTCGGCTATATATTCTTTATTGACAGTATTTAATATTTTAATTATCTCTTCTCTGTTATACACTTTATTTATATGCTTTTCATCTTGTTGAAGTATAAAAAACTCTTTTACAGCTTCATATTTCATATCTTTATTTACTTCTACTAGCTTATCTACAAGATTTTTGACATTTTCTATCTGCCTTTTTGTTTGCTCTGCTAAGTTTAAATCTGCAGTTAAAGGTGTATAACTTGAGCCTAATTTATTAGCAAGCCATGCCAATGCCACTGTACTATCAGTTTTAGTAGTGCTCTTATTGAGTTCTTGTTGCATCATCTTTACAAAAAGCTCACCTTTTTGGGTAAGTACCCTTTCACCTTGTTCATTTGGTTTAGACAAGGTATTATCATTTTTTACATAATCTATGACAGCTCTGCTTGTATTATCTTGTATAGAACTTTCTGTTTTAATTGTTTCTGCTCTATCTACAACTGTAGCCATTGGCATTATATAATCTTCAAACGATCTAACTATCTGTACAAATTCAGTCATATCTATAGCGTTACTAAGACCTTTATCTGTAATAGGTTTACTACCATAATAAGCCTCATTAGACATTGCAATTCTAATAGAATCTAAATGATTCCCCATAATTTTTAATTGATCTGCAACTTTAGAGTCAGAACTAAACTTGCTTAACACTTCTTGAAGTCTAGAAACTCTCTGCTGTGCTTCCTGTACACAATTATCAATTGTTTTGCGCATAACCTCTTCTCTAGACTCCGCTTTCATATTTTCGTTAAATTCAAAAATATCTTTTGAAGTAGAACTATTATTTTTAAGAGCATCATTTAGTTCTGCCATTGCTGCCTGTTTTGCCTTACCTTCTGGCAAAGCAGCTACAGTATCTCTTAAAACACTTAAAACCATTCTATCCCTTACTGAGTCTTGTATTGCAAATCTTGTTGATGCATCTACAGATTTTAAATCTTGTATTTTAGATAAAAAAGTCAACACTTCTTTCATTGCAAATTCCTTGACTTTTGAATCTGCAATATCAACATTTGTAGCATTTTTGCCTACACTACTTAGTCTGTAAAGAGCTTCTATAACTTTGGGGTTATTAATATCAAAATTTCCACTCTCCATAATATTTAACCATTCTATAGACTTAAGATCTGTCATATTTCCATTAGCCGCATTACCATTCCACAATTCTCTGGCATAGTTAACAAAAGCAGGATTTGCAGCAAATTCTGCTAAGGTATTTTCTACATTAGCAGGGTCGTACATGAGAAACCTTTCTGTTGCCCATCTTGCAGAAGCACCATCTATATTATCCTGTGTATTAAAATATTGGTTTGGTCTTGCAGATCTTTTTAATGCTTGTGCCATATCTGTATTACTCATTAAATGAGGATCAGCAACAACGTTTAAGTAATTTCCCTGATAGTCCACACCTGTTGCACCCATTTCGTTTGCAATAACTATACGGTGAATATTTTTATTTTTTGCAACATCTGCAATACTTCCCATCTCGTTGCCAAGATTTTTGTCAACTGTAATTGTATATTTACCATCTTCTTCTTTTTCTATATTAGTCCATTTACCTTGATTATCAGTAAACTCAAATAATTCAACATTAAGATTCTTTAATTCACTAAGCCCTTTGGAAAGAGCGTCTTTGGGAGAAATTGTTTTTGGATTTCCACCGATAAGATCTCTACCGAAATATTCTATTGCCTGGCAAACTGCATCCCTGAAATTTTGTATTGTTGACTGAGTTTTTGCTAGCAATAAAATATTGTCCAAATCTTTTGCTGCGTTTAAATCTCCTACTTTTATTTTTTCTAATGTATTTGTAATTTTCTCAACAAGAGTCCCCGTTGGGTTTTTAACGCTAACCTCTATAACACCTTGAAACATTCCAGTTTCAACACTTTCACCTGTAATATTATGAATTTTACTTGAGCCCGTCCTATTGATAATAAGTTGTTGTAAACCTGCAATTGTTCCAGAAATACCTACCATTCTTGCATTTGCACCTGAATATATAGACGCAAGAGATGTTTGCATGCTTGTTGAACTCATTTGAGTAGTTTTTGACATATGTTCTTCCATTGCCATGTCAGTCACATGTTGCCCAAAACCTTCTCTTAAAGAAAACCCTAACTGACGGTAAATATCTCCGATAACCATACTTTCTTCAATACCCTTAGCACCTACAGGTTTTACTTTACCGTCACTTCCTAATGCCATACCACCATTATCACGATTTGCAAACAAGCCCTTAAGCATACTATCTAACATGCCTGCAGGCGTATAACCTTCTGGTGCAGAAGTGCCTATTTTATTAAGAATAATATCTCTTATACCGTTAGACATCTTTATTTGTAAAGAGCTAGATTGCTGGCCAATAACTGAAATATATTCACCTTCTAAGGCTTTATTATTTATGGCCGTTGTGTATTCTTTCATACTATTGAACCGTACTACTTTAACTTCTTGATTCTGTATTGTAACTGGCACAGCTTTATCTATCCCAACTTTCGTCGAATCTTTTGCTATTTTTTCAAATATATCTCCAGCATTAATAATATTTGAAATTGAGAGGGCATTTTTTAAAATTTTTCTATCAGGAGGACGATTATCACCACCGATAACTGCTGCCATTTGTGTAAGCGCCCATAAATGCACTTCATCAGCACCAACTCTATTAACACTTGATAAAGCCTCTCTGAATATCTTGCCTGCTTGGCCACCTTTACTTATGGCTTCGTTCATCATGTGTCCCCTCATAGTTGGGTCCATAATAACAACTGTATTAGGGTCATAATAAGCTTGTGTAAGCTTACGTATGTCAGTATCACCACCTTCAGGCTTAAACTCTTTACAACTTATTACTTTCATACCTGCCGCTTCAAGAAATGCCCTAGCAGGAGACCTCGTACTGACATAATTATCTAAATCGCTATTTCCTACAAGAATTTCAAGATTTGCAGCTTTACCCATCAAAACCCTCTGTATAAATGCATCAAAAGCTAAAGATATGGTTTTTCCACCTCCCATACCAAGTGCTGCGTTAGAATCGTTTTGTAAAGTTGTAGTAAGTTCTAACTGGGAAGATCTAAGACCATAACCAACATTCAGTTTTAAAAGTTCGTTTGCTATAGTTCTTATAAAATTCATAGCCTCTGAAGGGTTATTTTTATATATTTCCATAGCATCTGTAGACAATTTATCTATTACGCCTGGATTAAATTTTGTAAGCTTTTTTGTTCCTACTACTTCAGTGAAACTATTATCCTTTATATAGTTCTGAGCTTTCTTTATAAAACCTTTTTCACCATAAAATTTTTTTTGGAGAGTCTCAAGATTTTCTGGGGTTAAAAGTTTTAATCTTGCTTGTAAAGCATCAACTGCGGTAAAACCAGATTTGTCGAAGAATTCTTTTATTGTTGTATCAGCTACTATATCATCTTTAGGTATATTTTTATCAAGTGAAGTTTGAATCTTATCTAATACATAATTTTTAATTTTGGCAATGTCAAATTTATCAGTAAAATCTTTGGAAATATTATATTCGTTTACATCATTAACGGCCTGCTTAATAATATCTTTAACTACAGAATCTTCTACACCATCCTTTAAAAATTGCTTCAATGTTGACTGTAATTCTTGGTTTTTACTTAAAGTTTCTATCTTCTCTTCAGGGGTTAAATCTTTTAATTCTTTTGCATATTCTTTTACAATGTCTATCATTGTTTTCGCTGCACCATCTTTGCAATTTGCTTCAAGACCCATTAAATCCATCAAAGACATATCTACTTCTACACCATTTTCCCTAGATACAAAATCTGGCGTTACGCCAGCAAATAGTTTAGATATAGCTGTAGGATCTGCACCCGAAGACATTTGTTGAATTAATTGTTTAGGATTAGCTTTAAAAGATTCTGTCCGATTTACAATTCTTTCAGTATTTAATTGAACTTCAACTGAATCTATTACAGCCTTTGCATTATCTACATCTATAAGTTTATAAATCTCACTTTTAGCTAAAGATGATAAAATATATCCTTTATTTTCAATTTGTTTACCATCAGCATTTAGCCTAAAGGAGCCTGTTCCAGAAACCAATGCATCTGATGTTGACAATATATTTTGTAATTTTGCTTTCAAATTTAATTTTGTAGATTCAATATTTTCAACAACAAGATCTGCGCCTTCTTTAGTACCTACAATTTCTTGTATTGCTTTTTGAACTTGAGCTGTTAGGTTATTATCTGCTCCGAATGCTCCTTCTTTTAATGCAACTTCTATTACTTTATTAATTTGCGCTTCAGATAAATTTAATGCTTTCAAAGATTTAAGAGTTGTTTTTACAGCTGGTGGTAATGCTGTATTCAGTGCAGATTCTAACGCTAGTGCATTAGGATATTTGTCTATAATTTGTTGAGTAAATTCCTTATTGTTAGCCAACGCATCCAAGTTGCCTTGAAGAACTGCATTATCATACTTAACACCATTTACTTCAAGATTAAGCTTCATCCCTTTTTCTGTAATCTCAACACGATCTACCGTTATTACATCTTTCCCAGTTCTTATTGCAGGTTCTACAACACCTAAGATTGTATTTGCAAAAGGTAGTAGGCCTTCAGACTTTAAAATATTTGTTAAATCCCTCATCCCTTCTTCTGTTATCTTATTATTAGCATCAACTGCCCCTCTTGCTGTTAATGTCTCTGTTATTTTGTTAATTTGCCCCTCTGTTAAATTTACTCCATCAAGAGACTTAAGCACTGAGTTTATTTCAGCTTTGCCAGAAGTGTCGAACGTCAAAAATTTACCGTCTGATGTTACAATAGGCACCATATCTTTTAATCTAATGTTATTCAATAAAGACAGTTCTTGCGCATTTACAGTTAACAAAGTACTAACATTGCCACGATCTTTAGCAAAACCAGAATTCTTTTCACGAATAGCTTTAAGCATACTAATATCTTCTTTGCTAATACTTCCGTTTTCCAGCGACGATTTGATTGCCTCACCAACATCAACAGCCAACTCTTGTACTTTAGTCCTGTATTTATCAAGTTTAGTTCTTTCTTCAAGAGTTGTAGTTCTAGAATACAAACTGTCAGATGTATTTATAATCTTATGAAAATCTTCATAACTTAATTTACCGCTATCTACATCTTTAAGTATATTACTTATTTCAATATTAAGCTCTATTTGTGCAGAAATATATTTTGCTTCCAACATTTTTAATTCGCTTGCTTTATTTTGATCAAATTTTTCTTCTCCAACCTCAACTTTTAGTTTTCTCAATTCTTCTATTTTAGCTGCATCTTGTATTTCTCCATTATTTCTGTAAGAGGTATAGGAGCTATAGCTTTGTGCCCTAACTGATTGTCTTTCTATAGATTTAACTAAATCTTTTGTTGTAAAAGATTCTTTTGATGCAAAAGATGTTTTAAGCACGGACATCATATAGCTACATATAATTGGATAGCCAGTAGAATAAAGACTTTCAAAAGCATTTATATATGCCTTTAATGGAGTAGCACTAGTATCATTATTAAATTTATATTCTGCTTTCTCTAAATCAGATTTTTTGGAATTAACTGTATCTTGAAGTTTTGTAACATCAGCCTTAGATACAATCTCTTCAAGTCCCTGAATTTCTTTCTTAGTAGAATCTATTTCCTCTTTTTGTTCTGGCTTTAAGCTTTCCAGTTTTTGCCTTTGAATTGGAAGCTCTTTTTCTGCATTTTTAACCAAATCTAGCTCTTTTTGCGCAGTATTTAATTCTTTTTCTGCTTTATTAATATCTTGCTGCGCTCTTTCTAATTCAGCCTTTACAAAACCAATGTCTTGCGGAGGGGTTGTTGCTACTTGTTCTTTTGCTGTACTAATCGCAGCTTCAATAGAATCTATTATCTTTACAAAAACTCTTATATCTTCTCCTTTATTACCTAAAGCATCTTTTATTTGATTCATGGCTTGTTCTGTTAGGTTATTATCTGCTCCGAATGCTCCTTCTTTTAATGCAACTTCTATTACTTTATTAATTTGCGCTTCAGATAAATTTAATGCTTTCAAAGATTTAAGAGTTGTTGAGATATTATTTTTTATAGCCTGAGTTAGCGCAATCTCATAATTTAATCCTTCCAAATTATTAGTAAGAGCTTCGTTATACTCCAATACAGAAGCAATAATATCGTTAACTGGCTTATTTATAGAATTTATACCTGAAATATAATTCATTAACAAACGCGCTCCTGAGCCAGCTTCTTTTGCATCTCGCGCTTGAAGTATTTTTGTACATTGCGCTTTAGTAAGAGTACCATTAGAAAGAGCATCAATAAGATCTTCACGTCCTTCAATATTTAACTCTAGAGCTTTTGCACAAAAATCTAAATAATTTATTTTAGCTGATATTGAGTTAAGCACATCTGCTTCAAAAAAACCTGAACTTTGCTTCATAACTGGGCTTGTTGCAATTATTTTGCTTAAATTAGCTCTAAGTTTTTCAATCTGTTCTGACGAAGTCTTGTTTACAACAAAATCCCTTAACGCATACTCCGTAAGAAGAGCATTGGTTATTTGTTCGTAACTCATGCCTGGTTTTATATATTGAGCAACCACATCATAATTTAATCCTAAATTTTCACAAACTGTTTGTAAGTTCTTTCCAAAGTCTTGTGTATTTGAGGTTTTAATCTCGTTTATTGAGTTTTTAAGTGCTTCATTAAGCGTTGCAGTAGTACCATCTTTTAAGGTAATATTCTTAGAAGAAGATAAAAACTTCTCACCCTGAAGCTGCTCTTGAGCTGGCATAGCTTCAAACATTTGCATAAAAGCAGAACCCATAAGTTCAGCAAATTGGTCGTCTTCATCACTGTTAGGATCGTCAAATACTTGTTTTGAAATAATGTTTAAAAGTCTTACTTTAATCCCCATATTGTAAAGCATACTTACAGTTTTATGTTGCTGCATAATAGACAATTGCCCTGCTGACTCCATAACACCCATTATAGATCCTAAAATAGGAGAATGTTGTAATGCAGGTCCTAAAACTGGCTTTAAAATACCACCTACAAAATTACCTGCATACATCATAGGACCTGTAAGACTTTCCCAGTTTTGGTTTATAACTGCATTTGCTTCTTTTTTACCAAACTCAGCCTTATAAACAATAGGTTCTTCTTCAAATTCTTCACCCTTTTTCTCTGCTTTTTTCTTTTTTCTTTCTTGTTCTGCATCTGCCTCTTTGTCTGCTTCAGACTTAAATAACCCCATTCCCGTTACATTATTGATAAATTTAACAACTTCTGTATTGGCTAAAGAATCCCCGCCTGTAATTGCAGAATAGATTTGGTTTAATATCCCTGTAGTATATGCCATATACGTGTTAAAATCATGTACCATCATAAGAGTTTTGCTAAAGGACTCTTGAATATATTGTTTAAATTGTGTGCCAAGAGAAGCTGGATTGGCTTTAAAATTCTGCCAAGCTTGCCTATATGCTCCAGTAGAGAATGCATTTCCAACACCTGCTCCAAGCACACCACCTGCCACACCGCCTATTATTAGATATCTAGCCATATCTTCTTTCTTTTGCCCTTTAGCAGCCCATATAGCAGCTCCCAGAGCCACACCTATACCAGCTCCTCCTACAAGCCCACCCCAAGCCCTTGCCATGGTTGCACCATTAAATTTGCTCCAATTTGCAACAAGGGCACCACTTTGTCCTGTAGTAAATTGTGCAGTTTTCCCGCCAAAAGGGGCAATTGTTTTAGCAAAAGATGTTTTGACAGAATTACCTAACGACGTCCAATCTGCCCTAGTAGCAAGAGCACCTAAACCAAGCCCTAGCGCACCACCAACTGCTGCACCTACTATAAGCTCACCAGGACCTACTTCTCTTCCATTTACTTTAGCTATAATGGCAGCTAATGCCATACCAATACCAGCACCAACAACAGTTGTAGCTACAGTAGATCCAATTTTTGCACCTAGCGACATACCATGTACAGTTATAGTTGTTATACCTTCACTAGCTTGTGAGCTCTCTTTAGCAAGGTCAGACGCTTTTAAAGTGCCTCCTTCTTTAATTGCCGACTGAGCAGACATAAGAGGCATTACTATATTTATAGAAACAAGTGTGTACATTGCTTTCATGGCACCCGCAATATCGCCACTTTCCACACTGTCGACAAAACTTCTAGCTGACATATACGATATATATCCACTTAATGCTTGCATACCAACTCTGACTACAACACTAAATCCTGATTTTATACACTGCCCCGCAAATTGCAAAGTAGTCTGGCCTGCTTGTCTTGCAAAACTTGTCCCTCCTAAAAACATTTCCTTGACAATTTGTCCTGTGGTCATCTTTGCAACATTTCCTGTCAGATTACTCATAAGAGATTTTGATAAACTGGCAGCAACCTTATTTGCAACACTTTTTGCAATTTTTTCTGCAGCCGCTTTTGAAACTTTACCTGACAAAGCTTGTATAACTTTAGCTTCAACATTAGATGCGACGCTAGCTGCTAAATCATCCACAATATTCTTTGCAACTTCTTCTCCTACTTCCTTTGCAACATTTTCTCCTACTTCTTCTGCTATTTCAAAACTTACTGCTTTTGTTAAGCTCCCTGCAATTTGTGCTGAAACATCTTTTGAAATTTCTTTAGCCATACTTTTTGCAACTTCTTCTCCAGCTTCTTTGGCTACCTCTTTGGACACTAGCTTAGAACCTTCTTCTGCTAACTCTTTTGATACTTGTTTTGAAATCTCTTTTGAAACCTCTTCAGCTACTTCTGCACCAACTTTCTCTGCAACATCATCTGATAGCCCTTTTGCAACTTGCATGGCTACGCCTTTAGCAACATTTTTAGCTATAACAGTAGCAACCTGTGCACCAACTGCTGCACCTGCAAATGCACCAGTTAAAGCACCTATACCAACTTCTTTGCCAAACTCCGCCCAGTCAAACTCATCAACTTTCCCTTGCGATTTACGTATAGCATAGCTTATACCTTGGGCAGCTGCAGATACAGCAGCTCCAGCTACTGCACCTATTGCCGCGCCTATTGCCATTTTTATCAAAAACTGTTTTCCCAAAGTCATTAAGCCAGATGATATAGCACTGCCAACCTGGCCAGCTCCTACTGCAGTAAGCACAACTGTTAGCAAGGCAAAAAATAGCATTAAACAACCCATTCCTGCCTTTCCAGCTCTAAATGCTTGTATGGCCGAATACGTTAAATTAATAGCACTAACAGCACCGGCTATTGCACCACCTATTGCAACTATCGCCGCAATACCTGCTGCAATACTTGCTCCACCAGTAAAAATAGCACTAACAATAGATACTGCTGCAATTACTAATATTGCAACAGCAGCAAGACCTGACAGAGCTAAGTCCATACCTCTTTTAACTGCATCAGCATTACTACCATCAGCTTCTACGTTGTTCCAATACCCATACGTTATAGCTGCCCACTCTTTTGCCCATGCCATGCCTTTCATATCTTTTGCCCAAATAAGCGCGCCTAGCGTAAAAATAGTCATTAGAGCCATAGCCAAAATACTAAAGAAACCAACAAAACCATCCCATAGTTTTTCATACCATTTAGCACCATAGGCATCTATACTACCATCATCTTTTATTCTAGAATCATATTTAGCTTTTGTCCCATCAGGTTGTATAATTGACCCTTTTTTAAAATCTGAACCTGGAACAAACATAAAGCTACCCAGCATATTCTGTGTAGCCTGGTCCCCAGAAACACCTTTAAAAGTCCCAGATTGTATTTTATAAGAGTGCATATTATTGCCAAGATCTCTATGGTCAACTATATATGCACCTTGAATTGTAGGACCTTTATATTTTTCGCCACTGTCATCACCTTCACCAGGGTTAGGATCTTTATAGTACGTAACTGTAAGATTTGTAACTTCAAGATCTCCCTTGGTTATAGAAATATTAAATGAGTTATCATTTTTAGCAATTGTAATTTCTGCTCCTGCTTTCCATATTGCCTTATTTTCATTTTTACTAATGTACTCACTTTCAGAAACTATATTCCAGTGACCATTTTCAACACTTATATGTAGATTGTTTACTAAAGCATACTTACCAGATGAATTACCCTTTACCTTAAAAGCACCTGCACTCAATTTTGAATATTTTGGTTTAGTATAATCATAGTAATTGTTACCTTTTTCATCTTGGCCAGTGATTTCGTATCCTGTAATCATTTCAATTTCTTTTGTATTTACAAGTTGCTTACCAGTATTATATAGCAGCGTAGCAAAAGAGAATACTTGTCCCTTATTAATAGTTCCAGAAAGTGTTTTCCCGCCACTATCAAGTGCCCATCCATTTTCAACTATAGTAATTTTTATATTAATATTTTCAGTTGCTAGTATAACTAAAGAGTCGTTTTCATCTAATTTTAATTCCAATGTAGTAGGAGAATCTACTGTTATCTTATATATATCGCCATCAGATTTAGTAGCATCATAAGTAAAACCTGCTTTGGTACTGATTTTGGCAGTGATGCCCATAGACTTAAAAATTGCTGCTGTAGAAAACGGAGCACCAAGCATTTTTGTAGTTTTGAAGTCCTTATGGTTTTTCTTATGATCAGATACATATTCTTGATATTTTTTCTTTCTATCTTTCTCTGTATTTTGAACTAAACCACCAGACGCTAAATCTACACAATCATCATCAAGAAGAAGTTTATACATGGTAGGATGTTCTTTTTTAAATTTTTGTAGATAAAAATTATACCACTCATCGTATGACATTGTTTTTTCAAAATAATCTGAACCATCTGGAGCAGTAAGATCTATGTCTTCAATACCCTCAGCATTGGATCCAAGTTGTGTAGTTATAGTGTTTTTTATAAATTGTTTTACTTGTTCCTCTGTTACACTTGCATTGTATTGCCAGATAAATCCGTCTGAAGGTACCCAATAGTTTCCTGCGTAAACCATAAAGCCATCTTTAATATCTAAGAATATGGTTGCTGGTACTCCGTTTGGATCATTAGCAGCCATTCTTAATGTAGAACCTGCCATAGCTTCTGTACCAATACCTATAGCATCTGCTTCCCAACCACGGCTAGTATTTTTAACAGTAATTCTGCTGCCAGTACCGGATATTATATAACCTGTCTCAGTTTCTTTTATTAAACCGTGCGTCCAATTTTGTCGTTCAGGAGCTGCACCTTTATACATCCCACTTGTAGGTGGTTTTGAACCCTCTTCTCTTCTACGTTGGTAAACCCTATCTGTATCATTTAATAAATATATATTTGCTTTATCATGCATAAAAAATGTGCCGTCTGCATTATATGCAACCATATATTCAAAACAAACATTCATACCATCAAACTTGCCAGGCAAACCAAAAACTTGATATTTGCTACCATCACTACGTGTTATGGTAACACCTTCTCTTGTACTTATAGATGATCCTGTGCTTATACGATACTGCTCCACAGACACTGTCCTACCATCAGTATCTTTAATAGAATACTGTTCTTTAAGATCATCTGCATAAAAGTTAATAACTTGATAGTATTCCCCTTCTTGGAATCCTTGTCCAACGCTCGGATAAGCTCTCTTATTTGTAAGTAGTACTTGGCCTATCTGCCCGCTAATTACACCATCTCTATTTGCTTTTAAGCATTCATCAACTGCATTAGTGATAGCAAGCTCTTTTGCTGCTTGTGTTTTTAATGCTTTTACTCTCTCCTTATCTTCATCAGAACCTTCCTGTGCTTTTTTATCTAGTTCAAGGATAGTCTTTGTTAAAAATTCTTTATAAAACGCAGTAAATTCTCTTGACTGTTCTGGAGTTAAAGTAGTAGTACCATATAATTTCATCATAAGCATTTCATACGATTTCTCGCCATATGCTTTATAATAATCTTGCTGAGATTTATTATCAAATTTACTATTATCCCATTTAACTTCTGCACCCAAAACCTTATCTAAATTATTTACCTTCTTAATACCTTTAAAACTATCATTATCTTTTTTTACAAGTACAGTTGTTGTTTCGTTTTCTTTTAGTCCGTACTGTGCTTGCATAGAAGATTTAAGCTCATCTGCTGTCAAAGTTTCTGCTGCTTTATTAATATCTGTTTTTGTAAACGTGCCATCTTTATTTTTTGTTATTGTTATAAAGTGGTTTCCACCAACGTGCACTATTGCAGACTCCCCAGCATTAAGTCCTTTAATTATATCGTCAACATTTGTATCTCTGCCAACATAGTCTTTACCATATTTGGCCAATACTGTTTGTATGGCTTGAGCACTTAACATAAGTTGGCTAGAATTGCCAGCTATTAAATCTTGGTTATTTTTTACAAATATTCCAGCTATTGCATCTGCCAAAATAGCTTGAAATGCAAGTAATCCCTTAGATGTTGCGTCCAAAACTGTGCCTAAAACGTCTGCTACGCAATAAACGATATCTTTACCTTCACCAAACAAATTAGCTAACGCCGCAATTACGCCTTTTCTTTGGACGTCGTCTAGTTTTGCAAATTCTGCTTCTACCTCTTCTCTACTTAAGCCCGTTTGTCTGGCAATTTCTTCTACAACAGCTGCTTGATCTTTGTTTTCTTCACCATTTTCTTTTAAGGTTTCTGCAATTTTTCTTACAGTTTCTGACGTGGTAGTAGAAGTTGTAGAGTTTTCAACACTTGGAGTTTGTTGAGCATCTGCAGTTTGCTCCAATTGAGACTGCTCTCCAGAAGCCTCATTAACATGCTGCCTTTCCGGACGAGTTTGAGATTGGACTACCTCTTGCGTTGGATTATTTGCGTCTTGGCTTGTTTGCTGTTGTTCTTGAGGCACTTGCTGAGTTTCAGGTGCCTGTTGCGATCTGTCTGCTTGCGTTTCTTGTTGCGTCTGTGGAACTTGCTGCTCTGGCTTCCCTTGCCCTTGAGAAGTTTGAGTTTGTCCTTCCTTTCTTTCACCTTGAGTCTGGGTTTGGGCTTTTGTTTCTGCTTCTTCTTGTGTTTGAGATTGAGCATCTGTTGCTGGACTATCTGCTTCTTGATTTGTTAGTTGTTTTCCTTGAGTATGAGAGTCTTGCACGGGTTGACGATTTTGACGAGAAGAAGGTCTATTATTAAGTTTGTTGTCTACGATATCTGTTAAGCCTTGATCTTCTTGAAAACCTCCCTCTCCTTTTGAAACCATCACTTTTCTGCGGCCATTTTCATCTTTCTGGTCAGACAAATAACCCTTTAATTCATATTTGCCACTGCTAGAATTTTTTACAAATACATTGTTTGTCTTTTTGTCAATTTTTACATTGTCTTGCAAATTGTTCATCACAGCAACCGAATTATAACTTGCATCTCCCTGATACATAACATCTTGTCGAGTTCTTTGAGCATCAAAAGCTTTTTTTCTAAGCTCTTCATCTGTGTCTGCAAAGGCTGGTAAATTTATTATGTTTAAAATCAAGCACGCGCTAACAAGTATAGAAATACTTTTTAAAAACAGGTGGGCTTTCCAATGCTCTTTAAAATAACCCAAAATTTTGGCCTTAAGGTTCATAAAAAACCTCCAAAATATTTATTTATTTCATTAACATTTAAGAAAATAAAAATCTCGGCACATTCGTTACTTTTATGCCGAGATTTTTATTTTCTAGTAAAAAAAGTTTATAAAAAAAAGCATTACTTACAATAACTTTTCTTTGTCTTATTGCAAATATAAACACAACAAACATCAAAAATATCATACCTTTATTTGCACATTCTTGTGAAGATATTTTATAGTTCATATACAATTTAAACAATTCTGTAATAGATATAAAAATACCATTTAAAACAAGTGTGTTTTCAAAAAATATTTTCTTTACTTTATTGTTGTATAAATTTGTATTGATAACCACTACATTATTGTTTGTTGTACTATCATCTTTAGAATCATTTTGATGATTTTTTTGTGCAGACATATCACTAGCATTACGAGTTTGAAATAACAATTTTTGTAAATCTTTTGATATTTTATTAGATATTATGATTAGAGAGTCATTACAGCGTTTAAAAACATCTACAACCGCACTATGAGTAGCTAAAGCAACTACTAAAACTAAGCTATTCTTATTAATATCAACATTTTTTGGAATAAATCCATTGATTGTCATACAAAATACAATCAAAGATACTATTATATATTTATTTAATAAGCAGTGTTTAAATTCGCCAAAATCTACAATTTTTAAATTTAACAGCGCTTTTATATTCTTCACTTTATGCTCCTTTAAAGCACAACTGAAAAAACAGCAACCGTCAATAATATAATAGATTAAAAATAAATAATTTTGTAAAAAAAAAAGTATAAACCAAATTTTTAAAAGTCATATTTATAATTTTGTAGCACTTATGGTATATTGTATATTAGTTAGTTTTTGATGTCAAAAGGTTGCTCGGATAAAACCTTATGTTTCAATCATTATTACATACTTGTGAATAATGTATGACTTCCATATATGAGTGTATATAGTTCCCCCAAAAGAAAAAACAATAATATAAATCTATTTAATACACATTCTCTTCTATAAAAGAGTTTATCTTACCTTCATATCTCAACTTATAACTTAGTTGTAAAATTTTAATTTTTTAGAGTTACTTCAATTCTTGTTCTATTTTTGATTTTACTTCTAACGCAAACTTGTAATACTCTCTTGCTTCTTCTTCTCTTGGGGGATAATAATCTCCAGGATATCTAACTTTTTCGTATCTTTTATAAATTTCTTTTATAAAATTTATGTCTAAACTCAAATCTTTAATTTTTAAAATTTCATCATAAAGAAATTCTAAATCGTGCGTTTTTTGTAGTTCCCATCCGTTTTCTATTAAGAAACCTTTAAAATATTTTTCTATGGCTTGTTGACAATGAAAAGTTATGGAGCTTGTAATTATTATGTCTAATTTTAACAATTCTTTGGCGGTGGACAAATCGTCATAGGCTGCACATCAAACCAATCTTTAATGATATTTTTCATATATTGTTTCTCCTGTACGTTCTACTTCGTATATAAAAAAACTGTCTCTGTTTTTTAAATAATTATACTCTGCTCTTGAATATATCCTTATATCCATACCGTTTTGATAATAAATATCATATATGCTTTTAATAATATTGCAATCTCGTTGAGAATTTTCTTTCCCTTTTGTTAATTTATCATTGTCTAATATAACCAGCAAATCAATATCGCTATCAGGCTTAGCTGTACCTTTAGCGTAAGACCCAAACAAGACTATCTTGTATGGGTCTA
>JAISYS010000038.1 GCA_031269735.1 Candidatus Endomicrobiellum cubanum | reverse complement strand
ATATATTATCAAAATTTGTGTCTTTTGGGAAAAATCAAGACTAATCCCATTTGTATTTTCTACTCTTCCCTCTTCCCACCAATGATACGACTGGCAAAAATATGAACTTACTTCCTAATTCCTCACTTTTTCTTTTGGGTTCCCACAAAAGAAAAAGTAATAATATAAATCTATTTAATACATATCTCTTTTACCAATAACTCTATCAACATCTCTAGCTTTTCTAATATAAGCGAAATCATAGGCGCTTATATATACCTTAATACTAAAAATGATTCTTCTAACCCTGTTACTCTTACTTCTTCTTTTTATCTAGATAATAATTCCATTAACATCTCTTCCTATTGTAATGTATACTACATATCCGCTGCTTACCTATCCCTACTCTCAGACCTTGAGGCTGTTATGTTAAAATGAAAAAACTATTTGCTTTCAAAAATTTCTACCATATCTTTAGGTAAAGATGCTGTGAAACTAATTTCTTTTGAAGTTCTTGGGTGAGTAAACGTTATATTATAAGCATGCAGCATCTGCCTTTGATAACTCTTGCCATTTATCATATCTGGACCACCGTACTGAAAATCTCCAACAACTGGATGGTTTATATATTTCATGTGACTTCTTATTTGATGAGTTCTTCCTGTAATAATTCTTACTTCTAAGAGAGTGTATCCATCTTTCCTAGAGATAACTTTAAACTCTGTTATAGCCATCTTTTTTGCTAAAGAATTTACTGACATCAATTTTCTATTTTGAGGAGATCTGCCAAGAGGAGCCTCTATACGTCCCTTATTTTCAACAATTATCCCCTTAACTGCTGCATAATATACTTTTTTTATTGCTCTATTTTGTAATTGCTTAGAGATACTTATTTTAGATTTTTCATTTTTTGCAAAAATTATAATACCTGAAGTATCTTTATCAAGTCTGTGGACTAAATAAGGATTATACTTCCCATTTGAATGTGCAACTAACGCATTAAGAAGAGTCCCGGAAGCATGTCCATACGACGGATGCACAACAATACCAGACTGCTTATTTATTATTATTATATCATTATCCTCGTATACAATATCCAATTTTATATTTTCAGGTTCAATTTTATTAGTTTTTTCTTGTTTAAATTCAATGTTAATAACATCGTCACATTTTAATTTATATCTTGCTAAAACAGGTTTATCATTTACAAAAATTTTTTGTTCTAAAGTAAGTTTTTGAAAATATGAACGTGAATAATCTGTATATACAGAAGCTAAATAATGGTCTATTCTTTCTTTTTTAAGTTTTTCGTAACGAAGCTTTTCTTGCATATATAAGTACTCCAATTATTAATAAAATTATAGACATATTTTGAGAAATTGATAGACCAAAATACTGTACTCCTCTATCATCACCTCTAAAACATTCCACTACAAATCTTAAAATAGAATACAAGATCAAATAAATAGCAAAAATATTTCCAACTCTTCTTTTCTTTTTTGAATAAAAAAGCAAGATAGAAAATATGCAAAAATTCCCCAAAGACTCGTAAATTTGAGTTGGGTGTAAATGTTCTCCTAGAACTGCTAAAGATTGCTTATCTGTAAAAACAACGGCCCAAGGTAGATTACTTTCTTTTCCATAACAACATCCTGAAAAAAAACATCCTATCCTACCTATACTATGACCTAAAGCAAGAGCTGGAGCAAAAAAATCACCAAGATATAAAACTTGTATATTTCTAACTCTACAATATATTATCGCAAAAATACTTACAGTTATAAAACCGCCATAATATACTAACCCGCCTTGCCAAACCTTAAAGATATCTAATGGACTAACAATATATTCATTTATATTTGTTAAAACATAAAAAATCCTAGCACCTATAATGCCAAAAAATACTAAGTATACAAAAAAAGAAGAAAGTACTTCTTGGGAAAAAATTTTAAATTCCAATCTATTTAAAGAATAAGAAAGATAATACATAGCAACAATAAAAGCTAAAGCTACAAAAAGGCCATATGAAAATATTCTAAAGTTGCCAAAACTAAATAGTATTGGATACATACTTATACCTTTTGTTTATTAAGCACTAGAATATCAAAAATTATAAGACAACTTGCTATAAAAATACAAGAGTCTGCAATGTTAAAAGAAGGCCACCTTAAGGAGCCAATACCAAAATCCAAAAAATCTACAACAGCTCCTCTAAATATCCTATCTACAAGATTACCAATACCACCTGAAATTATAAGGCAAAATGAATACTGCCATATTTTACTCATTTTGTTCCAAGATCTATAAAAGAATATAGTTATTAAACTTAATATAATAAATATCCCAACAGAAAATATAAAATTCTGCCCTTGAAACATACTAAAAGCAGTACCTGTATTTCTAATATTTACAATATTAAAAAAATCAAAAAAAGATATCATAGTAACAAAATGACCATAACTAATAACAGTACTCACAAGATATTTTGTAAATTGGTCCAAAACAAGCAAAATTAAACCTAAAATAATAGGTTTTTTCATTTAATTGCCTCTGAACATCTAGTACATAAATCTTCAACTATATTATCTATGTGTTTCCAACATCTTGCACACTTTTTAAATTCTGACTTTCTTGCCTTTATAACTAAATCTTCTTCATTATTTGATTGCTTTAACTTTATATCCCAACTGCCTAAAACTAAACTTACAAGACTTTTATCGCTAAAGAAATCCAAATATTTTTTCCCATAAGTTATTTCTAAGGCGGCCTCTAAATTTGAGCCTATAACTTTTTCTTGTCTTAATTTCTCATAAACAGATAAAAGTTCACTTCTGACATCAAGGATTTTATTCCATTTATTCAAAATTTCAGATTGAAGAATAAATTTACTATTTTCTACAGGAAAATCTGAAAGAAAAACAGATTCAGGTAAAGAAGGGTCTATTCTTTTTAGTTCTTTAAAAGCCTCTTCACAAGTGAAAGAGAGAATAGGAGCTACTAATCTTATTATAATTGAACATATTATAAACATTGCAGATTGCGCACTTGCCCTTTCTATACTGTCTTTTTTATTGCAATATAAAATATCTTTAAGAACATCTAAGTAAAAACCACTTAAAAAAACAGCGCAAAAATTATTAATTGCCGTTGCTGCTTTGTGAAATTCATAACTTTCATAAGAGGAAGAAACTACAGAAATTAAATGCTGCAACTTACTAAGAGCATATGTATCTATTTCCTGCATATTTTCAAATGTTAAAGACTTATCTAACCTAAAATCCCCTAAATTCCCAAGCAAAAATCTTAGAGTATTTCTTACTTTTCTATAACTATCACTCAAGCCTTTTATAATTTCGTCTGATATTCTAATATCTTCCTTATAATCACTTGAAGCTATCCATAAACGTACTATATCTGCACCATACTTACTTATTAATTCTTCACTGGAAATACCATTGCCTGTAGACTTTGACATTTTTCTACCATGCCCATCTACAACAAAACCGTTTGTTAAAACATTTTTATAAGGAGCAGTCCCTTTTTTAAGGGCAACTGACGGAATTAATGATGTCTGAAACCACCCACGATGTTGATCGCTGCCTTCAAGATACAAATCTGCAGGAAATTCCAAATCTTTATAATTTCCACTTGATAAAACTGCCTCATAAGAAACGCCAGAATCAAACCAAACATCAAGAATATCTTCTTCCTTTAAAAAGGAAGAAGACTGACAAACTGAACATTTTGCATTTGTATTAGCTAAAAGCTCTTCTTCTGACATTTCAAACCACGAGTCCGAACCCTTTTGCCCAAAAAGAATTGCTATTTTATTTATAATTTCTGGATTTACTAGAGGTTCTCCACATTCTTTACAATAAAATACTGGGATGGGTACTCCCCATAAACGTTGACGACTTAAACACCAATCGGGACGACTATGTAACATAGAATTAATTCTATTTTCACTGTATTTTGGGATCCAGTTTACATCTTTAACAGAATTTAACAATTGTTCCCTTAATTCATTGCGATCTACAGACAAAAACCATTGAGGCGTAGCTCTAAAAATTATTGGCTTCTTACACCTCCAGCAATGAGGATAAGAATGTTCCATTTTAAACTTTGCAAGAATCTTGCCTTCTTTCTCAAGCTTTTCAATAATTATTGGATTAGCTTTAAAAATGTGAATATTCTCTAATTCAGGTACTTCCTTTGTATACAATCCCTTGCCATTGATAGGAGACAAAATTTCTAAACCATACTCCAACCCTGCTTGATAATCTTCCGGACCATGTCCAGGAGCAATATGTACTATACCAGTGCCATCTTCCATACTGACAAATTCTGCAACGATACCTTGAGATTGCTTGTATTCTAACAAAGGGTTTTGGCATTTTATATTTACAAAATCAATCCCTTTAGATTCCATAAGTATTTTATAATCAAGCGCTTTTATTTTGTTTTTAACATTCTCTACTAGCGCTTTAGCAACCACTAGATTTTCTTCCCTCCCATCTTCCATTTTATAAGTAACTAAGGCATAGTTCAGTTTTTCATTAAAAGCCAAAGCGACATTTGATGGGAGCGTCCAAGGCGTTGTTGTCCAAATTAAAACAGAAAAATTTTTTAATAAAGACTCTTTTGCCTTAAGAATATTTGGAACAGATAAGATTTTAAACTTTACAAAAATAGAATCTGAAGAATGATCAGCATATTCAACTTCTGCATCAGCCATAGCCGTTTCACATGTAGGGCACCAATATACCGGTTTTTTCCTTCTATAAATAAACCCTTCTTTTACTAAATCTCCAAAAACTTTAACTATAGAAGATTCATACTTTGGATCTAAAGTTAAATATGGATTGTCCCAATCAGCAAGAATTCCAAATCTTTGAAATTCTGATTTTTGTATTTCGACAAACTTTCTTGCAAAATTTGCAGCTTGCTTTCTAAACACCAGCTTATCTACTTTATTTTTATCAGTGTTGAGTTCTTTTAAAGCTAGCTGTTCTATCGGAAGTCCATGACAATCCCACCCTGGAGTAAACGGCACATAATTTCCAGACATAGAGCGATATTTAATTATAAAATCTTTTAAAACTTTGTTAAGAGCTGTACCTATATGTATGTGAGCGTTTGCATATGGAGGGCCATCATGGAAAATAAATTTTTCTTTATCTCTATTTTTTACGCAAAGTTTCTCATAAAGTTTAGTTTCATTCCATTCTTTTACAAAAGATGGCTCTCTTTGAGATAAATTTGCCTTCATTTGAAAGTTTGTATTTGGGAGGTTTACAGTTTTTGAGTAATCTTTTTGCTCTGACATTTTTTATCCTTAAAGCTTTATATTAAATTTACGGTATTGTATCTAAAACTTCGTTTAACTCTTCTTCTGAACGACCTATAACTTCAATAGTTTTTTCTCTACCACGCTCACCCTTTCTTAAAAAAATCATTGATCTTTTTACATCAAAAAAATCTGCCAAAAAATCGCAAAGTTCCTCATTTGCTTTTCCATCAACAGCAGGTGCTGCAACTTTTACTCTTAAAATAGAACCTACTCTACTTATCACTTCACTTCTTTTTGAATTAGGGATAACTCTTACTTTTATAATCATTACAATTCCCTCCATTACTTGCTAAGTTCTTTTGATCTTTCCATCGCCAGAAGCATAGCATTATAAACTATATTTGAAAGATTTTGAGATTCAAAATATTTTAAAGCAACTTCTGTCGTACCTTTTGGAGACTTAACTTTCTCTTTTAAAATCTCTGCAGATTCATTCGTTATATCTAACATCTTACCTGAACCATAAACAGTTTGTACTGCAAAACTTTTTGCCATTTCTTTACTCAAACCTAATTTAAAAGCAGATTCCTGTAAAAGCTCACAAAAATAAAATATATAAGCTGGACCAGAACCCGACAAGGCCGTTATAATATTAAACTTATCTTCGTCAAGAATTTCTGCTTTTCCTATAGAAGCAAACAAACTTTTTGCCTTTTGAAGCTGCTCCTTAGAAACAAACCTGCCTTTACATAAAGCAGTAGCTCCACAACGTACTAAAGCAGGTGTATTAGGCATAGCTCTAATAACTGCAACATCTTTTCTTATATTTTCTTCAATAAATTTTGTAGTTATCCCAGCAGCTATTGAAATAATAATCGTATTTTTTTTTACAAAATTTCTTATCTCACCAAAAACTTCTAACATATTTTGAGGTTTTACAGAAAGAAAAATAATATCAGCATCTATTAACGCTTCACCTTTAGTCTCTGCTACAGATACACCAAACTTTTGTTGAAGATTTAAAACTTTTTCTTTTATAACATCATTACAAATAATATTCTGAGCTTTTACAAGTTTGCTTTCCAAAAGACCTCTTATAATAGCTTGAGCCATATTTCCAGAACCAATAAAAAAAAGCTTTTTACTTATTTCCATAGTTTCTTTCTCCAAATATTGCTGAACCAATTCTAATCATTGTCGACCCTTCTTCTATGGCAATCTTATAGTCTCTAGACATTCCCATAGAAAGAATATTAAAATCGTTAGCAATAAAACTTTTTTGTATATCTTTAAATAAATTATATACTTGTTTAAAATATGGTCTTGAATTATTAGGATTATCGCTATAGGGAGTTATAAGCATAAGACCTTTAATGTTAACATTAGAAAATTTTTTACACTCATTATAAAAATCTGCAACTGCATCTGGGTTAATACCAGTTTTGGAAGGCTCTTTAGAAACCTTTACTTCTATAAGACAATTTTGAATTTTATTAATATTTGCAGCATGACGATTTATATTACAAGCAAGTTTTATACTATCTAAAGAATGTATTAAATCAAACGCTTCTACAACTTTTTTCGCTTTATTTGATTGCAAATGTCCAATGAAATGTTTAGTAACTCCTTTAAGACTATCCTCAATCTGAGCAAACTTAGCGAGAGCCTCTTGAACTTTGCTTTCACCTATATGTTTAACCCCACATTTTAATGCCTCTAAAACAGAAAAATGTGTAAAAGTCTTTGTTACCGCAATTAAATCAACGGTACCAGTAACTTTTTCTAACATATTTATACTATTAGTAATACTTTTTATATTTTGGCAAATATATTTCATTTTTTGTTTAAATTATTTATAATTATAGCATATTTTAAATAAATCGTTTTGGTATATAATATAGCACCTAATAGCTCTTTTTGAAACACCCAAATATTAAATTTTACAAAATTTTATATTTTAAGATAGTTTTATACTATGTATAGACGCCTACTAATCTGCTATCTACTACAGATGAGCGTTTTTGTATAAACTTAATAAACCAACCAACTATTACAAGGCACCTATGTATATGTTTTAGATCACCAAATAAAAGTGATCAACAACACTTACTGTAGTTACACAATAACTCAAATTAAATATATACATTTTAAAATATTTTTTGAATTAAAAAACATTTTTAGTAATATATGTTTATACTGATTGAAAAATATAGGAGTTTCTCTAAACACTCTAAAGCGTATAATTACTGTGTGCTTTTTGACAATTCAAAGCAAAAATACAGAATTTATCGTGTTATAAATACAATTTTTAACATAGCAGTACCGAAAAGATAATGCGAGGATATGTGTTAAGGGTTTTAGACAGATCAATAGGTAAGTTTAATGCATGATTATCAATTATTACAAATAATGGCAGCTGGTTTTACTCTTTCCCTAATGTTTGGTTTTATAACACAAAAATTAGGATTTTCTTCTATTGTTGGTTATCTTATTGCAGGTTTTTTGCTAGGACCTTCATCCCCTGGTTTTGTCGCAGACTATAATTTAGCATTTCAACTCTCAGAAGCTGGGGTTATACTTTTAATGTTTGGTGTAGGTTTGCACTTCAAAACAGATGATCTTTTTGCAGTTAAAGGTGTTGCTATACCTGGAGCTATTATACAAAGTACAGTGGCTACATTTTTTGGCATTTTTCTTGGGACATTACTTGGGATTGATTTTAAGTCTTCGTTAATTTTAGGATTAGGGCTTGCCGTAGCAAGCACTGTTGTTCTTTTAAAAGTTTTAGAGGACAATGATGTTTTAAATACAGTCCACGGACACGTAGCTGTAGGTTGGCTTGTTGTAGAAGACATTTTAACTGTACTAATTTTAGTCACGCTTCCTAGTCTTTCTGTAGTACTTTCAAATTCTGGTACAACATCTTTAGGAACAATAGAAATATTTAAAGCTATAGGAGCAGCTTTAATAAAAGTAATTTTATTATGGCTGTTAGTAATAAAGGGCGGTGGACGTTTTGTGCCCTGGTTTTTATCAAAAATAGTTAAAACTCGTTCTCAAGAACTTTTTACTTTAGCTGTTTTAGTTATAGCTTTTTCAACTGCAGTTATTGCAGCGTTTGTTTTTCAAAGCTCGTTTGCTTTAGGTGCATTTTTAGGAGGTATGGTTGTTGGTAAAAGCAAAGTAAGTTATCAGGCAGGAGCAGATATTTTACCACTAAGAGATGCTTTTGCAGTTTTGTTTTTTTTATCAGTTGGAATGCTTTTTGACTGGAAGTTTATTATAGAGTATCCTTTGCTTGTGTGTATATGTTTAATTATAGTTTTAATAATTAAACCTCTAACAGCATTGATTGTCGTTTCTGTTCTAGGATACTCAACAAGGACAGCCCTCACTGTAGCTGCAGGCTTGGCACAAGTTGGAGAATTTTCTTTTATATTAGCTCAAGAAGCTAAACGTCTAGATCTGGTTGGAGATTTAGTTTATAATTCTATAGTTATATGTGCCATTGTATCTATAACTCTAAATCCTTCAATATTTAAAAAACTACCTTCTTTTGAAAGGTTTTTGCGGTCAAAAAACAAAATATGGGAAATATTAAATTTCTCAGTAAATAAAAAATGTAATAAAGTTAATGAAATAGCAAAAAACTTACTCCCTACAGAAGAATATCTTTCTAAAAAAATTGCCATAGTTGTAGGATACGGTCCAACAGGGAAAAAAGTCGCTCAAGCTTTAATAGAACAAGGAATAAAACCTGTTATAATAGAAATCAATATAGATACTGTAAATTATTTAAGCTCTCAAGGACAAGCTGTAATATATGGAAATTCTACAAGAAAAGATATTTTAATTGCTGCTGGCATAAAAAAAGCAAGTTATCTAATAATTACTGTTCCATCTTTGAATATGACATTAGAAACAACATCTTTAGCTTCTTCATTAAACCCTAAAACTCGTATTATTGTTAGAGCTCGTTTCTTAGACCACAAAGAAAATCTTAAACAACTTGGCATTTCTGCAGTTGCTTTTGAAGAAGAAGAAGTGGCAAATGCTTTAACTTCTTTAGTTTTAGACGACTTAGAACAACAAAGCCTACTTGCTGCTGCTTCAGAAATAGCTTCTCAAACAGCTCAGGGAAAATAGTAAAATTGACTCTTCTCTAACCCTTATAGATTAATCTGACACTTAAAATATTAAATCAAATAGTTTTTATTTTTTATTACGTGGTTTCAGTTTAGTCTTTTTTGGATTACCTTTTTCATTAACTACTTGCGCTATTTTGTGTGCTTCTTTATGAGTAATAAAACCCATTTTTCCTATAGTGGCTTTAACAGTTTCTGTTATTTTTTTTGCTAATTCTTTTTTTGTTTCTTCAGCATGCTTTATTACATTATCAACAAATTTTTTGCCTTCTTGCTCTTCCATTTTGTTTTCTTTTACAAATTTTCTAGCTACTTCTTCAACTTTTTCTTTACCTTTTAATGCAAGTCCTACACTGATATGAAACATTGACTTCAAGTTTGCCATTTTGAAAACCTCCCTTGAAAAATGCCATCAAATGTAATTAAGTATATTAAATAACAGAAAATTATTTCGTTATAATTTTTTCTGTTATTCTGTTTGCAGTCTTTACATCTGTGCCAGTAAGAATAATATATTCTACTTTAGGTATAAAACTATCGTTTGCAAAAACATATACTGTTGAAAGATAAGCATTTTTTTTATTAATCATAATTTCTGCTTTATATTTTCCCTGAACATTTACAATTTTCATTGGCCTATCTGAAACTGCTTTTAAAATCAAATCATAATAGCCATTATCATTTATATTTATTTTATACCCATAAGCTTTTTTTTCAAAAGTAGAAATTTCGTCACGCTGACCCTGCTCAGCCTTCAGAATCCAATAAGCATCCATTGGATTCTGTTTATCTATAAACCCCTCAGGAAGGACTCTAACATCGTACATTACAACATTAGCATTTTTATTCCTTTCTATTTTAAAAAGATTTTCATTTACACCTTGTGCAAACACAATTAAATTAACAATCAACAAAGTTAAAAATAAAGCGTAGATTTTTTTCATTCTCACATTCCTTTTCATATTTGAGTCTGTCTAAAAACCTTAACGTAGATCTTTAAAGTTTACTTTATGACACTACTGCGTTAAAAAGTTCATTGCAATCATATGCATTAATAATAGTTTTAGACAGATCCATTTTTCTATATTGTATAAAATTTATTTCATTTTTATTACAGACACACCAAATATTTGTAGTTTTAAATTCTAAAAATGTATAATAGCTGTGCAATTAAATTTGATACCTAATTTGGAGATAAAAATGGATAAAGTTCTTGAAAGTTTATTGTTATCAGATGGAATTTCTGGATACGAAGAAAATATTGCAAAAATTATGACAAGCTCTCTTTCTAAAGTTTGCAGTAATGTTGAAACTGATAATTTTGGTAATGTTATTGGCAAATTTGGAAATGGTAACAAAAAAATAATGATTGCTGCCCATATGGACGAAATCGGAATGATTGTAAAACACGTTAATGAAAAAGGTTATATTTATTTTATAAAAGTAGGTGGCATTAATGATTCAATATTACCTGGAAAAATTGTAAAAATCATAAATAAAGAAGGAAAACATATAACAGGAGTTATAGGTACAAAACCTCCACATCTTATGACTGCTGAAGAAGCAAAAAAACCAATACAATACACAAACATGTTTATAGACATAGGATTACCTTCCAAAGAAGAAGTTCTAAAAATAATAGATGTAGGGGATCAAATAATTTTTGACCCTAATGCTGGTGTCTTAAATGGTGATTTTTATTATGGAAAATCCGCAGATAATAGAATTTGTTGCTACACTATGATAAAAGTTATGGAGCGTATTTCAAAAATAAACGGACTTAATGCTCAAGTATTTGCTTGTGCTACTGCCCAAGAAGAAGTCGGTTTAAAAGGAGGAAAAACATCTTCTTTTAAAATAAATCCTGATTTTGCACTTATTATAGACACTACAGTAGCAGGTGATATGCCAGGAATTGAGGAAAAAGTCTCTTCTTTAAAATTAGGAAAAGGTGTTGCAATAACTATGGTAGAAGCTTCAGGTAGAGGAACAATTGTACCTCAAAAAATAAGGAAACTTATCCTAGAAACTGCAAACGAAAACAAAATACAACATCAAATAGATATAATAGACAGCGGCATGACAGATGGCGCTATCATATACACAAACAGAGAGGGTATCTTAACTGGAATTTTAAGTATTCCTACAAGATATATTCACGCTCCAACTTCTGTTTTTAATATTAAAGATATAAATTCTGCCATTGATCTAGCTGTAAAAATAATAGAAAAAGTGGCTAAATAATTTTGGGTTTAAACTTTTCTATTATCTCAAGCGGTTCAAGTGGGAATTGCTCTATACTCTGGAATGAAAAAACTGCAATTTTAATTGATTGTGGATGCAGTGCTAAGTATTTATGTAGACAGTTAAAAAATTTAAATGTTAATACAAAAAAATTATATTCTGTTATAACACATGCTCATATAGACCATATCAGTCTATCAGGTATTAATTTTCTTCAAAAAAACCAGATTCCAGTATACATTAACAAAAATATTTTTCAAGATATTTTTAAAAAATATGAACAAAAAATTAAAAATTGTTTATGTATCAACTACGACAAAAATTTTAAGATTGACAATATTGTAGTCAACTCTTTTGATGCGTATCACAAAGATAACAATATTTCTAGAACTTGTGGATTCACTTTTTTTAGTAAAGTGAAAAAAAGAAGTTATAAAATAGGTTATGTTACAGACACTGGCAAAATATGCAATAATATTATAAAAACTTTAGCTAATAGTAATATTCTTGTAATAGAATCAAACTATAATAAACAATTGTTAGAAAATAGCTTTAGACCATACGAAAATAAACAGTGGATATTAAGTGATTTTGGACACTTATCAAACGAAGATACAGCAAAAGCTATTATCGAAATAAAAAGATTGTCAACAGTCAAAGACAACTTAAAATATGTTTTTCTTGCTCATATAAGCAAACATCATAACACCTACGAACTTGCAAAAAATACTGTAAACAAAATACTTTTAAATAATAAAATTACAGGAATTAATCTTTTAGTTGCTAAGAGAGAATCTAAATCGCCAACTATACGTATTGATTAAATATTTAAAATTTTTTTTATATTACCAGATAATATTTTCTCTTTATCTTCATCAATAATATTTAAAGAGTTAATAAACTCTATATCTTTTTTAGAATCTGCTAAAGGAAAATCTGAGCCAAAAATTATTTTTTCAAGACCATGTTTATAAAAAAATTCATCTAATAAATCTCTTTTCATAAACCTAACACTATCAGAAGTATCGAAGTATATATTTTTGCCTGCAAGAAGCCTTAAAGACTCCTCCCACATTAAAAAACCGCCCATGTGTGCCCCTATAATTTTTAGAGATGAGAATTTATTTAATACCTTTAAAATCCTATCAGGAGATGATTTTGAGTTTTTTCTCGAATTTAACTGTACTCCACAATGAACTAGCAAGGGAATTTGTAATTTTTCAATCTCTTCATAAATATAAAATATTAACTCATCATCAAAATAAAAATTCTGAAATTCAGGTTGAAACTTAATACCATAAGCATTATCTTGGATTCTTTTTAGCTCTTTTCTAAAACCCTTAAAAAAAGGATGCATTGAAGCAAATACAATAAACCTTTCTTGCTGCAAAGAAAAAAGCCAATTGTTTATAGAAAGCACTTGATCTGGCCTAGAAGCAACTGAAGATACAACACTTTTTGATATTCCAGATTCATTCATGTGCTTTAACAAATTACTAGCTGTGGGCAAAGTAATCATTTTTATACCAAGTAAATTTTCAAGATAAGATTTCGCTTTATCAACCACCTTTTCAGGCCAGATATGACAATTGGAATCTATGATTTCCATATTAAATTATTCCTCTTAAACACTCTGAATTTAAAATTCCATAATATTGGTCTGTCTAAAAAACCAATCTATCTTTTACTTTTCTAAATTTGATAATATGCTCGACTGTTTATTTTCTATTTTCTGAATTTTTTAAATTAATAATAAAGCACATTAGCGTAAAATGTTTATCACATAAATTATTATAACAAAACTACAAAAAACATATTTTCCCATTGGAATAATCCACTTACCAACTGTTTTAGAACGCCCTTGCTGAAGTTCACTGATAACTCTTTTTGGAGGGATAACCCAGAAAGTAAAAACTGCACTAAGTAAAGCGCACAATGGAACAAAATGAATTTGTAGTATATCCATAAATTCATCTATATGCCCATTTGTAAGTATGCTAAAGATAGACACAACAAAGACAGTTATCGCAACAGAAGTAAAGCGAGAAAACTTTAGTTTGTTTTGCAAAGATTCAACTGCTACTTCTAATATACTTATAAGAGAAGTAATTGCAGCAAAAAACACTGCAGTAAAAAAAATAATCATGCAGACTTGCCCAAACGGTATACTTTTAAAAATGTCAGGCATTGTTATAAACATAAGTGACGAACCGGAATCCAAATTTTTACCAAAAGAAAACACTGCAGGAATTATAACCATAGATGCTATCAATGAGGCCAGTATACTTAAAATAACAACACTCTTTGACGAATAAATTATATCTTCTTTCTTTCTTGCATAAGATCCATACACCAACATTATAGAGCCAAAAGTAGACAAAGAATAAAAAGATTGTCCTAATGCTAAAATCCAAGTTCTAGCATTAAATAAAGATTCTCCTTTTAATGCAAAAATAAATTTATAACCCTCGATTGATCCAGATAAAAATGCTACTCTAATAGCTAACATTAAAAACAAAACCAAAAAAGCCGTCATCATAATCTTGTTAACTTTTTCTATACCTTTCTCAATCCCACCAACCATAGTAAAACCCGATATAAGAAGAGTAATTATAATCCATAAAGCAGCATTATTCTTTGTTACCAAGTCAAAGCTCTGATTATTTGTAAAGACTGTAAATGCAGAACCTGTTATAGAGCCTGTTAAAAAGCGTAAAGTCCACGAAACAACTACTGTATACCCAAGGCCTATACTAGTTATAACTAGTATAGGTAACCAGCCTACAAATTCTCCCATATTATTATGCCTACCACTCAATCTTAAAGCTTTTCTAAAAGCACCTAATGGACCTTTACCTGTAAGTCTACCTAAAGCAAGCTCCCCAACAAGCGCAATAAAACCCAATCCAAAAGCACACACTATATATGCAACCATATATGCAAATCCACCATTTTCTGCGACTCTATATGGAAACAACCAAATATTCCCCATACCTATAGCAGAACCAGCTGCAGCTAAAATAAAGCCCCACTTTGACGAAAACAAATCTTTCTCAGCTTTTGACATTACAATACCTCTTATATCAATGTAAATTACAAAAATATACCTCCTAATATATTCTTTATATTAGAGATATATTTTTAGGGTCTATCTAAAAAACTTTATCAGTTTATTGCAGCTGTGCCAGTTTCTTTTGTTCTGACACGCATTACGCTACGTAAATCATAACTAAATATTTTTCCATCTCCTGGATTTCCAGTAAAAGCAGCCTCTTGAATTGCTTTTATAGTCTTTTCTTCCCACTCTTGTGAAGACACTATAATTTCAAACTTTATTTTTGGAAGCATAGATATAACTACTTCCGTACCTCTTACTAGCTCTTTATACCCCTTCTGCTTACCACAGCCCATAACTTGAGATACCGTAATCCCATTAACCTCTATTTTATTTAAAGCTTCTTTTATATCTTCTAATTTTTCTTCTCGTACAATAGCTTCTATTTTTATCATAAAGAACCTCTATTAATTATACTATATTTATAAAATTGATAACTAATCCAGTCCATTAAAAGATGGATAAGCACTTTCTCCATGCTCAGATAAATCAAGTCCAACAAGTTCTTCTCTTCTATCTACTCTTAAAGGCATAAAATACTTTACTATCCCTGCGCATATAAAAGTACCAATTATAACTATTACAAAAGTTACCAATATTCCACTTATTTGTGCAAAAAACTGCAAAGTTTTTCCATATATTAAACCAGGTGCTCCTCCATTAATCGCAGGATTACAAAAAACACCCGTCAATATTCCACCCCAAATTCCACCTATACCATGACAGCCAAAAGCGTCTAATGCATCGTCAATTTTAAAATTTTTTTTTATCAAAGATATTCCACCATAACAAACAGGACTTACTGTCATGCCTATAATTAAAGCTGCCCATATATCTACAAAGCCAGCAGCTGGCGTTATACCAACAAGGCCTGCAATAACTCCAGTACAAGCTCCAATAAGAGTTACTTTGCCTTGTTTTATAATATCCATCAACATCCACATCAACATACCAGAAGAGGCAGAAACTGCTGTAGCAACAAAAACATGCGCTGCAAGACTATTTGCCCCTAAAGCACTGCCAGAATTAAAACCAACCCAACCAAATAATAATATAGACATACCTAAAAATACAAAAGGCACATTATGTATTCTGTATGAAGTCTGTAAATAATCTACCCTTTTACCTATTAATATTGCAAGAATTAACCCTGTCGTTCCAGAACTTATATGCACAACATCTCCCCCTGCAAAATCTAAAGCACCAATTTTACTACCAATTAATCCACCTCCCCAAACCATATGAGCTAGAGGGTAATAAACTAAAAGAGACCATAAAGCTATGAAAACAAACAAAGCATTAAATCTCATTCTGCCAGCTATTGAACCTGTTATAATAGCTGGCGTTATTATGGTAAAAGCCATTTGAAAAGCAATAAAGGCAAATGTGGGAATAGAATCTGTGATAGAATCTTTTGTTATACCTAAAAGACACATATTTTTAAACGATCCTATAAAATCATTACCGCCCTCTCCAAAAGATAAAGAATAACCAACCAAAACATACATAACAACAGCTAACCCTATTATAAAGCCTGAGTTCATCATATTGTTCACCATATTTTTTCTCCGGCCCAAGCCTCCATAAAAAAAAGCTAGGCCTGGTGTCATAATAAGCACCAAAGCTGTACAAATAAGCATAAATGCGGTATTACCTGCGTTGAACACTTTTTTCTCCTATTTTAAATTTAAGATTTACATCTACGTTTTGTATATTTTACCATTTCTTGAAGCAAAAATCAACAAAATTTATATTTTTAACTATATTTTGATTTAAGAAATTAAAAATCTTGCATATTTCTATTGTCTAGCTTAAAGATGTGTCTGATTTGTCTGTAATTATAAATATTATAAAAAAGAAGAATTTATTTATGAAAAAGTAAGTTTGGAGGAATCCTATGATAAAGGAATGAGTCAAGCAGTAGAACTATTACAAATGTCAGACTATAATATTATTAGGCTTTTATGCAGGCAAAAAGGTAGTGAGAACGCTCTTCGTTCTTAAACTCTAACTTAGGAGGATACCTATGAACAAAAATTTTCCCTTAGTCTTTGTAATTATGTGTTTTTCGGTGCTATTTAACACTACAAGTTTGTTTGCCTCAAGAACATCAAAAGGACTTTCAAAAAGTTATGAGCCAGCAATACCACAAAGCTATCAACCTGACCCCAATTTAGACTTGCCAACATACAGAGATTTAAATTCTAGTGGAGTTAATTTAGGTTATACTGAAATTTTTGACAAGAATTTAACAGGCTATCCCCACGGATTTACTACTTTTTTTTATAAAGGAGCTAAATTCTTTGTATCTGCATTTAAAGAAATAGGAGATAGTGTAACAATATTCCATGTATTTAGAAACGAAAACGAAATTCGTCACCATATATCTGCAAGCGTAAATGCAATTCTTAATAACTAAATTTTTAATACCTGACTTGACCGGTGAAAGGAAAAAAGGAAGATAGGAGGAATCCTAATGCTCAAGTCAGGTAGTACGGACTAAATGATAAGTTGTGTATACTATTTTACTGGCACACTATTT
>JAISYS010000005.1 GCA_031269735.1 Candidatus Endomicrobiellum cubanum | reverse complement strand
AATAATTCCGTCCAATTCACCAATGCTAAAAATGTCTCTTTTGGCCTCTTACTCGGCTTTGATTCCTTCTCCTTTGCTCTTCCTAACGATATTCAAAATAGCGATACTATTCTTTTTCTCCGTAATCAATTCCTCCCTGTTATTATCAATGCTCAGAAACTCTCCATTTCTAACTATGATTCCCACTCCTCTCCCCTTACTGTTAATCTTATCCACTCCTTTGGCATTGGGGGAAAGTTAGGCCTTACCAATACTAACGGCTCTTATCTCTTTACCAACACTCGTACTGAACTCATTAGGCTATAGTTTATATTTAACTTAATGTCCGAATATATTGTATAATTAAATAAACAAATAGATAGGCAGGTATAGAAAATGACAAACAACTCTCTTGAAACTTTAAGACATTCTGCTGCACATATTATGGCTGCTGCTGTCACTGAGCTTTTTCCCCAAACCAAGGTAGCTATAGGCCCATCAATAGAAAATGGCTTTTATTATGATTTTTATAGAAAAGAACCATTTACAACTTCTGATCTAGAAAAAATAGAAGCAAAAATGCAAAAAATAATAGAAGCAAATTATCCGTTTAAATGTTTTTCTATGCCCAAAGAAGAAGCTATTAAAGACTTTAACCAAAAAGAGGAAAAATATAAGGTAGAAATTGCTTCACAGATAGATGGAGATACTGTAACAATATATAAGTCTGGGAATTTTATAGATTTATGTAAAGGTCCTCATCTAAAGTCTACCGGAGGACTTAAATATTTTAAACTTTTGTCAGTTGCAGGCGCTTATTGGAGAGGAGACTCCTCTAGGGATCAGCTTCAAAGAATTTATGGTACCGCCTTTTTTACAAAAGAAGACTTGGCTGACTATTTAAAAAAGATTGAAGAGACACAAAAAAGAGATCATAGAAAACTGGGCAAAGACTTGGATTTATTTAGTATTAATGAACTAATCGGTGGAGGACTTGTTCTTTGGCATCCAAAAGGAGCGCTACTTAGAGATATAATTGAAAGCTACTGGAAAAAATTCCATATAGAAAACGGCTACGAACTTTTGCTTACACCGCATATTGCAAGCGAAGAACTCTTTAGAATAAGTGGGCATTTACAAACCTATTCTGAAAATATGTATTCTTCTATAGATATTGAAAACAAACCATACAGAGTAAAACCAATGAACTGTCCCATGCATTTAATGATATACAAAATAAAGCTTCATTCGTATAGAGAGCTTCCAATAAGATACGCAGAACTTGGTACGGTTTACAGATTTGAAAAGTCAGGCGTTTTGCATGGTCTTTTAAGAGTTAGAGGATTTACTCAAGATGATGGCCATGTTATTGTTTTGCCAGAACAGTTGGAAGAGGAAATGCTTAGAGTTTTCAATATGGCAGTTGATTGTTTAAAAACTTTTGGGTTTAAAGAATATAAAATATATTTGGCTACAAGGCCAGAAAAAAAATATGTTGGAGAAATACAAGACTGGCAAAAAGCACAGAGCTCTATTGAAAATGCTTTAAAGAAAACCGGTTATGAGTATGAAGTAGATGAAGGCGGTGGAGCTTTTTATGGTCCTAAAATAGATATAAAAATAAAAGATGCTATAGGAAGATTTTGGCAATGTTCTACTATACAGTTTGACTTTAACTTAGCTGAACGTTTTGATATTTCTTATGTAGATTCTTCAGGCAAAAAGAAAAGACCTTATATGATTCATAGAGCATTGCTAGGTTCTTTAGAGAGGTTTGTAGGTGTACTTTTAGAACATTATGCTGGGGCTTTGCCTCTTTGGCTTTCTCCAATTCAAGTTGCTATAGCAAATATAAATGAAGAGCAAGAGACATACTGCAAGGATTTATTTCAAAAATTAAAACAAAATGGCATAAGAGCTATTTTAGATGACAGAAATGAAAAAATAGGACACAAAATAAGAGAAAATGTGATACAAAAAATTCCTTATATAGCAGTTATTGGCAATAAGGAGCAAAGTACAAATTCGGTTGCTATAAGAGCACGCGGTAATAAAGATTTAGGAGTAATGCCAGTTGACACCTTTATTGCTCTTATAAAAGAAAAAAGCATGCCGGGTATTAATGAACTATAAAGTCTAGGACTTCTCTGAAAATCCTAATGTATATAAATGTTGCGGCAAAAAAACGCAGAGCTTATCGAGTGATAAGCACAAGTTTTTAACGCAGCAGTCCCCTGTAAGCATTTCTAATAAAGGTGGCTTAAATGAAACATATAGATGAGCATAGAATAAACTCTCTACTTAACACTCTTAACACTAAAGTGACCAATATAGAGCTTAATACTATCTTAAATAAAACTAAGGACCTTCAAAGATTGTCTATTGAAGAAACCGCTAAACTTTTATTAGTTAAAGAACACCAGAATTTGCAAAAGATTTATGCTGCTGCTTCTTATGTTAAGAACACAATATATGGTAAACGTATTGTAATGTTTGTGCCTTTATACATAAGCAACCACTGTTCCAATAGTTGCCTCTACTGTGGATTTGCTGCTAATAATAAGCGTACTATAAGAAAAAAACTTACTTTTGAAGAAATTAAACAACAAACAGAAATACTGCTCAAAAAAGGCCATAAACGCATATTAGTGGTTGCGGCTGAAATGACATCCTCAAAAGAAAACTTAGATTATTATGTAGGTGCAGTTAAGTCTATATATAGCGCAAATTATAACGGAAATAAAATAAAAAGAGTTAATATCAATGTAGCACCTATGGATATTGAAAGTTTTAAAATATTAAAAACATCGGGTATAGGAACATATCAGATATTTCAAGAAACTTACCATGAAGAAACTTACCGTAAACTTCATATTGCCGGTGCAAAAACTGATCCAAACAATCGTTTAGATGCAATTGACAATGCTTTTAAAGCTGGTATTGATGATGTTGGAATAGGTCCGTTGTTAGGACTTTATGACCCATACTTTGAAATACTTGCTATGATGATGCATATAGAATATTTAGAGAAGAACTATGGTATTGGCCCTCATACAATTTCTGTACCACGTATTGAACCCGCTCCAGGCTCAACATACGCATCAAACCCAGAATATAAAATAAGTGATGAAGAATTTAAAAAGATAGTTGCAGTTTTAAGATTATCTGTTCCTTACACTGGAATTATAATATCTACAAGAGAAACTGCCCAATTAAGAGATGAACTTGTAAATTTAGGTGTTTCTCAAATAAGTGCAGAATCTAAGGTTACACCTGGTGGATATGATATAAATTTTTCACATAATGATAATTTGGAAAGACAGTTTAGTCTAAACGATCAAAGAACTTTAGATGAAATAATAAAATCTTTATTGGCTCAAGGTTACGTACCAAGTTTTTGTGCGGCTTGTTATCGTAAAAACAGAACAGGTGAAAATTTTATGAATCTGGCTAAACCTGGACAAATAAAAAATATGTGCGATATTAATGCTTTAGTTACATTAAAAGAATATCTTGAAGATTTTGCAAGTCCAGAAGTTAAAGAGATAGGATATAATTTGATAGAAAAAAGCAGAGCAAGGCTGGATAATGCAAGTTTAAAGATCTTAGATAAGTTTTTTAAAGATATAGATGATGGAATAAGAGACTCTTATATTTAAAAATCTCTCTAAAATAATCCTAAAAATCAAATTTTTAAAGTTTATGTATTGACAAAAACTTTTTTTTGTCATATAATAGCAGTCGCACAGCATTAGTGCTAAAAAAGAAAAGTACAAACTAAATAAAGGAGGAAGTAAGATGTTTAAACCATTAGGCGACAAAGTTTTAGTTAAACCAACAGAAGCCAAAGAAGTAAAGAAGGGCGGCATTATTATTCCTGACACTGCAAAAGAAAAACCTCAAGAGGGTGAAGTTATAGCTATAGGCACAGGAAGAAAGACCGATGATGGCAAAGTGGTTGCTTTAGATGTAAAAGTTGGAGATAAAGTTCTTTTTGGCAAATATTCTGGAACAGAAGTAAAGCTTAACGATGTAGTACATCTTATAATGTCTCAAGATGATATTTTGGGAATACTTGGCTAATACAATAAATAATATAGGAGAGTAAGTATATGGCAAAACAGTTAATTTACAATGATGAAGCTCGTAAAGCTATGAAAAATGGTGTTGACAAACTTGCAAATGCTGTAAAAGTTACACTTGGACCTAAAGGCAGATATGTAGTTTTAGACAAGAAATTTGGTTCCCCTACAGTTACAAATGACGGGGTAACAATTGCAAAAGAAATAGAATTAGAAGATCCTTTTGAAAATATGGGTGCTCAGCTTGTAAAAGAAGTTGCTTCAAAAACAAATGACATTGCTGGTGATGGTACAACAACAGCTACAGTTTTAGCTCAATCTTTAATTAATGAGGGATTAAAAAATATTACCGCTGGAGCTAATGCAAATCATATAAAAAGAGGGATAGACAAGGCTGTTTCTTTAGTTATAGAAGAAATTAAAAAAAATGCAAAACAAGTTAAAAACAAAGAAGAAATTGCTCAAATAGCTTCAATATCTGCAAGTGATAAAGAAATCGGAAATTTAATTGCAGACGCAATGGAAAAAGTTGGCAAAGATGGCGTTATAACAGTTGAAGAAGGAAAATCTTCAGAAACAACTCTTGACGTTGTAGAAGGTATGCAATTTGATAGAGGATACAATTCACCTTATTTTGTAACAGACACAGAAAGAATGCAGGGCATTTTGGAAGATCCTTATATAATAATTACCGATAAAAAAATCAGCTCTATGCAAGAAATCCTTCCTCTTTTAGAGAAAGTTGTTCAAACAGGAAAACCTTTCTTAATTATAGCAGAAGATATTGAGGGCGAGGCTCTTGCAACTTTAGTACTAAACAAGATTCGTGGCACACTGAAAGTTATAGCAGTAAAAGCTCCTGGTTTTGGAGATAGAAGAAAAGAAATGCTTCAAGATATAGCAATTCTTACTGGCGGTTCAGTTATTACTGAAGAAATGGGCTTAAAATTAGATAGTGCGACTTTGGAACTTTTAGGTCAAGCTAAGAGAGTAGTTGTAGATAAAGAGAACACCACAATCGTTTCTGGACTTGGCGCTAAAAAAGAAATCGAATCAAGAATAGCTCAAATTCGTAAACAAATTGAAGACACAAAATCAGATTATGATAAAGAAAAACTCCAAGAAAGACTTGCAAAATTAGTTGGAGGAGTAGCAGTTATAAATGTTGGCGCTGCAACTGAAGCGGCAATGAAAACAAAAAAATTCAAAGTTGAAGATGCTTTAAACGCAACAAGAGCAGGCGTAGAAGAAGGTATAGTTTCAGGCGGTGGAGTAGCTTTACTTAAAGCTCAATCAATTTTGGAAAAAGTGCAAACTCAAGATGCTGACGAAAAAACAGGCATAGACATTGTCCTTAAAGCTCTTGAGGGGCCAATAAGAATGATAGTAGAAAACGCTGGACTTGAAGCTTCTGTAATAGTAGATAAAATTAAAAGTTCTAAAGATGCTTCTTATGGTTATAATGCTGATAACAATGAGTATGTGGATATGATAAAAGCTGGTATTGTTGATCCAGCTAAAGTTACAAGAACAGCTTTAGAAAATGCTGCTTCAATTGCAGGACTGGTTCTTACTACAGAAACATTGGTAACCGATATTCCTGAAAAATCTCCAAAATCCCCTATGATGGGCGGAGCAGGAATGCCTCCAATGCCTGAGTATTAATAGTAACAGATTAGACAGACATATTTAGGCTTTAGTTTTAAAAATAGATAGAGCTTTCAAATAAATTTGAAAGCTCTATCTATTTTCTTATTGAACTTAATCTTCTTTACTTTTATATGACTTGACCTTTAATTAATCAAATAAATACTTATTCTTCCCCTTGGCTTTCTTCTAACTTTAATACCTCTTCTAATAACTCTCTTTTTATTCATTCTACTATGACATACAACAACATCTACGGCTCTGTTGACTTCCCTTTTGCTTCTTCTTCTGTTTCATTTGGTGATTCCAATGTTCCTCTTAAAGACTCCATCATCTGTTCTTCTAATTCTATTACCATTTATAATGATTTAAATTACTCTTCCTTATATGGCTCTTTTTCTTTGTTTAGTTATGCTATTTTCAATATCCTTCCTTCAAATAATATCATTAATTCTACTTTCTCCTGAAGCT
>JAISYS010000015.1 GCA_031269735.1 Candidatus Endomicrobiellum cubanum | reverse complement strand
TTGTATAAGGTACTACTACATTCCCTAAATCACCAACATCTTCTGGTATAGGTCCCCATCCACTTACACTTGATACCACGTCCCTTTTATTATAATCTGAAACTAATATTGCTCCTACTTCAATTATTTTTGTAGATAGACCTATTCTATTTGCGCTGTACTTCATATAATCTTCATTTATGTCTGGAAAAGGAAAACTAAATGCTGAAGAAGATACTAGCATCAAAACATCTAAGGAGTCACTTGTATCGGTAACTTGTGTTATTTCCAACTTATACTTATCTCCTACTTCTTTTGTATCTCTAAGTAAGTCACCACCATAATGTGTCCTCACGATCGTATTACTTGTTACTATCGTTCCAGTGCGCGTATTAGTGATTGTACAAGTATATACTGAGTGAATTCTTTGGCTGCCTGATCTTACAAAATCTATACGGAATGAAGTATCTTTTCGTGAAGAAGTAAAATCTAAATGATTCGTTCCATTCGGGAACAACATTCTATTGCTGCCAGATTCTTTTGTTAAATGAAATCCTACGGTCCTTTGAGCGTTGTTTCCAGCTATTGTACAAACTGTTATACCCGCATTTACGCAGTCCTCAAGATCTGTAAGTGGTTCTAAAAAGGAGTTCCCAGGGTAATAGCTGTTCTCATCTCGTGATTGGGAAACTAGAGTAATGCCTTCCGTTTGTAACCAATTTATGAATAGCACGGACAGAGGGCCGGGAGCGTATCCATTGTTTGATATATAAATTTCAGCTTCAGGTGCTATTTCGTAAAAAGCTGCAGCCATAGAAGTGCCATGCCCCCCCCCCAGTATCACTATCAGATACATTGCCGTCACTCTGAATATTAACACCTTGGGCTCTTAAATTACACCATCCGCTAAAGTCACCATCAAGAACAATATATTTAACGCCCTGCCCTTTAAAACCTAGCTTGTGGTATTTTGTAACATTTATTAAATCCGTCATTTCGCTTGCAAAAGAAAACGAAATAAATACGTACAGAATTAATAAACTATAAATGGTAAAATTTTTAACAGTTTTTAACAAGGTCATTATTTTCAAATCATTACCTTTTTCTATAAAATATTTGTAATTTTTATGATAATTCCAAAAAGTGTATGGTTATCCTTAATAGTTTGAGCTATGACTGTAAAATTTTGGAAATGCTCTATAACTTTATCATTTAAATTTTGGTTTAAAAAAGAAACCATATTTATAAGAGTTATATTTGTTGAGCTTTCAAAAATATGATTATTTATTTTAAAGTTTTCTTTTAAGAAGATCTTAGTGTCATCATAGGCATACACAATTTGTTTAAATGAGTTTAAGATTATTAAAGCTAGATTATTTTGTTTATGCTCATTTTGGACATATTCAATAATTTTATTTAAACTTTGGTTTTCTTGTAAAAGCCTTTGTATTTTTTGTGATTCTTTATCTTTTTGCTTTATAAAAATATCTGTAATTTCATTATAATCATTATCGGTATGATTTTTTAAATACTGGCGTTCTAAAGATTTTTTTATCCTGTTAAATGGCAAAAGTATTATTAGCTTTGCAAGAAAATAGAATAACGTAAGTATTAAGATAGTACTGCTTATTGCTATGGTAAAATATTTTATTTGCCAATAGTTTGCATTTTCTAAGGTTTTTTTTATAGAAACAATACAACATAATGTATGATTGAAAGCCAATGGATGTGATATTAATAGAATTTCTGGATTGCTTGTTTTTTGAACAGTATATGTTTTATGTGTTGTAGCTATGGTATAAATTTGGGAATTTTTTTCCACATTCCACTGGTTCGTATTGTTATGAATAAGCACTTTGTTTTTTGAATCTAGGATAAAACAAGATGAAATATTTTGTGATTTTGAAAGATTTTCAATGTTTGTAAGAAGATTTATATCATCTGAAGTTTCGAGTGATTTGTTAAAATAAGGTAGTAATATAGTTATTTGTGCTTTTACTCTTTCAGTGGCTAAAAACTCTAATTCTTTTGCCTTGTTTTTTGAGAGTAAATTAGTTAATATATAAAAAACTCCGCTCAAAATTATAAGTAAGAAAAATGATAAAAATATAATGTTTTTCTTCATCAGGGGATTATATCATAAAAGAATGGAAATTAATATTGAAATAAAAGTTGCAAAAACATTTTTTAGTAAATTTTTAGGTTTTATGTTTAAAAAAGATGCAAATTATGCATTATTGTTTAAAAATTGTAAATCAATACACACTTTTTTTATGAGATTTAATTTGGATATAATTTTTTTAGATAAAGAAAATAAAGTTGTTAAAATTGTTAAAAATATTAGACCTTTCAGAATCATACTTCCAGTAAAAAATTCATTTTCTATTCTTGAAATTCCATCAAATATAGTAGATCTTAAAGATATTATGATTAATGAGTCTCTATAAAAAACCTTAATAATAGTTTACATATAATGAAATCTTCGAAAATTAGATCAACAAATAATACCACCACCTAAAACTATATCGTCTTTATAAAAGACTGTGCTTTGTCCAGATGTGACAGACATTTGCTCTTCTTCAAACTCAATTTTGGCAGAAACGTTGTCAATAGGAGTAATGTTAGCTTTTGCAGGCTTATGTTGTTGTCTAATTTTTACAGTTGCTTGCATTGTTTCTGTAGGTGCTAATATGGATCCCCAACAAACTTTTGTGACAACTAAAGACTTTGAATATAAGTCTTTTTTAGTACCAACTACTATAGCATTTTGCTTGGCTAAGATATTTATTACATACAGAGGTTCTTTTGTTCCGCCAGATAAACCTAGTCCTTTACGTTTACCTATAGTGTAGTTCCAAATCCCGTTCTGTTTACCAAGCACTTCTCCGTTTTTGTTTATAATATCTCCAGAACTTACAGGAAATTGCAGTATATCATTATAATCTCCGCAATAAAAATCTTGACTGTCCGGTTTTTGCGCTACAGAAAGCCCAATCTCTTTTGCAATATCTCTTACATCTTCTTTTTTTAGTTCTCCTAGTGGGAATATTGTTTCAGATAGAATTTTTTGATTTAATCTATACAAAAAGTAAGTCTGATCTTTAGTTTCGTCAAATGCTCTACAGAGGTGATACATATTTGTAGAATTGTCAAATTTTATGTTTGCATAATGACCTGTAGCAAACTTGTCAAAGATAAGACCATTCTTTTTTGCTGCGGTTGGTAAAACTCCAAACTTTATGTAAGTATTGCACCATATACAAGGATTTGGAGTACGTCCTTGTTTATACTCATTTCTAAAATTTTCTATAACAACTTTTTTATATTCTTCTCTACAATCTAATATATACAAGGGTATTTCTAGAAAATCTGCAATTTTTTTTACAGATTCAATATCTTCCTCTTCTGGACCAAGGCAAGCATCAATCCTTTTATTTTTAGGTTTTGGATAAGAATTATCCCAAATAGACATCATAGCTCCTGTTATATCAAAACCTTGCTTTTTTAATAAGTAAGCAGCAACAGCAGAGTCCACGCCGCCACTTAAACCAACTAAAATTTTTTTCATACTGAAATCTCCGTAATTTAACTGAAGGTTTTTAGAGACGCCCCAAACTATATTGCAACATTAGAATTGTGAAATCCTTTGCTTTTAGAGATAAACCTACCTATAGATTTGATTTTGCTTTCTATACAAGTTCTACAATGTTCAGGAGAATCATTTAAACAGATTTTTCCTGGATATATTTCATACTTTTTTCTGTAAATAGTTTCTGTAGCGTTTGGCATAACTACATTTGCACCACTTTGCAAAGCTATAAGTCTTCCATTGTGGTTTAAAGTTTCCATAGCAGTTGTAGCTGGTATATTAATGTCTGGCATGATTAAACGCAAAATAGCCATCACTTTAAGAGATAAATCAAAATGATTATTCTTGTTTATTTTTTCAAGATGTGATATGGACGTATCTGGGTTATAAATAAAAGGACCTATGCCTGCCATAGCTACTGGTATAGACTTTAAATATATAATATCTTTTGCAATACTTTCAAGTGTTTGCCCTGGAAGTCCAACCATTATTCCAGACCCTACTTCAAACCCAGATTTTTTAATATTTTCAAGACACTGCATTCTATTTTTTAAATTCATACCAGGGTTAAGTTTATTGTAAAGCTTTTCGTCTGTAGTTTCTATTCTAAGCAAATATCTATCAGCACCTGCTTGCCTATATGATTTATACTCATTAAAAGTTTTTTCACCAATACTTAAAGTTATTGCAAGGTCTAACTTTTTTATTTCAGATATTATGTATACCATTTTTTTTATAGTATAATAGGGGTCTTCTCCAGACTGTAAAACTACAGTTTTATATCCATAATTTTTAGCTTGCTTTGCTAAATTGATTATATCCTGTTCTTTTATACGATATCTATCTAATTTTAAGTTAGTTTTTTGTAGTCCACAGTAAAGACAATTTTGTTTGCAATAATTTGAAAATTCTATTAATGCTCTTAAATGTACTTCATCTCCTAAATATTTCTTTCTTATCATATCTGCAGAAGAAGTAAGTTTTTTGATACTCTTGGTTTTTAATAGAAGTAGTATTTCTTTCTCATCTAAATTATGAGAATTTATAGATTTTTGCAATATGTAGTTTATATTGTTTTTCATTTACGTTATTGTATCAAAAATGAACAATAAAGGAGATGGTTCATTTCTAATTTCCTCAAAAACCGGTCAAGTTAGGTGCTAAACACATAAATCACAAAATCTTATGGTAGTCATTTACACGCTATTGCGTGCAAAAAACTTTTAAAATATGTAGAATGTTACAGTAGTTTACATATTTTAAATGGTTTATTTAATAATTGAGGATAAATTTTGATATGATAGGCAATATTATTGTAATTTCTGCTCCTTCAGGAGCAGGTAAAACAACTATATGCGATGCTATTGTAAAAAGCGACAAAAATATAGTGCGTTCTGTATCTTATACAACTAGATTCCCACGTAGTGGGGAGAAAAATTCTAGAGAATACTTTTTTGTACAAGAGACTGAATTTAAACAAATGATTAAAGAAAAAAAGTTTGTTGAATATGCTAAAGTACACAATAATTATTATGGTACTTCAACAGAACTTGTGGATAAGATATTAAATTTTGGAAAAAATGTTCTTTTAGAAATTGATGTTCAAGGCGGACTAAAAATAAAAAAACAATATCCGCATGCTTGCATGATTTTTGTTATGACTAAAAGTATTAATGTTTTAAAGAAGCGTCTAATTTTAAGAAATAAAGATTGCATGGAAACAATAAATGTGCGTTTTAATAATGCCAAAAAAGAAATACAATACTTAAAAAAGTATGAGTACCTTGTTGTAAATGATAATCTAGAAAAAGCTATAGACTCTGTGAAGACTATTATAAAATCGTTAAAATATAAAATACTAAAAAATCAAAAATATTTTGATTAATTTATGGTCTTTAGACAGACCTTTAATAAAAGGGGAACAAAAAGAATGGCGCAATTAACAGATACTCAATTAAGAGAGGCAGTTTCATCATCTAGTCTCGGAAGATACGAAATAGTTAAAATGGCATTAAATTGGATTTTAGTAAATAAATATAACGAAGAGTTTAAGAAATTGCCTCAAACAGAGCTGATTAACAAAACTTTAAATGATGTTATAACTGGTGTAGCAACTTTAGAGAAAATTGAAGAGTTACGCAAAAAAATAAAAGAAAATTAAAAATGTCTTTAAAAAATAAAAATATTATCTTGGGGATTTGTGGTGGTATTGCAGCCTATAAATCTTGTGATATTATAAGACAGCTTGTGAAATTAAAAGCTAATGTAGAATGCATTTTAACAAAGAATGGATCTAACTTTATAACGCCACTTACTTTACAAACTTTGTCAGGGAATAAGGTCCATCAGGATCTCTTTGAAGAGGTTGAAAATTATGATGTTAACCATATTTCTTTATCAAAGAAAGCAGACATTATTGTTATAGCGCCAGCCACTGCAGATGTAATTGCAAGACTTGCTGTTGGCAGAGCCGAGGATTTGCTTTCTAGTATAGTTCTTGCTACTAATGCAAAGATTTTAATATGTCCAGCTATGAATTGTAATATGTTTAATCATAAGGCAGTTTGCAATAATATTGAAACTTTGAAAAGTTATGGATACAATTTTATTATGCCAGAAAGTGGAGAACTTGCTTGTGGAGATTGTGGCAATGGTCGTCTTGCTAAGGTAGAGGTCATAGTTTCTAGTGTTGAGGAAATGTTGATTAATGAGTAAAAAAATTACGTTTCTTATTCTATCTGGCCCAACCAAAGAGCACATTGATCCTGTAAGATATATAAGTAATGAATCTTCTGGACAAATGGGCAGTGCTTTAGCAGAAGCTGCAGTTAAAAAAGGTTATGATGTTATATTTATTTCTGGTCCGGCAAAAGTATTGCCAAAATACGTAAAGATTATAGATGTTATAACAGCTTTAGACATGTTTAAAGCTGCACAACTTAACTTTAAAAAAGCAGATATTGTTATAAATGCGGCAGCAGTTGCAGATTATAGGCCTACAAAAATAAGTAAACATAAAATAAAAAAAAACTGTACGACTTCTGTGATGACAATAAAACTTAAACAAAACCCTGATATAATAAAATATTGTGGGGAAAATAAGCATAACCAAGTTGTTGTAGGTTTTGCCTTAGAAACAAAAGATTTAATAAAAAATGCTTTACTAAAGTTAAAAAATAAAAAGTTGGATTTAATTGTAGCTAATGGTATAGGCACTTTTAATTCTAAAAATAGTACTGTAAGTATAATTACTTCAAATAGTATTTTAGAAATAAAAAATAGAAGTAAAAATATTATAGCTGAGAAAATTATCAATGAAACAATCAGAGTATTTAAAAATATTAAATCTTGCAAAGTCAACTCTTGAAGATTATGATAATTGGGGTGAAACAGAAATTTATAAAACTAGTCAAAAACCTAGCAATAAAACGATTCCAGAAAAACAACAGAAAATTTTTACTAAAAAACCTCTAACATCTAAAGAACAGTTGGAATCTTTAAGAAAGCAAGTAGATAATTGTAAGGAGTGCTCTTTAGGGACAACACGGTTGAAAGCTGTTTTTGGACATGGTTTTGCAAATGCAGACTTGATGTTTATTGGAGAGGGACCAGGATATGATGAAGATCATAAAGGGGAACCATTTATCGGAAGAGCAGGTCAACTTTTAACTAAAATTATTGAGGCTATGGGTAAAACCAGGGATACTGTATATATAGCAAATATTGTTAAATGTCATCCTATGATAGATCCTTCAAACCCAGAAAAACGGGAAAATGATAGACCTCCAACACCTTTAGAAATGCAAGTTTGCAAAAAATATTTAGATATGCAAATAAATATTATACAACCTAAGATTATTGTTACTTTAGGGGCGTCTTCTACCAAAGGTCTTTTAAATAGAGAAGAACCTATAAGCAGAATAAGGGGTACAATTCAAGAATATAATGGCGTTAAACTTGTGCCCACATATCATCCTTCAGCATTGCTTCGCAACTCTAGTTTAAAAAAGTTTGTTTGGGAAGATATGAAAAAAGTAATGCATTTTTTAAATACTGGTGAAATATGATTGTTTTAGAAGTCGCTCTTCCCATACCTTTAAATAAAACTTTTTATTATTTACCTTTAGAAAATATAAACTCTCAAAGTTTTCTCGGAAAAAGGATAAAAGTTCCTTTCGCAAATAGAATTTTGATTGGATATGTAATTGATTTAAAAGATATAAATTTAGAAGATACATCAAAATTAAAGCTTAAAAAAATTGTTGATGTTGTAGATGACGTCTCTCTTATTACACAAGAAACTATTATGTTAAGCAATTATATTGCAAATAATTATGTCTGTTCGTTTGGCGAAGCGTTAGCATCTGCTGTTCCTATCTCCATGAAAGTTCCGAAAAGAATGTTAAAATCTAAAAATTTACGAAAGAAAGACGTTAAAGAAGAACATGTTTTAAATTCTTGGCAAGCAAATGCAGTATCTTTAATAAACTCTTCACTAGAAAAAAATATAAATTCTTGTTTTTTAATTCATGGAGTGACAGCTTCTGGAAAAACAGAAGTATATATAAAATCTATAGAAAAAGTTTTAGAAATAGGGAAAAGTGCCATAATGCTTATACCAGAAATTTCTCTTACAACTCAATTTGTTAATATTATGGCGCAAAGATTTGGGGAAATTTTAGGTGTTTGGCATAGTAATATTAGTAATACTGTAAAATATCAACTATTTTTAAAAGCGCAAAACGCTGAAATAAAAATTATGATTGGAGCAAGGTCTGCAATTTTTGCTCCCTTTAAAAATTTAGGACTTATCATTGTTGATGAAGAGCACGAACATACATATAAACAAGAACAAAAACCATCTTATGATGCTAGAGAAGTAGCCAAATGGAGAGCTAACTATAATAATGGTGTAGTAATATTTGGTTCAGCTACGCCGTCTTTGGAAACCTATAAAGATGCTCTAGAAAATAAAATTACTTTGATAGAAATGAAAGAACGTATAGGTAATAAAAGTTTTCCAGAGTTAAAAATTGTGCCTTTAAACAATAGATTTAAATCCAGTTTATTTATTTCTGAAACTGTCCAAGCAATATCAAATACAATTGCTAAAAAAGAACAAGCAATGATCTTTTTGAATCGCAGAGGCTATTCTTCTACTATAATGTGTAGAAAATGTGGCAATGTTTATCAATGTTCTAAATGTTCCATATCCATGGTCTTTCATAAAAATCCTGATATTTTAAGATGTCATTATTGTGGAGAAACTAAAAGTTTGCCAGTAACGTGTCCTACATGTAAAAGTAAAGATATAATGGTGTTTGGAACTGGCACTCAAAAAGTTGAAGATGAGTTAAAAAAACTTTTCCCTACAGCAAAAATTTTTAGGCTTGATGGGGATACAGCTACATCAAAAAAAAACTATGAAATAGCTTATAACGGGATAAAAAATTTAGAGTTTGATATGTTGATTGGCACGCAGATGATTGCAAAAGGATTTGACTTTCCTAAGGTGAGTTTAGTTTGTATTGTAGATGCAGATACATCTTTATATTTACCAGGGTTTAAGTCTGTAGAAAAAACATTTCAACTTATAACACAAGTTTCTGGACGTAGTGGGAGAGGTGATATAAAAGGTAGTGTTATAGTGCAAACAAATCATGGTTCTCATTATGCAATAGAATATGCAAAAAAAAATGATTATATATCTTTTTATAATACAGAAATAGAGCAAAGAAGGAAATTAAATTATCCTCCATATTGTTACATTGCAAAGATCTCTATTAAAAATAAAAGCGAGAAAAAGGTAGATGAGGATTCTCAAAAACTGTTTTACTTATTTAAAGATTTAAATGAAAAGTATAAATTAGATTTAACTTTTTTAGGGCCAGTGCCAGCATATATTGTTAAAGTAAATAATTTTTTTAGAAAACATATAATAATTAAAGGCAAAAAAGATAATATATTAAATCTTGCAAAATCTATAGAAGACATAAAACAATCTCCAGGAACTTCTGTTATAACAGAAATAATGCCATCAGAATTAATTTGACTATTACTGCTTAACTTGTCAATTTTATGAGGACTTACTAATAAAAAATTAGTTTTGGTTAGATCGATTAGCATAGCCATTTTACCCAAACATCAGCCTCTTTCTTGCTAGGTTCTTCAAAAAAATGATTGATGTCACTTTCTTCTTGCACAAGAAAGAAATTCAAGCCATTTGCAATTTCTTTGTTCCTCTTTTTGATATTTTTTGTTCGTTGTTCCTGTGGTGTATCAATATAATGTAATTCAGACGGAATACCTTTTGATCCATAAAATGCTTTATATTCTTTTCGTTCTATCTTCGACCAAAAACTATTCTCGATAATCACATTTATACCTAATAAAGCCAACTTTGCCGCTTTTTTTTTGAGTGTATTCTGTAATTTTATTACAATGTTTTTCATACAACTTTGGCTGTTCTTGATAATAATCTTTACCAAAAACATAAAGCATCAATTCGTCCTGTGAGAAGTTGAGATACAAATTTTATGACATCAGTTTTTTTGCGTAAGTAGTTTTCCAGAACCTATACGTCCGCAAATCATAATGATTTTCCCAACAGATATTTTAGTGTCCTTGAGGCTTGTTGGAGTTACATGAGTATATTTTTAGTGTGCCCTTTTGGCACTGCTGCGTTAAAAACTTGTATTTATATACAATAAACCCTGCGGTTCTTACCTTAATTTGTCAAAAAATTTACAACATTATATGCATAGGGTTTAGAGAAATTATTGTCTTTATTTTATATTTATACTTTTTGACCGTATTTATAAAAAATGGTAAAATCAAGAATCGTTATTTACTGTTTTTAAATAGAAATAATAACAAATTTTTTAGCTTAAGGAAAACATTTCAAATGGAAAAAAAAGAACAACTTCAACAAATGCCTCCTATTGAACAAATAATAGAACAAAGAAAGCAGAAAGCAAAAGATCTTGTTAAAGTTGGGATAAACCCTTACCCAGCAAAATATGTTTTAGATAAAAATAATTTAGATTTACAAAAGGAGTTTTCTTCTTTACAAACAGGTCAAGTTTCAGATGTTAACGTTAAAGCTGCTGGAAGAGTAATGACTTACAGAAATATGGGTAAGGCAGCTTTTTTAGATATCAGAGATGGTCATGCTAAAATTCAGATATATATTAGGTCTGATCAAGTAGGTCAAGAGGAATACAAGTTATTTAAAGATATGGTGGACTTATCTGATTTTATTGCGGTGGAGGGAACTCCTTTTAGAACTAAAACCAATGAACTTAGTATAATGGTTAAAAAGTGGACAATGCTTACTAAGGCGTTTAGACCCCTTCCAGAAAAATGGCATGGCCTTAAAGATACAGAAACAAGGTATAGACAAAGATATCTTGATTTAATTGCAAATATGGATGTAAAAGAGATATTTGTAAAGAGAGGTCTTATAATATCGGCTATAAGGCATAAATTAGAGGATTTAGGCTTTATAGAGGTCCAAACTCCTATTCTTCAATCTCTTGCTGGAGGAGCCAATGCAAAACCTTTTGTAACCCACCATAATGCTTTAGATATAGATCTTTTTTTAAGAATAGCACCTGAACTTTTTTTAAAACGTTTGGTTGTTGGAGGAATGGATAGAGTTTTTGAAATGGGCAGGAATTTTAGAAATGAAGGGATAGATAAAAATCATAATCCAGAATTTACCATGATGGAACTTTATCAAGCCTATGCAGATTATAATGACATGATGGACTTGACAGAAGCCTTAATTAAAACAGCAGCTGAAAAAATTGACTCTAAGATCAATTTAAACTTTAGAAGAGCAAAAATGTTTGACTTGATAAAGGAATATACAGGACTAGATTTACTTCCATATGTTGAAAGTGGAAAGATGTTTGAACAAGTAAAACATTTAAACCTTGATCTTCCTAAAGATGTTATAGATAAAAAAATATTAGATGAAGTTTTTGATCAAAAAGTTATTCCTAATTTAAATACTCCTACTTTTGTTACAGATTATCCTGCAGTTTATTCTCCTCTTTCAAAAGTAAAATTTGATCAACCTGAAATAGCTGAAAGGTTTGAACTTTACATAAATGGTATGGAAATAGGAAATGCTTATTCTGAACTCAATGATCCAGAGCTTCAAAAAGTGAGATTTGTTCAGCAGATGGAAGCAAAAAAGAAAGGTGATGATGAAGTTATGCCTTATGACAATGATTTTATTTTTGCTTTGGAGCAAGGGCTTCCTCCTACCGGTGGGCTTGGTATAGGAATAGATAGGCTTGTTATGGTTTTAACAGGCCTAGAATCAATCAGAGAAGTAATAACGTTTCCTGCAATGAGGCCTGAATAATCTTTATGAGTGTAATACCTGTAGAACTTTTTATAGCGTTAAGATACTTGAAAGCAAGAAAAAAGAGTTTGTTTTCTTTTACTACTACTCTAATTGCTATTGGTGGTACTTCTCTTGGAGTTGCAGCTTTGGTTATAACTTTAGCAGTTATGAGTGGATTTCAAAGGGATATTAAAGATAAGATTTTAGGTATTCAACCTCATATAGTTGTTAGTAGAGTAGATGGTGATATTTTTAAAAATTATAAAAGTATTGAAAATATAGTAAAAAAGAATAAGTTTGTTACAAGTGTGTTGCCTTTTATATACAAACAAGGCGTTATTAGAGGGCAAAATGCTTCTTATTCAGGTATAATAGTAAAAGCTATAGACTATAAGCAAGAAGATAGTATTCTTGGGTTATCAAAGCAAATAGTGTCTTCAGATGTACATTTTAATTCTAGTACAATAGGAAAACGTTCAATAATAGTAGGTCAGGAACTTGCACGAAATATTTTTGTGAGTTCTGGAGATGATGTCGTTTTAATGTTCCCGGAGAGTTTTACAAGTTTGCCAAAAATGTACAAGTTTAAAGTAGCTGGAGTTATTAAATCTGGTATTTACGACTTTGATTCTTCTTTAGGTTTTATAGACTTACAAGAGGGGCAAGATTTGTTTGATATAGAGAATGCTGTTACAGGGTTAGATGTCCATATAAAAAGTTTAGATAAAACTGATCAAGTAACGTCATTAATACAAAAAAGTTTAACATATCCTTATAGAGCTAAATCTTGGATAGATATGAACAAAAATCTTTTTTATGCTTTAAGATTAGAAAAAATAATGATGTTTTTAATTTTAGGACTTATAATTTTAGTGGCAGCATTTAATATAGTTTCTAATCTTTTGCTTTTGAGTGTGCAAAAGGCTAAAGAAATAGGAATAATGTCTGCTGTTGGTTTTTGTAAGTTTTCTATTTCAAAAATTTTTTTTTACGAAGGTATTACTGTAGGTTTAATAGGTACATTTTTGGGTATTATTTTTGGTCTGGGTATAAGTTTTTCTTTAAAGTATTTGAACATATTTAATCTTCCTAAAGCGGTTTATTATGTAGATAAGTTACCAGTATGCGTGATGTGGCAAGATGTAATATTTGTTGCTTTAAGCGCATTTATGATAACTGTTTTGGCAGGTATTTATCCTTCATACAGGGTCTCTAAATTAGATCCTCTAGAAGCTATAAGATTTGGATAGTAAAATAATGAACATACAGATTAAGAATTTAAACAAAGATTATATACAAGAAAAAGGACCTACTCTAAAAGTATTAAAAGATATTAATTTAAATATATCTTCAGGAGAAAAGGTAGCTTTAATAGGGCCTTCTGGCGCTGGTAAAAGTACATTGATACATATAGTAGGCTTAATGGATAGTCCTACATCGGGCAAAGTATTTATAAATGATATTGACTGTTCTTTAATGGATGATAATGACCTGTGCGATATGAGAAGAAAAAATATAGGTTTTATTTTTCAGTTTCATTATCTTTTACCAGATTTTACAGTTTTGGAAAATATTTTAATTCCTGTATGGAAAGATAAAGTAAATAAGGAAAAAAGAGCATTAGAGATTCTAGACCAAGTTGGATTAACTTCTAAAGTGAATTGTTTGCCAAATGAACTTTCTGGTGGACAGCAACAGAGGACAGCTTTAGCAAGAGCTTTAATAAATAATCCAAAAATAATTTTCGCTGATGAGCCCACAGGGAATTTAGATAGAACCATAGGTGTAGAAATAGAAAATTTACTTTTTGATTTTTCTAAAAATTCACAGGCAACTCTTGTTTTAGTAACGCATAATCAAGAACTTGCTTGTAGGACTGATAGAGTTATAAATATAATTGATGGAAGAATGGTATAGCGTAAAACTGTAAAAGAAGACATTCGTTATAGGGTTTCTAGAGAAACCAATAGGGGAGTTTTAAGATGAAAGTTTATCTTGATGGAGAATTTGTAAAAAAAGAAGAGGCTAAAATTTCAGTTTTTGACCACGGTTTATTATATGGAGATGGAATTTTTGAAGGTATAAGGGCTTACAATAATAGAGTTTTTAGACTTAAAGAGCACCTTGAAAGATTATGGTCATCTGCAAAAGCCATTAATTTGACTATTCCTATAACACAAAAAGAAATGGAGAAAGCTGTTATTAAAACTCTTTTAGTAAACAAACTTTCTGACGCTTATATTAGACTTATTATTACAAGAGGTTGTGGTGATTTGGGGCTGGACCCTAACAAGTGTACCACCTTACCTTCTATAATTATAGTAACTGATAACATTTCTTTGTATCCAAAAGAACTATATGAAAAAGGCATTGAAGTTGTTACAGTGGCTACAAGAAGAGTAACGCAAGACTCTCTAAGTCCAAATATAAAATCATTAAATTATTTAAATAATATTTTAGCAAAAATGCAGGCTACAAGAAGCGGTGCCGTGGAAGCTATAATGTTAAATTCACAAGGTTATATTGCTGAATGTACAGGGGACAATATTTTTATTGTAAAAAATGATAATCTGTTAACCCCTCCAAGTTCAGAAGGTGCATTAATAGGAATTAGTAGAGAGGCAATTATAGAGCTTGCAAAAAACAAGTTAAAAATCCCTGTCAAACAAGAGCGTATTACTCTTTATGATGTTTACACTGCAGACGAATGTTTTTTGACAGGTACTGCTGCTGAAGTTATGCCTGTAGTGAATGTAGATTCAAGACAAATTGCAGCTGGTAAACCAGGTGAAATAACATTAAAATTGATAAAAGAATTTAAAAGTCTTACTAGGTTAACAGGTATACCTATAAAATAGATTTTTAGTTATAAGTTAAGGTATGTAAGTATGACTCTTTTTAAATATACAAAATATATAATCATTCTTTTAATTATCATTGTTATTGTTTATTTTCTAAGAGCACCTTTATTTGCTCCCAGTATAAAAAAATACTTATCATCTAAAGTAGAAAAAGAAATAGACTTTGAAAAATTTTATATTTCACCAATTTCATTAACTTTTACTAATTTAAAAGTAAAAGATACCTTTTTAGTTAAAAAAATTTCTTTTGATTTTCGACCTATTAAGCTTATCTGTAACATTAAAACCCCAATAAAAGCTATTAGAAAAGTTAAAGTATCAAATGTAGAGATTATGTTAAATAAAGAGAACTCTACAATAAAAGGTAAGAGTATTAATAAACCTTTACACATTGATTCAGGTAGTTTTAATTTTGATATTTCAGTAGATGAAATTTTGTTGAAAAATAAATATGAAAACGTAAATTTCAAAAATATTTCTTTAAAGTTCGATAAGGGTGATATTAACTTTATTGCTGCTTTAGATATAAATGGGTTTATTTTTGATATTAATTCTAAGCTAGAACGAAAAAATGAGAAAGAGTTTAACACTTTAACAACTATAATTTCAAAAAATAAAATTGTTGCAGATATTATTTTTGACGGAACTTTTGATTCAGATTTAAACTTGTATCAAAATATTAAAGTTACAAAGTTAAAGTATAAAGGGTTAAACTTTAGATCTTTTGAAGGAGTTATTTCTAAAAATTCTGATATTGTAAGTTTAAATATATCAGGAGCGTCCGGTAATTTTAAATTTTATTTAAAAAATAAAAATTTTAACATAGAGTCTTATTTATCTTTATCAAAAATAAATAAAAATGTAATTGGGGATGTTAATTCAAAAATTATCCTAAAAGATAATGTTGAAAAAATTAATTTAAGTATTAAAAATTTATCTATTTTTAATTTAGGAAATGGTAATTTTGATTTTAATATAACAAAAAATGAAAAAGATAATTATATAGGGTGTTGTATATATGGAGAAAACAAGAAAGTTGATCTTGTGGTTTCTAAAGATGGAAGTTACGAGAAAAGGATAATAGTAAACGGTAAAGAACTTGGCAGTGTTATTGGTAATATTAAAAAAGGAACAATTAAAACTAACATAAAAAATGTAAGATTGCTAGATTTACCTCTAAAAGATTTTTTAGGTAAAAAAGTATATGGAATAATCAATTTTTATGGTCAAATTGATGAAGTTGCTGGTCAAATTGATTTTTCTTTATATGATTTGTCAAATAATAAAAAAGTTATAGGCACTATTACAAGAAATAATGATATTTATGTATTTAATTTTTCTAATGTAAATGAGACTCTTTTATTTAATACTGTTGTTGAAAAAGGAGATATTCTTTCTTCAGATTTTAAATTTATAAAAATAGATACTTTTAAACTATTTGATATTTTAGGTTATGATTTAGATAAATTTTCTGGTATTGCCACAGGGCGTATTAAGTACCAGAAAAATGCATTTTTGGAATTTAACTTAAAGATTTTTGATGGTTATTTATATGGTAATAATTTCAAAAAATTTGATGTGAAAGGGAATATAAACTCAAATGAATTTAATGTAGAACACTGTAAAATGGTTGATTATTCTGATAAAGAGTTGTTTGATATAAGGGCTATTTTAGGTTTTAGTAAACAAATAGAATCTTTTCTTGTGGCAAGTATAAAGAATTTTAAAATAAGTTTTGTAAATTTGACATCATATGCAGAATTTAAAGGCTTTTTAGATGAAAAAAAAGTTATGAATGGTTTATTGAAAATTTCCAGTATAAATTTTTCTGGAGCTAATTTAGATGATATTTCTGCTGAAATAAAAATGTCAAATAAAGAAATAAAGATTTATAACTTAAAGTCGAGCCAAGATATAGGTGCTACTGGACTTATCAATTTTAAAGAAAATAAAGTGCGTGTCAACCTAGAATGTAAAAATTTAGATATTAAAGGTCTGTATAAAAGATTTTCTGGTTTTTTAACTTTTTTGGTAGATATATCAGGCAATTTATCTAATCCTGAAATAAGCTTTTGTGCAAGTGTTACAAATGGTAGATATTTTACTTTGCCATTTTCTTTATTTTCTGAAATAAAATTAAAAGATAAAGTTTTAATACTCGATAAGGTAAAGTTGCTATCAAATAAAACAAATATAAGTTTAAGTGGAAGTTATACAAACAATGGTAGTATAGATGTAGGAGTTAATAATTTAGATGAAAAAATTATTAATGCTTTTGTTGGTTTTAGGACACCTTTAAATATTAATTTTACTGGTACAGGCAATATTTTTATAAAAGACAACAAGTTGGATTCCAAACTGTTTTTACATTCTAAAACTGCTTATATAAAAAAATTCAAATTAAACGATGTTAAATGTAATTTTGAAATAAAAAATTCAAATATTTATTTAAGTAGCGCTAGTTGCAATATTTCTGATAGTCAGGTAAAAGCAGATAAGGGCTTTTTTAACCTTAAAGATAAAACTTACGGGTTAGATTTGTTTTTAGTTAATGTTAGGACGGGTATTTTTGATTTTTTAGGAAGCATTAATCTTTTAGGGAGGATGGTAAAAGATGAGAATAGTTATAAATATACAGGTTCTGCTAATTTAAATAACTTTTGGATAAGTAAATATAAGTTAGACTCTTTGAAGTTAAATTATCATATAAAAAATAAAACACTAGAATTATACCAGCAGCATGATGATAAAAAAGATGCTTTAAAAATTTCTGCTTTAGCTATATTTGGAGATGTTTTATCTATTAGAAAATTAAATATCTTAAGGAATGATGCATCTTTCAATTTGTCTACTGATATCTCAAAAGATTTTATAAATTTAAGTCTTGCAAGTACAAATCTGGAATCAAAAATTTTAACAGATATTTTTAATTTGAGAGATTTAGTATTTGGTAAATCAAATATAAATTTAAATTTGTTAGGAGATATAAAAAAACCGAAAGGAAGCTTACAAATAGATTCGAAAAATGGCTTTTTTATTGGAGCTCCATATGATAACTTAAATGTAATGCTTAATTTAGAAAATAATAGGGTTTACATAAATAAAGCTAATATTTTTAAACGGAATGAACTTCAAGTATCTATAAACGGAGATTTCCCTTTTTATCTAAAAAGAGATCTTACTGATAAACAAAGTTCGGTAAATATTTTTTATGAGATAAATGATTACAAGTTAAATATTTTAAAGTATATGTCTTTGGATTTTATTAGACCTTTTTCAGGGAAAATGTTTTTGAAAGGATCTTTTACGGGGAGTCTAGATAAAATTAATTCTAATGCTAAGCTTTCTATAAGCGGAGCGTCTTTTGAATTAAAAGAATATTTAAATAAAGTTAAAAATATGTATGTTGATATAACACTTGTTGATAATTTGCTTAGTATTGATAATTTTAATTTAAAATCTGGTTCTGGTAAGCTTAATGTTTATGGAAATATAAAGTTAAAAAATTTTAATGTAGATTATTTTGATATAAGATTTATTACGACTCAAAAAGGAATACCTATAAAAATTCCACAATTACCTTTAACTAGTTTTATTGGTTCAAAATATTTTCTAAAGGATTATTCTTTTGGAGAGCCTAGTTTTGATATAAAAATAGAAGGTAATCCTACAAGCCTAAGAATTTCTGGGAAGATAATTTTAGAGAATACAAGGTTTACTTATCCTGGAATTTCTGAAAATAATAAAGAGTCAATATTTCCTGATTCTACGTATATCAATTTAGATTTTATTACTACAAAAAATACAAGATTTGAAAATTCTTATGTTTCTGCTTTAATAAATGGGACACTACATTTAGAAGGATATCCTAAAAATCTTAAAGCAGAGGGTATAATTGACAGTTCTCGTGGCACTATTGATTATTTAGGTATGTCATTTAATATTTCAAATGCAAAATTAGAAATATTAAATGACAAAAGTATATATTTAACTCTTACATGTGAGACTTCTTTACCGTCAACGACTGGAGAGCCTTCTGATACAATAAGATTAGTTGTAGATAGACGTGAACTTTCTGGTTTATCCCAACCTGGTTCTGTTAAGTTGGTTTCTAAAGATAATACTAATATTGATTTTCAAAAAATATTAGGATTAGATACAAACCAAGATGCATCATTGGAAGTTTCATACATTTTAGGACAGCAAATAGTTCATCTACTTAATCAAACAGCTGCTATTCCTTTTGCAAAAGGGATGCTTAGAAAAACAGGACTAATTGACAACTTTAAAGTTTCATATACAGATACTAAATCATTAGATATAAATGACAATAAGTCTAAAGCAACATTAACAAATTTAATGCTAGGTACTAAGTATTCTTTAGAAAAAAATATTACAAATCAAGCACTTTTAGGCTATTCAATAACTTTTGATGAATTTAACCAAAAGATAAACTTAAAACATTCTTTAGAGATACTTTATAAGCTTACTGATAATTTATATATAAGTGGTGATTATGGTTTGGAGAATAAAGACGATTATTATCAAGCAGATAAAAGCGTTATGGTTCAGCATCAAATAAAATTTGGTGCTTCTTCTAAAAAACATAATAAATAAATTTAGTTTGCTATAATTATGATGATAAATTATAGCTACAGGAGATAAGATGCAAAATTTTGAACAATTTATAGGCTCTTTTTCTTTTGATAAAAGATTAGGAGAGGTTGATATTATTGCTTCTATAGCACATACAAAAATGTTGATGGAAACCAGCATTATAAATACAAATGATGGGGATAAAATAATTTTTGGATTAAATTCTATCTTAAAAGACTTGCAAACAGGTTGGTCTTTACCAGAGGAAGAGGATATTCATTACGCGCTTGAAAAGGAGTTAATACGTAGAATTGGTGAAGTTGGTGGCAGAATGCATACTGCAAGAAGCAGAAATGACCAAGTTGCTACGGATTTAAGGATGTATGTAAAACAAGAAATAAATACAATAGAAAGTATTATTAACAAATTTCAAAAAATATTAGTAAGAAAAGCAGAAGAAAATATAGATGTTGTAATGCCAGGTTTTACTCATTTACAGCCAGCTCAGCCTATTTTGGCAGCTCACTATCTTTTGGCGTATGCTTGGATGCTGGATAGAGATAAACAAAGATTATTGGATTGCTATAAAAGAACAAATGTTTTACCTTTGGGAAGTGCTGCTTTAGCTGGGACATCTTTTCCTATAGATAGAAATTTTACAGCAAAACTTCTCGGTTTTGAAAGCGTTACTGAAAACTCTTTAGATGCTGTTTCAGATAGAGATTTTGCTATAGAATTTGTTTTTTGTATGTCTATGATAGCATTACATTTGACTAGATTCTGCGAAGAGATAATTTTATGGATGAATCCAGAGTTTGCTTATATAACTTTGGATGATAAGTTTACATCCGGGTCATCTATAATGCCTCAAAAGAGAAACCCAGATTGTGCAGAAGTTATAAGAGGAAAATCAGGAAGAGTTTTTGGGGATTTAATAGCGCTTCTTACTGTTGTCAAGTCACTTCCTTTAGCATATAATAGAGATCTACAAGAAGATAAATCTCCTGTTTTTGACGCATTTGATAGCATGAGAATATCCTTAGAAGTTATTGTTGAAATGGTAGAGAGTCTAAAATTTGTAAAGGAAAACACTCGGAAAAGTACAGAAAAAGGGTTTATAGCTGCAACTGAAATTGCAGATTACCTTACAAAGCAAGGTATGCCATTTAGAACTGCCCATGGCATAGTAAAAAATATAGTTTTATATTGTCAGAAAAATAACAAAACATTGAACAATCTTTCTTTTGAAGAATACAATAAATTTTCTTGTCTATTTAGGCAAGATATCTTTGAGTATTTAGATGCTGGCAATATTGCTAATATGAAAACTTCTTATGGAGCAACATCTAAAAAATCTATTACTTTGCAAATACAAAATATTAAAAGAACTTTAAAATGAAAAAAATTACATTAATGTTTGTTTTGTTTTTTTTAGTAGTAACTACTTTGTTTGCTAAAAACTATGAACGTATCTTAACTGAAAGGTCAAGTATTCAAGCTGCGCTTAGTATAAATCCAGACATATTAGAATGTGTTCAGAATTTAGAATATGCTAAACAGAGAGCGAGAGAAGCTTTCTCATTGTATTTTCCAGTTGTAGGTGTTAACTTAAATCTATCGAGGTTTAACAATACCAAACCTATTTTGATTTCTGGAGAAAATTCTCAAAAGTTAATATATCTTCCGGAGGGCAAAAAGGACTTGTATTATTCTACACAATTATCTATTTGGCAGAGTGTGTATACAGGTGGTATTATAAGGGCAACTAATAAACTTTCTCATGTAAATCTTAACAAAGTTAAAGCAGAAGAAAATATTATTAACTCAAGGGTAATAAATAATATTAAGTTGATATTTAATGAGTGTTTATACCATAGAGCGTTAATAGACTTTTATAGTGCACAATCTAAAATATCAAATAATACAATTTTAAAGAATAAACAAAACTTAGAAGTTTTAAGATATAATCAAGAAATTTTAAATTTGTTAAATGCTATAGGCTTGGATTTAAATACAATTGTTTTAATAGCAGGTGATTTTATCCCAAAAATGAAAGAAATTGATTTAGGGAAATGCTTGCTACTTGCATATGAGTTTAAATCAGAGTTTAAAGCTACACAAGAACAACAGAATTTAGATAGTTTGATATTAAATTTATTGTCTATGCAAAAATACCCTAATATTTTGCTTGGTGCTGCTCAAGAGTGGGTAGGTGATAAAATAGTTGGGGATGATACTAACTGGTATTGTACAGTTAACGTCAATATGCCTATTTTTGATGGAGGAAGTATTTTTGCAAGAATTAAACAAGGAAAAATAAAGTATAGAGAATCTATAATAAAAAGAGCAAAACTAGAAAATGATATTAAGCTTGAAATTATGCAAACATTTTTAGAGTATAGCTTTTTTAAAGATCAAGTAATAAATGCAAAACTTTTAGAAAAAAATGGGAAATATAATGAAAGTGATATAGAACTAATTCGCAATTTAAATAAAAGCTATTATAATCTTGAGCTTGCAATAGGGGTAGAGCTTGATTCATATTAAAAAAACTATCACTGTTTCTATAATTTTTTTGTTTTTTTTTACGCCTTTATTTTCTTTTGACTCTGGAGTAGATTTTAATGAAGAAGATTTTTTAATAGACATTTTATGGCGCAAAATTGAAAAATTAGATTCAGGTAAAAGACCTAAAGTTGCTTTAGTTTTAGGTGGCGGAGGGGCGAGAGGTATTGCTCACATAGGAGTGTTAAGAGCAATCTCTAAAGAGTGTATACCTGTAGACTTAGTTGTAGGTACAAGTGTAGGCTCTTTAGTAGGAGCTTTTTATTGTGCTCAAGTTCCTATTGAAAAGGTGTGTAATCTTGCAGAACAATTCACTATTGGTACATTTTCAAATATTAATTATATTTCTATGTTTGATATGCTTTTTATGGATAACCTTTTCTCAAATCAAAAGCTTGAAAAATATATGAATGATATTATTGGAAATATAGGATTTGAAGAATTAAAAATTCCTCTTATTTGCGTTGCTACGGATTTAAATACAGGAGAAAAAATTTTACTTAGAGAGGGGAGTGTTGCTTTTGCCGCAAGAGCCAGCTCTACAATACCAGGTATTTTTAAACCTGTAGAATATAAGCAACGTTATTTAATAGATGGTGGATTAACTGAAAATATTCCTGTAAGCGTGGCCAAGATTTTTAATTGCGATGTTATTATAGCGGTTTCTGTTGCTGCAGATATAACAAAAAACAATATTTCCACTCCGATTGAAATATTAATGCAAGCTATATATATTCAGGGGAGGATGTTTGATGAATATAATCTAGATTTAGCAGATATTGTAATACGTCCAGAAGTTGGTTACTTGTCAGTTTTAGATTTTAAAAATGCCAGCTGTTGTATAAATAAGGGTTTTATTGCTGCAAAAAGAGTAATTAAAGACATAAAAAAAATAATAATAAATAAGACAGAGGAGAAGTATTTGCTTGAATAAATTATTAAAGTGTCCCTTTAAAAACTTTAACCCAGCAGTCCCAAAGAATGTACGCATCAGAATCTTTAAAAAGACCCTAATATCTTTTTTATGCCTTTTTATATTTCTAGATTTAGTTTTTTCTTTTGAACGTATTGTTACGATTTCTAAAGAAGAAGTGCAAGTAGATAGCGCTATTAAACATTGCAAAAGTCAAAAAGAAAAAATAAAAGAGTTAGAAGCTTTTGCACTAAATGCTTATAATAATAATCAATATGATTTAAGTTTGTGTGCGTATAATAAATTATTATCTTTTAAAAAAAATAGTAAAAAAAAAGAATTTAGTTATTATATGAGTTTAGGTGATATATATTGTTTAAAAAATAACTATGTTTTTGCTATGCATATGTATCAAAAAGCTTTATCAATGTATAAAAAAAATGAAGAAATAAACATAAAAATAGCCAACTTGTATTTAAAAATTAATATTTATAAATCTGCAAAGATTTTTTTTAATAATGTTTTAAAGAGTAACAAAAAATCTGTTGATGCAAAAAAAGGTTTAGCTAATTTATATTATTTAAAGAACAATTATCAAAAAGCTATTTTCTATTATGAACAAATAGATTTTTTCCATATTGATAAAAATACAATATTAAAAATAGCTGACTCTTATACTAATTTAAATGAAATCAATAAAGCTATAAAAATTTTGGAAGACTATACAAAAAATAACAAATCTTTTGAAGTGTTATTTTTCTTAGGACAGTTGTATATTGAAAACACTGAAAACTTAAAAGCAAAAGAGTTATTTTTAAATTTATATGAAAATCATAAGGATAACTTTAAGGTTTGTTTATATCTTGCAAATGTTTATAATTTACTGGGAGAAAGATCTTTATCCAATCACATGCTAGGACTTGCCTATAAGATAAATTCTTCTTGTTGTGCACTAAATATTTTACGAGCAGAATTTTCGTATAAATTAGGTCATGTTAACGAAGCAAAAGAATATGCTCAAAGAGCATTAATGAAAGCAAAAACAGTTTTTTTAAGAAATCAAGCTCAGAAACTTTTGACTTTTTTACAAAAAGGATCTTTAAAAGATCCTAATGCGTATAATTACAGTGAATATTTTGACAAGGAAAGGCAAAACGCAGGACTAGCACAAGTTTTGTAACACAGCAGTTTTTAACAAAGATGTTTTAATGTAGCAATGCTCAGAAAGACACAATAAAAATATGCATTATGGAGTCAATAAATAAACGGAGTTATTTATTATGAAAGTAGGCAGTTTATCTTTTTTTAAATTTGTTCGTAGTATGTATGACTGGACTTTACATTGGGCAAAATCAAAAAATTCTAGCTATGCTTTATTTTTTATAGCTTTTATAGAAAGTTCTTTTTTCCCTGTACCTCCTGATGTGTTGCTAATACCGTTAGTTATAGCTGAACCTCAAAAATGGTGGAGAAAAGCATTGATATGTACAATAGGTTCTGTATTGGGAGCTTTTTTAGGGTACTTTATAGGGAAGACTATTTATGATACAGTGGGTTCCTTTCTGATTAATTTTTATAATATTGAAAATGCTGTAAATATCGTAAAAATTAAGTATGCTCAAAATGCTTTTTTAAGTATTTGGGCTGGAGCATTTACTCCCATTCCATATAAGGCAATTACTATAACAGCTGGAATGTTTGATATTTCATTGTACACTTTGTTTTTTGCATCAGTTCTTGGTAGAGGGGGCAGATTTTTTATCGTTGCCTTTGCTTTAAAATTTTTTGGCAAAAAAGTCCAAAATACTATAGAAAAATATTTCAATATTTTATCATTAATATTTTTGCTTTTACTTATATTATGTTTTTTAGCATTTAAGTATTTATGAGGGTAGGTTGATCTAAAGGGGGTCTATTAATATGGGAAATAAGTCACCAATTTTTGAAAAAGTTACACCATCTTTACTTGAAGCTATGCCATATGAATTTGTTGGGAAAGACATCAATGTTTGTATAGAAACTGAAGAATTTACTTGTCTTTGCCCTTGGACTGGTCTTCCTGATTTTGCATATATAGTTATAAATTATATTCCTGGCAAGAGTGTTGTTGAACTTAAGTCTTTAAAAATGTATTTACAGTCTTATAGAATGGTTGGAATAGTACACGAAAGTGTTGTAAATAATGTTTTAAATGATTTGGTCAATGCCTTAAAACCTAAACAAATGTCTATAGACATAGAATTTGGAATAAGAGGTGGAATTACTACAACTGTTAGTGCAGAATATATACAAAAATAGTTTTTATTTTTATTATTAAGGTTTTTAGAGATACTCAATTAGGTTTAAGGAAGAATAAATGTTAAAAAAGTATTATAAAATACATTTTGTTGGCATTGGTGGTTCTGGGATGTCAGGCATTGCTGAAGTTCTTATAAACTTAGGACATACTGTTTCAGGTTCAGATTTAAAAAGAACAGATGTTACAAACCATCTTAAAGAAATTGGAGCCAGAATCTATATTGGGCATGATGCCAAAAATGTAGCAGGAATTGATGTTGTAGTTACATCTACTGCAATAAACAGTAATAATGTAGAAGTTAAGGCAGCATTAAGAAAAAAAATTCCTGTTATACCTCGTATAGAAATGCTTGCTGAACTAGCAAGATTAAAAAATACAGTAACTGTAGCTGGTACTCATGGAAAAACAACTACAACATCGCTTACATCTCTTGTGCTAGCTGAAGGTGGATTAGATCCTACAATAGTTGTTGGTGGAAGGCTTAAAAATCTTAATACTAGTGCTAGACTTGGTAAAGGGCCTTATATTGTTGTAGAAGCAGATGAATCTGACGGATCTTTTTTAAAGCTTTCTCCGGTAATTACAGTAGTAACAAACATAGACAATGACCACTTAGATTTCTATGGGAATATGGATGCTTTAAAGGAAGCTTTTATTAGTCATCTTAATTCTATTCCTTTTTATGGGGCTGCAATTATATGTTCTGATGATGTTGTTATAAGAGAAATAATGAATAAAGTGAAAAGGAAATATATTACTTATGGTCTCAAAGGATGTCCTGACATTAAAGCTATAAATATAAAGGTTTTAGAAACTTGTACAAGTTTTGACGTCTTTTATATGAAGAAAAAACTTGGTAATGTAGGTATAAAAGTTCCTGGTAAACACAATGTATTAAATTCTTTAGCTGCAATAGGCACAGGCATTTGGTTGGGTATACCTTTTGGTTTAATCTCAAAAGCTATAAATAGTTTTAATGGTGTGGGAAGGCGTTTAGAAATAAAAGGTGAAAAAAATGGTATTACAGTTATTGATGATTACGGACACCATCCTACAGAGATCAAAGCTACACTAAAGGCCATTAAAGATTTTTGGCCCAATAGAAAGCTGATTGTATTATTTCAACCTCATAGATATACAAGAACGAAAAATCTTTTTGACGAATTTGCAAAAAGCTTTAAATATGCAGATGAAGTTAAAATCTTAGATATTTATGCTGCTGGAGAAAAGTCTATAAGTGGTGTAAATTCTGAGCTAATTTTAAATAATCTTTTAAAAAGCAAATCTAATGCCGATAAATTCGTTGATCTAAAAATGCTATCAAAAAATCTTTCTTTTGGAGATATAGTACTTACCTTAGGTGCAGGCGATGTTTGGAAAAAAGGAGAAGAGTTATTAACGCTGATCTAGTAAAAGAATTATCTTTTTTGGGTTGTAAAGTTTTAGAAGGAGCACCTTTATATAAATATTCGTCTTTTAAAATAGGAGGGAATGCAGATTTTTTGCTTGAAATCCCAAACGAAAAAGCTCTCCTATTCTGCTTAGAGAATATTTCTACTTATAGATACATGATTTTGGGCGATGGAACTAATGTTTTGTTTTCAGACAATGGGTATAGAGGTATTATAATTAGATTAATAGGTGAGTTTAGAAATATTAAAACTTTACAAGAAGTAATAGTAGCAGGTGCAGGAGCATCATTACAACAAGTTTTAAATAATGCTTTAAAAAACAATTTAGTAGGATTGGAATCTGTCGCTGGTATTCCTGGTACTGTAGGTGCTGCTGTTTATGGAAATGTTGGAAAGCGAGATGAATGGATAGGCACTTTTGTAGATAATATTGAAGTGTATAAGGATGCTAAAAAGAAATGTTTAAGTAAAGATCAAATAAGTTTTAGTTATAGGAAAAGTAACTTAGAAGAAGAATATGTCATTACAAAGGTTAAATTTTTATTGAAAAAGGATACAAAAAATGATAGTTTAAACATGGTTAATGAAAATATTCATAACCGAGTGTTAATTCAGCCTTTGGATATGCCTAATGCAGGTAGTATATTTAAGAACCCTACAGGATATAGTGTTGGAAAGCTTATAGAAGAATCTAATTTGAAAGGGTTTCAAATAGGCGGAGCAAAAATTTCTAATAAACATGGAAATTTTATAGTAAATACAGGACAAGCAACTTCAAAAGATGTATTAGCTTTAATAAATTTAATAAAAGAAAAAATAAAATTAAAATTTAATATAACTCTTGAGACAGAGGTAAAAATAATAAATGATAAATAGCAGCGAAATTATAAAACAATTAGAAAACAAAAAAATAGGTGTTTTATATGGTGGTATGTCTAGTGAAAGAGAAATAGCTATTTTATCTGGCAAGGCGGTTTTGAAAGCTTTAAAAAAGATGAAACTGGATGTTTGTGGTATAGATGTGGACAAAAATATCATTGAAAAGATAAAAAAGGAAAAAATTGACATTGCTTATATTGCTTTACATGGGCCATTTGGAGAAGATGGAACAATTCAGGGCATGCTCGAAATCTTAGGCATACCTTATACTGGTTGTAATGTTTTTGCATCTTCTGTTTGCATGGAAAAGAATATGGCAAAAAGTCTTTTTAAACTTGCGAACATAGCGACTCCAGACTGGAGTGTTTTAAAAAAATTTGAAAATTTGCCAGACATAAAACATTATCCTGTTGTTGTAAAGCCTGTGTCATGCGGTTCTGCTTTGGGTATTACAATTGTAAAGAATTTTGAAGAATTTGTTAAAGCTGCAAAAAAAGCTTTTGAATATGGGCAGGAAATTATTATAGAACAATTTATAATGGGTAAAGAGATAACTGTCGGTGTTTTAGATGGCAAAGCTTTACCAGTTATAGAAATAGTACCTGAGGGTAAATTTTATGATTTTAAATCAAAATATCAAAAGGGGTGTTCTAAACATATAATACCTGCAGAGATAAGCAAAAAGTCTTATAGTACAGCTCAGAATTATGCTGAAAAGATTTATAAATTTTTTAAATGTAGGGCTGTTTGTAGAGTTGACATGATTGTAGATAAAAGCGACAAAGTATGGGTATTAGAAAATAATACTATACCCGGTATGACAGAAACTTCCCTTCTTCCAGATGCAGGTTCTGCTGCAGGATATAATTTTGAAAGTTTAGTTTTAAAAATTATAGAGAGTTCTATAAGAAATGCCTAAAAAAAAGCGTTATGTTTATAAGTCAGTTTACACTAGTAGCAATATTAGTAAATCAGGGAAAAAAGGAAAAAGATTTTTTAGAAATTTTTTGTTTATAATGCTTTGTGTAGCAATTATGGTTACAATTTATATTGCTTATAAAAAGTTGCTTGATATTGCATATAGCTCTGATAAAATGACTATAAAAGATATAAAGATAATGGGGTCTAAAAACGTAACAAAGACAGAAATACGAGAACTTTTACCATTTAATATAGGTGATAATCTTTTAAGAATTAATCCTTCTCAAGCAGAAAAAGAAATAAAAAAATTGAAACCAGAATTAAAAAATATTGTTATACATAGATCGTGGCATAAAGTTCAAGTTAAGCTTTACGAAAGAATTCCCGAAGCGTTTATCGTCATTAATGATGAATTGTTAGGAGTTGACTTTGACGATATGCCGTTTCCACTGCGTGGTTTTATGAGTGCAATGAAAGTTCCTAAGCTTTTTTATAACACAGATAAAGAAAGAAAACAATTACTAGATTTTATCAAAAGATTTAGAGATGTTTGTGAAGACTTCTTGAGTAATATTTTAGAGATTAAAATGAGTAGTACGGGAGATATTATCTTTATAATTAACTCAAATACAGTAGTTTTTTGGGGAGATGAAATGCCCGAACATCTATACTGTAAATTTAACAAATTTAAAAAAATTTATGTTGATGCAATGTCTAGATATAAAAATATAGAATATATCGATATGACTTTGTATTCTTTAGGCAGAGCTATTGTAAAACCAGTTTAAGTTAGAGGTGAAAATGTCAAAAAAATCTCTTATAGCAGGTCTTGATATTGGTAGCAACAAAGTATGTTGTGCAGCTGGAATACGTGATGAAGATACAAGGATAGTAAAAATACTAGGCGCTGTTTGTGTGCCCTGTGATGGTATAAAGGCTGGAGCTGTTATAAATATACAAGAAACAGCTTTAGCTATTGGTAAGACTTTTGAAGAAACAGAAAAAGTAGTGGGAGCGCAAATAGGTAGTGTAATCACTGCTATGAGAGGCAGTTTTATTAAATCTAAGGATTCAAAAGGCGTTGCAAATATAAGCTATTCAAATAGAGAAATTTCTCAAGAAACAGTTGATAATGCCTTAGAGAGCGCAAAAAAGCAAATAAGATTAGAGCCGGATCAAGAAATAATTCAAATAATACCTAGAGAGTACATATTAAATCAACAAAGAGGTATACAAAATCCTATTGGTATGGAAGGAACTTACATAGAGGTTGATGTTCATGCTTTTGTTGCTTCTAGTAGTAATATAGGCAACATTGCCAAATCTATGAGCTCTATTGGTGTAAATTGTGATGATAGAGTTTATGGTTATTTATCTGCAAGTGATATATTAGTTACAAGAGAAGAAAAAGAGTTAAGTTGTCTTGTTGTTGATTTTGGAGGCCTTACTACAGGACTTGTACATTATTTAGATGGTATTATAAGGCATACTGATGAACTTCCTGACGGGTCAGATTATATTACAAGAGATATAGGTCATAAATTGAGAGCAACTTATTCTATTTCAAGAGATATTAAAGAAAAGTACGGTGCGGCATTTGTGTATACTGATTTTAAAAATGAAGAGTTTGAATATAAATCTGCAGATGGTAGAAGTATAAAAAAATGTGATAAGTTAGAGCTTGCAAATGGAATAATTACTCCAAGAATAGATAGGATTTTGTATGAAGTAAAGGAAATTATAAATAAAAATAATTATGGGGATGAATTTTTGTCTGGAGGTATAATCCTGACAGGTGGAGGAAGCAATCTTGCTGGACTTACCGAAGCTTTTGAAAAAGCTTTTAATTGTTCAGTAAGAACTGGAGTACCAAACTCAGAAAAAGTTATCGGGCCAAACGAGATACTTATGAATCCGTCTTATACTACAGCTATAGGAGCTATAGTTTCAAGTTTTTCAAATATTAAATATTTTAAAAGAAAAAGTTCTCGTAATGGAATGGTGTCAAAAATATCAAAATGGTTTGAGGAAATTTTTTAAATGAGTATGAAAATAGTTTTACCTCAAGAAGAGGTGAGTTTAGGGCAGTTCGCTAAAATAAAAATTTTAGGTGTTGGCGGTGGTGGATGTAACGCTGTAAATAGAATGATTGCTGCAAATGTAGGAAATGTAGAATTTGTAGCAATTAACACAGATGCTCAAGCTTTGCTTAAATCCGCAGCTCCTGACGTTTTACAAATAGGCGAAAAAATAACTAAAGGGCTTGGAGTTGGTGGTAATCCAGAGATGGGGAGACAATCTGCAGAGGAAAGTTTAGAAGAAATAAGAGGTCGTTTAATTGGTGTAGATATGGTATTTATTACAGCTGGAATGGGTGGAGGCACTGGGACGGGAGCAGCCCCTCTTGTAGCTAAACTTGCAAAAGAGGCAGGGATTTTAACTATAGGTGTTGTTACAAAACCATTTGAGCATGAAGGTAAAGTTAGAATGGCGCAAGCAGAAGAAGGGATTAAAAATCTTAAAAGTTTTACAGATGCTCTAATTGTTATCCCAAATGAAAGGGTTTTTAATGTTATAAATGAGAGAATAGCCTTAGATGCTTTTTATCAAATTATAGACGATGTTTTAAGGCAAAGTATTCAAGCTATTACAGATGTTATAACAGTAACAGGAGAAATTAATAGAGATTTTGCGGATGTGAGAAACATTTTATCTAATGCAGGTACTGCTTTAATAGGTATTGGAGAAAGTACAAGTGATGATGCTAAAGAGGCTGTAAAAAAAGCTTTAACAAGCCCACTTCTTGATAACTACGATGTTTCCAAAGCCCAAAAAGCTTTGGTTAATATAACCACAAATTCTAATGTGACAGCTTTTACATTACAAGACATATTTAATGATATAAAAAATTATGGTATTAACGGACATGTATTTTTTGGTCATACAATAGATAATAGGCTTGATGATAAAATTAAAGTTACTATTATTGCTACAGGATTTGCTAGTGATGAGTTGCCTAATAATTTTTCGGCAACTACACAACAGGAATTATTTCTGGATCAGAAATTTAAAACAGAAGATATAGAACCTTCAAAACCTGCCTATACATACTGGAAACCTAAATTTTTAAAATGAATACAAGAGAAAAGTTTATATTTCATAAAAATTTTAAGTATAGACATTTTACTAGTACTATTTTAGCTGGCAATTTAAAAGATAAGACACTACGAGACAATTTTTTAATTTCACAAAACTTAAATCCAGCTAATTTGGTGCTCGTAAATCAGGTACATAGCTCTGATGTTAAAATTGTTGAAAAATATAATTGTGGTAATTTCATTGATAATTGTGATGGTTTAATTACTACTGATAAGTCTATAATATTAGGTATTTTTACGGCAGATTGTGTTCCTTTACTTATGACAAATGGAATAGTTAAAACTGCAATTCATGCTGGTTGGAGAGGTATTCATTCAGGAATAATAGAAAATGCAGTTGGAATTTTGAACAATAAATTTTCTATAAATCCTAAAGATATTGAAGTTTACGTTGGGCCTCATATTCATTCTTGTTGTTATGAAGTTAGTAGGGATTTTGAAAATATTTTTAACCTAAAGTTAAAAAATAATAGATTAGATTTATCAGAGGTTGTTTTTAGTAAATTAAAAAAATTAGGGATTGTTAATATTTTTGATATGAATCTATGCACTTGTTGCCAAAATAACTATTTTTTTTCTTATAGGCGAAATAAAACATCCGATAGAATTTTATCTCTGCTTGCTTAACTAGAGGGTCCCCTAAAACATAATCTAAAAAATAAGTGAGGTTAAATTTTTGAAGTATTTGATTGAGACAATTGGGTGCCAAATGAATGTGTGTGAATCAGATGCACTTTCTAACATGCTTTCAAATTACGGGATGTTGCAAGTACATAATATAGTAGATGCAGATGTAATTATACTAAATACGTGTTCGGTAAGAGCTCAAGCGGAACAAAAAGCATTTTCTTATATTGGCAGAGTAGAAGAACTTAAAAAACAAAAACCCAATGTCAAAATTATTGTTATTGGTTGTATGGCAGAAAGATTAGGTATAAAGATTAGGAAACGTTTTAAAAGTGTAGATTTAGTAATTGGTTCAAAAAATATAAATAATTTTGCCTTAAAAATTGTGAATTTATACAATTTAGCTAAAATAGATGATAATATCTTATCTAAGAAATCTACAGAAGTTGGAAGATGTATTACAATTATAAGGGGGTGCAATAATTTTTGTTCGTATTGTGTTGTGCCTTTTGTAAGAGGTCAAGAAGTTAGTTTAGATAACAAAATTATAATCAGTGAATGTGAAGAAATGGTAAAAAGTGGGGCAAAAGAAATAATGCTTTTAGGTCAAAATGTAAATTCTTATAAGCATGGTACGGTAGATTTTGTATCTTTAGTTAGAGATATTTGTAAGATTGACGGACTAGAAAGATTAAGGTTTATGACAAACCATCCTAAAAATTTAAGTGATGACTTAATAAACCTTATTGCTACTGAAAAAAAGGTTTGTCATCATGTTCATTTACCAATGCAGTCAGGCTCTAACAAAGTTTTAAAAGAAATGAATAGAAATTATACATACGAATATTATTTAGCTCTTATAAATAAATTGAGGAGTAAAATTGCTGATATAAGCATAACAACAGACATTATAGTTGGGTTTCCTGGTGAAACAGAAAAAGATTTCAATAATACCTTAAAAGCTCTAAAGGATATTTGTTTTGATGGATTGTACGTGTTTAGATATTCGTCAAGACCTAACACAAGAGCTTCAAGAATGGTTGATGATGTACCTTTAGAAGAAAAAAAAAGACGGCACTCTATTATTTTAAATGAGTCAAATAAAATTTCTTCAGAAATTGTTTTATCCATGGTTGGTAAAACTTTTGAAGTTTTAGTTGAGAATTTTAAGTCTAATATTTTAGAGGGAAGAACAGGTGGTGGGCGCAAGGTTTTTATAAAAAGTACAAGTAAAGATTATGTTGGTAAAGTTTTTAATGTCCATATCAGCGAGTCTAAAATAAATTCGCTTTTTGGCAATATTGTATGAAAAAAATTGTCTATACAGTACTTATTTTACTTGTAGTTGGAATTTTTAGTGTTTTGCAAATTGTAGGTTTATTTGAGAAAAATCCTTATGACTACTATATATATCGATATTCTAATAGCTTTAATGTAGACCCTATGTTAATAAAAGCTATTATGAAAAAGGAGTCTAACTTAAATGTAGATGCAATGTCTACTAGAGGAGCGGTTGGTTTGATGCAAATAATGCCAAAAACTGCTCAAGAAATATCAAATCAATTAAAAGTTTCAAATTTTTCTAATAATTCTTTAAAAGATCCGGAAATAAATATAATGTTTGGTGTTTACTATGTGTCTAAGCTTTTAAACTATTATAATAATAACTTAGTTTTAGTTTTATCTGCATATAATGCAGGAATAGGTAATGTTGATAAATGGCAAAACAAACAAAATAAAAATATAGATTTAAGGATCAAAGATATACCATTTAATGAGACAAAATATTATGTAAAATCAATTATATTTACATACAAAGTATATAAGTTTTTTAAATTTATTTCTTTAATGGAGAACAACAATAAATAAACCTTCTGATAAATTAACACCTTTAATGCAACAATATTGGGATATAAAATCTAAATATCCTGGGATGATTTTATTTTTTAGACTAGGCGATTTTTACGAAATGTTTGGAGATGATGCGATACAAGCAGCCCCTGTTTTAGATGTTGTTTTAACCAAACGTACAGGTACTCCCATGTGCGGAGTGCCACACCATTCAGTGAATTTTTATATTAGAAAACTTATATCAAGCGGTCTAAAAGTAGTTATTTGCGACCAGCTTGAAGAGGCAGGAGTTTCAAAAGGTATAGTAAAACGAGGAGTGACTAAAGTTATAACTCCAGGGACTGTTTTAGAAGATGTTCTTTTAGATTCTAAAACAAATAATTTTTTAATGGCACTATACTTTGAAAATGTAAATGATTCTTTGTTTGTTGCGTTTGCTGATATATCTACCGGCGAATTTTTTACATTAGAAACAACACTAAAAGCAATCAGTACAGAGATATCAAGGCATCCTATTAGTGAGCTTCTTGTATCTTCAAGCAATGTCAAAAATGAGTTTACAGAAAATCTTATTTCTAATATAAAAGTGCCTATTTCAAATATAGATGATAGTTTTTTTAAATATGAAAGCGCAAAAAAAACTATAGAAGACCTATTTGCTTTTAATGCTATAAAAAAGTTTAGTTTAAATAAAAAAGGAGCACTTTGTGTTTGCGGCGCTTTACTTTCTTATATAAGAGAAATTCAACCGCAAAGTGTTGGTATTTTTTCTAATATAAGATATATTAAAAATTCAGATTTTATGTATTTAGATACTGTTGCGATAAAAAATCTTGAAATTTTGTCTTGTATGCATACTGGGAAACTTGAAAATTCTCTTCTTTGGGTAGTAGATTCTACAAAAACAGTTATGGGTGCAAGAACTTTACGCAATTGGATTATACACCCGCTTTTAGATATTGAAAAAATCAAAAATCGCCAAAACATTGTTAAGTTTTTTATAGATAATTCTAATGTACGTAAAAGTGTTATAGAAAACCTTAAAAGGGTTTCAGACATAGAGAGGATAGCTGCAAGAATTTCTTCTTTAACTGCAGGACCTAAAGATTTAATAGCATTAAAAGATTCTTTGAAAGCAATAAATAAAGTATGCGAAATTATAAATTCTGTACCTGGTCCTTCCCTACATCTTGAAATTCCAAAAAACGATCAAATTATTGATAAAATTTTTAATGTTATTGTTGACGAACCTCCAATATCTTTAAAAGATGGCGGTGTAATCAAAAATGGAGTAGATGACAAATTAGATGAATTGAGAAAATTATCTACAGATGTCAAAATGTATATATCTGACGTAGAATCTAAGGAAAAACAATCAACAGGTATTAATAGCCTTAAAGTAGGCTATACGTCGGTATTTGGCTATTATATAGAAATTAGCAAAGCTAATATACATTTAGCTCCAAAACATTATGTTAGAAAACAAACACTTGCAAACGCAGAACGTTATATAACTGAAGAGCTAAAGGTTTTAGAAGAAAAGATTTTATATTCACAGGAGAAAATTTTAATATTAGAAAACAAGATTTTTAATAATTTAAGATTAGAGATTGCTTTGTATTTGCGAGATATTTTAAAAACTTCGCAGATTATTTCTGAAATAGATATTTTTTCTGGTTTTGCAAAAGACGCTTTAGAATATAATTATGTTTGTCCTGCAATAGTAGATTCGCAAGAACTTTATATTAAAGATGGTAGACATCCAGTAGTTGAACGAATTTTAAAAAATGGCGAATTCATTTCTAATGATATTGCTTTTGACGAAAACTCAAAAGTAATTATTATCACAGGTCCTAACATGGCAGGTAAATCTACATATTTAAGGCAAACAGCGCTTATTATTATAATGGCACAAATTGGTTGTTTTGTCCCAGCATCGCAAGCCAAAATTGGTGTGGTAGATAGGATTTTTACGAGAATAGGCGCGGGCGACAATCTAGCAGGAGGCGAGTCTACGTTTATGGTAGAAATGTCTGAGACTGCAACTATATTGAACCAGTATACTCAAAAGAGTTTAATTATTTTAGATGAAGTTGGGAGAGGAACTTCAACGTATGATGGTATGTCCATAGCTTGGTCTATAATAGAGTTTTTTGCAGATGCTAAAATAAAAGCCAATAATGGTATAAAAGTACTTTTTGCAACACATTATTTTGAACTTACGGATTTAGCAAATACACTTAGTGGCGTAGTAAACTACAATGTTGGTGTTAAAGAGTGGAATGGTGATGTTATATTTTTACATAAAATAGTTAAAGGCAGCGCGGATAAATCTTATGGTATACATGTTGCAAAAATAGCAGGTATTCCAAATAAGGTTATAAGTAGGGCATACAAAGTTTTAAATAAATTAGAATCAAGCCATATAACCTCTAAATTTGATGTAAATAATCAATTAGATCTTTTTTCAGTTAATGAAAATAATTTAACTCAAGAAGATTCTGATATTCTACAGGAATTGCGTAATATAGATATTAATGCCTTAACCCCATTAGAAGCTTTTAAAATACTGCTTGATTGGAAAGAAAAATATAATTGAATAAGTTTGTTTTAGACAGACTCTATATTATGAGGGAAGTTTTTAATGCATAATGGTATATTTGTAACTGCGACAGATACCGAAGTGGGAAAAACATATGTTTCTTGCAAAATAGCAGAAGCTATAAAAGGTTTAAATATAAATGCTGGTGTTTTTAAGCCAGTTTCTACTGGCGACAGAAACGATGCAAAAGAATTAATTAAGTCTTCTCAAATAAAAGAATCAGCAGAAAAAGTTACTCCTGTATTTTTTAAAAACCCTATGTCGCCTTATGGAGCATCTTTAATTGAGGGCAATTCCTGTGATTTAAAAAAAATTGATTCTCATTTTAAATATTTTTTAGATAAGTATAAGTTTACAATAGTCGAAGGAGTAGGAGGGATACTTGTCCCTATAAAAAAGAATTTTTTTGTAAATGATTTAATAAAAAAGTTTAATTTGCCAGTTATTGTTGTTGCAAGGCATAATTTAGGGACTATTAATCATACTCTTCTTACAATAGAACATTTAAAAAAAAGTAATCAGAAAGTATTAGGCATCATATTAAATAGGAACAAAAATAAAGAAGATGTATCGTGCAAAACAAATGCGATGTTGATAAAAAAAATAACAAAACTAAATATTTTGAGTTTAGGTTATAATGAAATAATAGATTTAAGGAAAAATAAGTGGATAATAGGTTAAAAGAAAAGTATATTAAACTTGATAAAAAGAATATTTGGCATCCGTTTACTCAAATGGCAGATTGGATAAATGACGATCCTAACAAGCCTTTAATTATTGACAAAGCAAAGGGCGTTTATTTATACGATGTTGATGGTAGGCAATATATTGATGGTATTTCATCTTTATGGGTTAATATTCTAGGACACAAAAATTCTTTGATAGACAATGCAATAAGAGAACAAATAACTAAAGTTTCCCACAGTACTTTTTTGGGTCTTACACATTTGCCAGCAATAGAACTTTCTGAAAAACTTTTAAATATTCTACCTAAAAATTTAAATAAAATTTTCTACTCTGATAACGGATCTACGGCAGTAGAAGTTGCTCTAAAAATGGCCTATCAATATTGGCAGTTTAAAAAAGAAAAGAGAACAATGTTTTTATCTTTAAAAAATGCATACCATGGAGATACAATAGGTGCAGTTTCTGTTGGCGGCACAGAGTTGTTTCACTCTAGGTTTAGATCCTTACTTTTTAAAAGTTATTTTGCAATGTCGCCATATTGTTATAGATGTAAATTTAGAACAAAAAGCATACCTTTCCCTTTAACAGCAAAGAATTTTAAAAACCATAATTTTCAAGTTGGTTGTAAAGGTGAGTGTATAAAACAAGTTGATGAAATTTTGGGTAAATATTCTAAGAAGATTGCAGCTTCAATAATAGAGCCGCTAAACCAAGCTGCTTCAGGTATGATAGTAACGCCAAAGGGATACTTGTCTGAATACGCAAAACTTTGTAAAAAGTATGGTGTTCTTTTAATTTGTGATGAAGTGGCTACAGGTTTTGGCAGAACTGGTAAAATGTTTGCCGTAGAACACGAAAATGTGCATCCGGATTTTATATGTTTGTCAAAAGGTATAACAGGTGGATACTTACCTTTAGCAGTTACAGCTACAACGAATAAAATTTACAATGCTTTTTTAGGCAAGTATGAAGAATTTAAAACATTTTTTCATGGGCATTCTTATACTGCAAATCCATTAGCTTGTGCAGCTGCAAATGCTGTTATTGACATACTAAAGGAAGATAATATTTTGCAAAAAGTAGATATTATAATTAAGAATCTTGAAACAGAGCTTAAAGAACTTTCAAGTCATATTAAAATAGGAAATATTAGACAATGTGGCGTAATGGTAGGAATAGAAATCGTAGAAGATAAAAAAACAGGCAAACCTTATGATTGTAAACTTAAGATGGGCGCTAAAATTTGTAGTAGAATAAGAAAGCAAGGCATTATAATAAGAAATCTTGGAGACACACTTGTTTTATTTTTACCGTTTATAATTACTAAATATGAGATTTCAAAAATAATTAAAGCAATCAAAATAGAACTTGACAATCTTTAAGAGATATATTTAGAGATATCCAAATAGAATTTTTAGATTTATGAGGGAAATTATGGCAACAGAAAGATTAGTAAAATGGAGTAAAGAAGCGAAGGAATTTTTTGAAAAGGCAGAAGATAGTAGCGTGGTTTTAGATTTAGTAATATCTTTTGGATGTGCAAGTC
>JAISYS010000012.1 GCA_031269735.1 Candidatus Endomicrobiellum cubanum | reverse complement strand
TTTTGGTTCGGGGAATTCATCGAAATATTACATCAAAAATGTTTCGTTTGACCTAGGAATTAATAATACTGCTAACGAAAGTAGGCCTGTAAATTACGCTGTGTTATATTGCATAAAATACTAAAAAGGTGAGACCAAAATGAATACTAAAGAGATTAATATAGCTTTTTGTTTTGACGAAAATCTTTGGATGCAAGCAGGAGTTACCATAACTAGTCTACTTGAAACTTCTAAAAATACAACTAAGTACAGTATATATTGTCTTATTTCAAATTCCATAAATACAACAATACAAAATATTTTGGAATCCAATTTAAAAAAATACTCATCATTTAATAGCATAAAATTTATAAATGTAGAAAACAAACTAACTAATATAAAATCAAAACAATATAAACCTATGTATTACAGACTTCTATTGCCACAAGTATTACCTCCTAGTATAGATAAAGTAATTTATACAGATGTAGATTTGATTTTTAATGACGACATGCAAGATTTATACTCTATAGATCTAACTAACTATTATATAGCAGCTACAAAGGATGGATATAAGGGAAATGACCAGCATAGTCTTTGGAAAAAATATAAAATCTGTTCTATCGCAAAAAAAGAACAATACATAAACTCTGGTGTGTTATTGCTAAATCTAAAAAATATAAGAAATAATAAAATATATGTATGCTGGTTAAAATTAGCAGAAAGAGAAAGTTTCCCTTTTCATGATCAGGACATAATAAATATCACATGCAAAGATAAAATAATTTTTTTACCGGAAGGGTACAATTTTTCTTATGATAATGCAAAAATTATTCATTTTTCATGTGGCGGCAAAAAACCATGGAGTATGCATTCTGAAAATTTAAAATTTGCTGAACTTTGGTGGTTTTATGCTCATAAAACACCTTTTACCTCTTTCTTCTTAGCTAATTATTATAAATCTAATATAAATTCTTTAAGTAAAGTTTTACCTAAATGGATTGGCAGATTTATATGCTGGTTTGTTTTAAACAAAGAGACTAGACATAAATTTTTCAATAAATACGTAAAAATATAAATTTAAGTATGTGAGTTGACCTGTTTTTAAAATTTTGATAAATTCACTTACCTGTCTAAACAATTAATTTAGCAACACAATTTAATTAAAATAAAGGCCATAGCCTCGTATTAGATTCTCCTGACTTGAGCATTAGGGTTAGCCCGAAAGGTCAAGTCAGGTATTAGATTCTTTTATGCACAGGGAACAAACAAATCACCTTAATGAGAGCAAGTCCTTTTATTTCTATTTGCTTTAGTGTTTACCCCATTATCTATTGCCAGCAGAGACACAGTAAAAGCATCGTCTTTAGATTTAAGTAATGTTCCTCTCCCAGACACATCTTTTGAAGAAATCGAAAATAGTGATAAAATTCCCTCTTAATTATATGAACAAATACTTCAAGAAACAAGAAAAGAAAATATAAAGAACTATTTGTATTGGTTAGACAATAGAGATAAATATTCTGAACAAAAACGCAACTATATAGACAAACAATGGAATATTGCAGGGTACGCAGTCAATTTATTATAGTCCATTTGCCACTTGAGCTCTCTAACGCTCCATTTTTCTTCTTTACAAGCCTTGATATAGCGTTTCATAATTTATAACTTGCGGATATAAACTAAATTTGAACGACTACATCTCTTTCCGTATGCAAAAGTTAAATCTTTTGATAATTTATCCAATAGTTCAGATCGTATTCAGCCTTTATTTTTCCACCTTGTTTATGCTCAACTATATATTTTTCTATAGACCAATAAGTCTCAACAAGAATAGTATTGACGGAAAATTTGTAAATACTATTTTAATCTTGCATAAATTGAATTTTATAAAGATTTGCATAGTAGCTATTTAAAGCTAGAAGTTGTGCATGTGTGCCTGATTCTACAATATTTCCTGACTCAAATACATAAATTTTATCTGAATTAATAATTGTGGACAATCTATGAGCTATTACTATTGAAGTTCTACCTTTCATTAATCTTTCAAGCCCTTCTTGTACCATACGTTCAGATTTTGAATCAAGAGAACTTGTAGCTTCATCAAGTAAAAGTATCGGTGCATTTTTTAGCATAGCCCTTGCAATAGATATCATTTGTTTTTGCCCACCAGACAAATTGCTACCACGTTCCCCTACAACCGTATCATAACCTTGGTTTTGATTTATAATAAAATTATGAGCTGCTGCCTGTTTAGCAGCATTAATAGCTTCTTCGTCTGTGGCATCAGGTTTTCCCATTAATATGTTTTTCTTAATTGTATCGTCAAAAAGAACAACATCTTGAGAAACGAAAGCAATGTTATCCCTTAAAGATTCTATTGTTACATCTCTAATGTCTTGCCCATCTATTTTTATACTTCCTTCTTTAACATCGTAAAATCTTAATATTAAATTTATTAAAGTAGACTTACCAGAACCAGCAGCTCCAACTACAGCAATTCTTTCTCCTTCGTTTACTTCTAAATTAATACCATGTAATACCTCAACACCTTGGGCATAATCAAATTTAACATTGTTCACTTTTATAACGCCTTTTCTAACTTCAAAAACTTTGGCATCAGATTTATTAACTATAACAGGTCTTTTATCCATTATAGAAAAGACTCGATTAATAGCTGCTATCCCCATTTGGAAACGAGCATTCAAATTTGCTAGAGATTTCATAGGCTGGTATGCAGCAACGATAGCTACTAAAAATACCACAAAATCCCCAGTGGTAAGAGTACCGTGTATAATTCTATAACCACCGTAGGCAAGTGTACAAGCTGCCGCTACTCCTCCCAAAAATTCCATTAATGGACTTAAAACATGATTATTTTTTGACAATTTTACTTCTATATTGGCTATTGCTTCAGCACTACTCCTAACTTTTTGAGATTCCATTGCTTCCAAGTTATAAGATTTTACAATTTTTATCCCTTGGAAAGCTTGAGCTAAAATTGCATATAAAGATCCAAATGAAATTTGCTGATTACTAAAAATCTTTTTTATTTTTTTTCCAAAATATACCATTGGATAAAAACCTATAGGAAACAATATAAACATAGCTGCTGCCATATCAAAACTCTTCCAAAACATAAGGACTATTAAACCGACAACAGAACAAGCGTCTCTAACAAGAGTTGTAACACAATTAAGTATTACATCTCTTATCACATTTAAATCTTGCGTAAAATAAACTATAAGACTAGCGGAATTATTTTTATGGAAAAATTCTAAATCTTGAGCAATAAATTTTTCATATAAATCACCTTGCAGTCTTTTTGTAAAATTTGCCCCTAACATTATCATTGTAATATTCTGAAAATATTGAGCAAAACATTTTGCTCCAAACGCAATTAAAACTTCTAGCGCAATTGTAAACAAAATATTTCTATTTTGTTCTATAAAAACTTTATCAAAAACAGGTTTAAGCAAACTCACTGACCACACATTTGCCCCAGCATAAGCACCCATAAAAATCATTGACAACGCCAAAAGTTTCCATTGTGGCAAAACATACTCCATCCACAAACGCTTAATTTTAATTATTAAGTCAGGATTTAAGTTGCTAACAATTTTTTGTTTCAGTTTAGAAAAAATATTCATCTTAATATCCTATCGTTTTTATACTATCATTTATGAGCCGCGCAAAATACTCTGACTTTTGTTCTAAAATTTTAGTGGTTACGTCCAGTTCTTTATATAAATTTTCTATTTTATCTTTTAAACCTTTATTAAGTTTAGAACTCTCAGATAAAAAAGCAATGTTTTTTTCTGTAGAAGCAATAATAAGCTGTTGTGTATTTAAATTTAATTCCTTCTCTAAATCGAATATATCTTTTTCAATTGTTTTAACTTTTTCTTCCAAAGGTTTTAGCTCTTTAGACCTATCCTGTATTAGCTTAGCTTTGACTTTTTTTATCTCATTTCTATCTTTTTTTAAAACTACTTGCGTAGAAGTTTTTCTTTTTAACATACCGCTTTCGTCTTCCCATCCTTTTGTATCAAGAAAATCTTGATATGTACCATCAAAAACTGAGATCTCATCTCTGTCAAAAACTATAAGTTTTGTAGCAACTCTACGTAAAATTTCTTCATTATGCGTAACCATAACGACAGAACCCGAGAATTCATTAATTGCTTCTACTAAACTTTCACAAGATTCTATATCTAAATGGTTTGTAGGTTCATCAAGAAGCAATAAATGGCAGGGGTTTGCCAAAATTTTCCCTAAAAGGACTCTGCTTTTTTCTCCACCACTTAAAATTTCAATCTTTTTTAAAGCATCATCCCCACTAAACATTACAGCACCGGCAATATTTCTTGCCTTTTGAGGTAAACAGGCTGGACTTGAGCTGATTATTTCTTCATAAACAGTTTTTTTAGGATTTAAATTTGCAGTGTCAGACTGTACAAAATAAATCGTCTTTAAATCTGGATGTTTTTTTATAATCCCATCTGAAGGGTTTAACCTTTCTGCAAGTAGTTTTAATAAGGTAGATTTTCCCTTACCATTTTTACCAATGACACATATTCTATCATTTTTTAAAATATCAAAATTTAGTTTTTTTATTAAAGGCAAATCTTTTGTATAACCAAATGATAAATTATAGACGCCCAACATTTTAGAAGCATAGAAATTCAATCCCGAGAAAGAAAAATCAAGACTATCTATTTTTGATAATTCTTCCAAATTTTCTTGCTTTTCCAAAGACTTAATACGCGACTGAACCATACCCGCTAGTCTAGCCTTTGCTCTAAAACGTCTTATGAATAGTTCTGTTTGCTTTTTTTTCTTTTCTATATTTACTCTTGTTTTTTCGTATATCTCTTCCTCCTTTGCTAGTTGCTCGTAAAGTTTATATGTAGTTCCTTCCACTTTTCTTGCTTTTGTTCTATGTATTGCCACACAATGCGTAATACAAGCATCCATAAAATTTCTGTCATGAGTTATAAGCATAAGCTCGCCTTGCCAAGAAAGTAAAAAACCGCTTAACCACCTTATTGCAACAATATCTAAGTAATTATTAGGTTCATCTAACATAAGCATATTGGCATCTTGCAATAAAACTTTTGCCAAGTTAATACGTATCTTATATCCACCTGAAAAATCTAAGGGATTTTTATACATATCATCCGTAGAAAAGCCTAATCCAGAAAGAATTTTTTCTGCTTTCCATTTTTCATCTTCCTGGTTTATAGGAAGAGCAAGACAAACTTCTTCTAAAACGCTTGGGCAAGTAAAATTTATGTGTTGTTCTAAATAACCTAACCTATAATTTTTAGGCATACTAATAGACCCGGAATCATAGTCAATTTTATTTAAAATCATTTTAAATAACGAGGTTTTACCATGTCCATTTCTACCAACAAGTCCAATTTTATCTTTTGCGTTTATGTTTAAATTTAAATCATCAAACAATATCCTATTGCCAAAAGATTTATTCAAATTAGAAATTTTAATCATAGTATTTTATTACCCATTTATTATATCCATCTCTATAACACGCATTTTTTCCCACTTAGCAGACTTATATCTAAAATAAAAACTCAAACATAGAGCTATAATGTATACAAGAAAAGTCCCCCACGCTACAAACACATTTTGTTTAAATACTATTACGTTAAGATATACAGGTAATATTTCTAAAAACAAGGAGAACAAAACAAATATTTTCATAACATAAAATGTATCGCCAGCTCCTCTAAGAACAGATAAAAAAATTACACTTCCAGTATCAAATACAAAAAACAGTGACAAGATTATCAACAAATTTTTCACAATTGGCCTTATATTTTCTATAAAATCAACTTGTGCTCCATAAGAAAACGGATAAATACAAACATCAGGGAAAAAGCTCATGGCAATAACAAGTAAACTTATATATGTATACGACAAATGTAATGACGATTTAATACTTACTCTAGCAGAAGATACTTTATTGGCACCTAAATACTTACCTACCATTACTGAAGTAGCTATACCAGCACCTAAAAGAGGCATATAAGCTATGTTATATATAGAAGCTATTATATTGCTAGCAGCAAGATTTGAAACACCTAAATTGCCTACTATAATGATAAAAATACTAAACCCACATCCGTCAAAAAATAATTCTATACCATTAGGCGCACCATATCGCAATAGTCTTTTCATAAATTTGAAATCTAATCTCATACATCTAGTGTCATAATGCACATTATTCTTTTTTGCTGTAAATAACAGTACATATAGGGCACAAATAACAATGTAAGATATATTCGTTGCCCAGGCAGCTCCAGATATCCCCATTTCAGGAAACCCAAAGTTTCCAAAAATTAATAAGTAATCAAAAAGAACATTAATAATTAAACATAAAATACACATTGTCAAAACTATTAAGGTTTTCCCTCTACCAGAATAAAAAGAAGAAAAAACACCTTCACCAATATTAAAAAACGCCCCATAAGCCAATACTTTAAAGTATTTTATTTCTTCTAATGCAATAACCTCTGGGTGACCTACACTTACAAACAATGGTGCTGCAAAAAGAGAAATGCACAAAATAAAAAAAGCCGCTACAAATGTTAGGTAGATACTTTGCCAAATCGCAGGGCCTATTGAACGATATTCTTTTTTGCCATAATACTGAGCAACAAAAATATTTACGTACGCAAGTGTACCAAAAAAAAGTGCTGTTAATGCCCAAGAAAGAGTCCCTGCAGGGACAGATGCCGCAAAAGTCTCTTTTGAATACCAAGAAAGAAAAGTTCTATCTATAAAAAGTTCAACAGCACCAAGTCCTGCAGAAATGATAAGAGGTATTGCAATACGTAGAAATTCTTTATAGCCTCCCGCGCACTTATACCTTTCCTTTATAGTGTTAAAAATATTCATTTTATAAAACACTCTTTGATTTTATGTGATTTTTGTTGTATATTATCAGTAAGTTCTCTCTAAAAATCCTATTAAGTTTATTATACCAAATATATGGAGAAATAACTATGAAAGGCAATACTTTGGTAATTTTAGTAGCAGTCATAGCAGCACTGATTTCAGCTATGTATGTTTCTAACAAACTTCAAGCTAAGAATGAGAGAATTTTCCCCCAGACTTTTGCTAATATAAAAGCATCAGTTGTGGCCCCTAAACTAAGCAGAAATAATGAAAATGAAAACTTAGCAAAAAAAGAATTAAAAGATCCTGACACACAAACCTATTTTTATACTGCAAAAGTTAGAGGAATAGAGTATTCTATTGTATATGCAAAATATCCAGCTCAAGTAAATTTTGATGGAGCTATAGCTGCAATAGCTAAAGTATTTAAAAATAATAATTTCCAATACACCACAACAAATAATAAAGTAAATGATTTAGATGGCGTACTATTAACAGGTAGTTTTTATAAAGATGAAAAACTATATAAAATTAAAGAACAACTTGTAAAAGACACTAACACTTTTTGGCAATTTATTGTCATTTTCCTAGAGGCATATAATAATGAAACTTTGGCACAAAACTATATAGACTCTATAAAAATAATTAAAGAATAATGTTAAAATTTACTAAATGGGTTTGCCTAAAAACTCTAGTGTGTATAAATTGCTGTGAATTTTTTGACAAGGCTAGGCAAAAAACGCAGAGTTTAGCGAGTGATAAGCACAAGTTTTTTAACGCAGCAGTGTCAAAAAAGATGCAGCAAGGATATGTATTAGGGGTTTTAGAGAGCCCCAAATGTTAAATATAGAAAGCTCAATACAATATTTAAAAGGTATCGGTTCAAAAAGAGCTTATTCATTCAGTAAATTAGGTGTCAATAGTTTATACGATCTTCTCTCCTTTTTCCCAAGCGCTTACCAAGATAGAACAAGAACTGTTCCAGTAGAAAATTTAATTTACAATAATCATCAAGGATGTATATTTGTAAAAATAGGCAATTCTTACCAAAAAAGACTTTCCGCAAATTTAAGCATTCTAGATATAGAAGTGTTTGACAACAAGTTTCATGGATATCTTAGGTTTTTTCGAAATAACAATTCACGCTTTAGAGGTGATATTCTTTCTTACCTTAAAAAAATATTTGTTAAAGACTATTTCACTTATATTTACGGAGAAGCTAAGGAAGAATATGGGAAGGTTATAATAACTGCTATTGACTACGAGATTGTAAAAGATGAATTTACCACACCATTACATTTTAAAAGAATAATACCTATATACGCTGCCACAGAAGGACTAAAACAAAAGTTTATAAGAGAGTCCCTCAAAACCACTCTAAACTCCTATACTGATTTTTATCCAGATTTACTCAAAATAATACCTGATTCTTATAATATACACAAAATGGAAATATCTGCAGCTATAAAAAAAATACATTTTCCAGAATCCTTACAAGAAGCAGAGTTTGCAAGACAATCTTTTGCCTTACAAGAATTTTTGATTTTAGAAACAGCCCTTTTACTTTCAAGAAATAATTTGTTACAAAAAAATAAAATTCAAGAATATAAAATTAAAAAAACTTTATTATCTGCTTTTAAAAACAATTTAGATTTTGAGTTTACAAAAGATCAAAAAAAAGCAATAAACGACATCTTTTTGGATATGCAAAGCAAAAAAACCATGAACAGAATGCTTATGGGAGATGTTGGTTCAGGGAAAACTGTAGTTGCATTATCTGCCATTTTACTAGCTATAGAAAACGGATACCAGGCAATGATTATTGCTCCTACAGAAGTATTGGCAGAACAACATTATCTTACAATTTCTAACATATTAAAAGGCTTAGATGTTACAATATCTTTATTAACGTCTTCTTTATTAAAAACCCAAAAAGAAAAAAAACGCTTATTAGAAAGCCTTAAAAATGGACAAACACAAATTGCTATAGGCACTCATTCATTAATAGAAGATAGAATAAAATTCAAAAATTTATCTTTAGTAGTCATAGATGAGCAACACCGTTTTGGAGTAACGCAAAAATTTGCAGCTCTATATAAAGCAAAGTCTCCGGATGTTTTAATGATGACTGCTACTCCAATACCACGAGCGCTGGCTATGACAGTTTATGGAGAAATAGATATAACAACAATTAAACATTTACCTACGGGTACGATACCTGTAAAAACTTTTTTAGTTACTGAAGAGGAAGCATATTCAAGTACAATTAAAGAATTAAAAAAAGGAAATCAAGCTTATATTGTGTATCCAATTATAGAAGAATCAGAAAAACTTGACTTAAAATCTGCAATACAAGATTTTGAAAAATTATCTAAAGATTATTTTAAAGATTTTAAAATTGCTCTTTTACATGGAAGAATGAAGCCTCAAGAAAAAAATTTAATAATGAGAAAATTTAAAAATAAAGAATTTGATGTTTTAGTAGCCACTACTGTTATAGAAGTTGGTATAGACGTCCCAAACTCTACAGTAATAATAATTCATAATGCTGAAAGGTTTGGATTATCTGCTCTACATCAATTAAGAGGAAGAGTTGGTAGGAGCACAAAACAATCTTATGCGTATCTAATAAGTTCTTCAAATAGCCAGAATGCTAATGAAAGGCTTTCTATCATGACATCTACAAATGATGGGTTCCAGATTGCTCAAAAAGATTTAGAAATGAGGGGGCCAGGAGAACTGATGGGCACTACACAGCACGGATTTCCAACATTTAAAGCTGGGAATTTAGCAACAGATGTTGACATAATTGAACTTAGCAAAAATATCGCTAAAAACATTTTAAAAGACGACCCCCATCTTTTAAAACAAGAAAACTTTCTTCTTAAAAATCTTATAACTAAACATTTTTCAAGTAAAATAAAATTTATTGGCGTTGGTTGAAGTTTATTTCTTATTGAGACGGGAATATAAATTTTCATGTTGTTTTAACGCATAATTTATGTCGTACTCTTCACCTACGTAATTAAACCCTTTTTTGCCCATTTCTTTTGAAATATTTTCATTTAAAAGCAAATATTCCAGCTTTTCTGCCATCTGCTTATAATTATTAGGTTCTATAAGAAAACCTGTTTCATTATTTGCCACTATCTCTTTTACACCATCAGTTGCATTGGCAATAACAGGCTTACTACAACACATAGATTCTAAAATACTACAAGGTAGTCCTTCCCATAAAGATGTTAAAACAAATATGTCGCTTGATTTAAGTATATCGGCGATATCTATTCTCCAACCAAGTAGGATAACTTTGTTGTTAAGATTAAATTTTTTTATTAAAGATTCTAATTCTTTTCTTTGTTCGCCATCGCCGACTATAACAAACACAACATCTTTTACATTCGTAGTAACTATACGTGCAACATTAATAAAGTCTTTAAGATTTTTTGGAGGTTTAAAAGAAGCTACTGTAACAACAATTTTTGTATTACGATTTACACCAATAGTTTTTCTTAAATCTAAACTTTGTATGAAATTTTTATAAAAATTTGTATCAATACCAGCCCTTATAAGCATAAATTTATTTTTTTTAACAATTTTGTATCTAAACCCTTTCTTTATATTTTCTTTTGAAACAAATATAAGTTTTCTTGAAAATAGTGAGCAAAATCTTTCACCATATATAAACAAGCATTTTAAGTACCATTTATGTTTATCACTAAAGCCATATCCATGAATTGTATGGATAATCGTTGGAACTCCAGCAAGTTTTGCAGCAATACGTCCTAAAATACCAGCCTTAGGCGTGTGGGTATGCACAATATCAGGACGTTCAATTTTTAAAATCTTATATATACTAAACAAAGCTTTTAAATCTTTTATAGGAGATATTTCTCTTACTAGATGTTTTAATCCATAAACTTTCAGTTTTTTGTTAACTTCTTTGTCTAAAATACCACCAATACCAGCTATAAAAGAAATATTAAAAAGTTTTTTGTTAAGATTATTGGCTATATGTAAGGCAACTTTTTGAGCTCCACCAAGGTCAAATTTTGTAATAATATAACAAACTTTAATCATTTAGAATATAACCTTTTATTATCCAAGAAACTCTTTTTGAACAGCTGCAACAGACTTACCTTTTTCTATATCCATACCAAGCTCACTTAAAACAATTTCAAGACAAGCAAATCCTGCAAGCAAATCTACTTTTCCAATATATCCCATATGTGCCAATCTTATAATTTTACCCTTTAACTTACCCTGTCCTCCAGCAATAGATACACTGTACCTTTCTTTTAAAGTTGTAATTATTTTCTCACCGATATTTTCTGGTACACTAGCAGTTGTTACAACTTCACAAGGAACTTCTGCAAAAAGTTTTAATCCTAATGATTGCATACCTGCTCTAGCTGCCCTAGCAAGACGTTTACAATCATTCCAAATGTTTTCAATCTTCTTGTTTCTAATGAGTTTTAATGCTTCTTGAAGAGCAACAATAAGAGTTACGGGAGGAGTAAATGGAGTTTGGTTTATAAGATAAAAATCTCTATACTTTTTTATATCAAAATAAAACTTAGGAAGCCTAGATAATTCAATTAATTTTTGAGTTTTTTGAGAAAACATGATGAAGGCAAGACCTGGAGGCAACATAAAATCTTTCTGAGATGCAGATATTACAACATCAACTTCCCAGTCATCAGTCCTAAATTCCTGACCTGCAAGTCCAGAAATTGCATCTACAACAAAAACTGCATTTGTTTGTGAAACGATTTTGCCTATAGACTTAATGTCACTTGCTACGCCTGTTGAAGTTTCTACAAACGTTGTAAACACTGCTTTGATATCAGGATTTTTTTTTAAAGTTTTTTCTATCTCTAAAGGGTCTAGAACTTTTCCCCACTCAACAGATACATAAATAGTTTCTACCCCATAAGATTGAGCTATTTTAGCCCATCTTTCTCCAAAATTTCCACAACTTGCTACTAAAATTTTGTCATTGGGACTTAACAGATTCACAATAGCCATTTCCATGGCACCTGTCCCAGAACATGCAAGAACATAAACTTCATTTCTTGTTTGGAAAACGTATTTTAAACCTTCGGCAACATCTTTATAAATAGATGCAAATTCACTTGTTCTATGATGAATTACAGGTAAAGCTTCTTTTAAAGCAATTTGTGGCGGGATAGGCGTAGGACCAGGAGTTAACAAGTACTGTTTCAACATCTTACGACCTACCTTAAATTATTTTTTCTTAATCTTTTTCTTTATATCTTTCATTGTACTTTTTGACCCTATAGCTAAAGAAACAACTTCATCCATATGCAAAACAGGTATCATTTTCAGTTTACGTTTTATATCATCTGGAATATCTGCTAAATCTTTTCTATTAGCATCTGGAAACAAAACGGTCTCCATGCCTTCTCTATAAGCAGCTAAAGTTTTTTCTTTTAAACCACCTATAGCAAGCACTCTGCCTCTTAAAGTAACTTCACCTGTCATAGCAATTTTCTTTTTAACAGGTTTATCCATACAACAAGAAGCTAGTGCTGTTGCCAAAGCAATCCCAGCACTAGGACCATCTTTAGGCACAGCGCCTTCTGGAACATGTACATGAAAATCTGTATTCGAAAATATATTTTCATCTATTCCAAGCTTAGCTGAAGAAGAACGAACATATGTCAAGGCTGCTTGTGCAGATTCTTTCATTACGTCTCCAAGTTTTCCTGTAAGCACCAAAGCACCTTTACCCTTCATTTTATTTACTTCTATAGTTAGAGTCTCACCTCCAACTTCTGTCCAGGCAAGTCCAGTTACAAGACCAATATCATTCTCTGGAATGCTTTCTCTTTCGTAAAAAGGAATGCCTAAATAGCTATTCAAATTTTTTTCAGTAATAGTTACTGTTTTTAATTCTTTATTAAGTTCTAATTCCTTTGCAACTTTCCTACATAAATTAGCAATTTCTCTTGTTAAATTACGAACTCCAGCTTCTCTAGTATAATTCTTAATTACAGCATCTAAAGCATTCCTGGCAAAAATCAACTCTTGTTCATTTAATCCATGATCTTTTAATTGTCTTGGTATTATAAAATCTTCTGCTATTTTACGTTTTTCTGCATCTGTATATCCAGAAAATCTTATAAGTTCTAGCCTATCTAATAAAGTGTTGGGTATATTACCAAGAGAGTTTGCTGTAGTTATAAACATAACATTTGACAAATCAAATTCTAAATCTAAGTAATGGTCACCAAAAGCATAGTTTTGCTCAGGATCTAAGACTTCAAGTAAAGCAGCGGATGGATCGCCTCTCCAATCAGATCCCATTTTATCTATTTCGTCTAAAATAAATACGGGATTATTAGAGCCTGCCTTTTTCATAGATTGTATAATTTTGCCAGGCATAGAGCCTATATATGTACGCCTATGACCTCGTATCTCTGCTTCATCTTTAACACCTCCCATAGAAATTCTCACAAAGTTTCTACCTAAACTTCTAGCTACAGATTTTGCAATAGAAGTTTTACCAACTCCAGGTGGTCCTATAAAGCAAAGAATAGGTCCTTTAATTTTTTTTACTCTAGAAAGTACTGCAAGATATTCTAATACTCTATCTTTAACTTTTTCTAGACCATAATGATCTTGATCTAAAATTTCTTTAGTTCTTTTCAAATCCAAGTTATCTTCTGTAGATTTCTCCCATGGCAAATCTAAAATCCATTCTATATAATTTCTTATAATACCTGCCTCTGGAGACATAGGCATCATTTTTTCTAGTCTTGCTATTTCTTTTTCAACAGCATCCAAAGCATTTTGAGGCATTTTTACTTGTTTTAATTTCTCCCTTAATTCATCCACATCTTTTTGAGCATCATCTTTTTGCTTAAGCTCTTTTTGAATAGCTTTCATTTGCTCTATAAGATAATATTCTTTCTGAGTTTTTTCTATTTGATTCCTTACTCTATTTTGTATTCGTCTTTCTATATTTAATATTTCTATTTCAGAGTTAAGTATTTGCACTATTTTTTCTAAACGCTCTATAGGATTAGTTAACTCTAAAACTTGTTGCTTATCATTATTCTTTATAGCAAGGTGAGAAGCTATAGTGTCAGCAAGTCTTGCAGGATCAACAATATTACTTACAGCAACAGAAATTTCCATGGGCATTCTTGGGTTAAGCTTTACATACTGCTCAAAAAGCGCTATGGCTCTCCTCATAATTGCTTCAGACTCTGGAGTCTTCTCAACTTTTTCATCAAAAACATTTATCCCAACTACTATATAGCCTTTATCATCAAGTTTAAAGTCCGTCCATTGAGCTCTAGAAATTCCCTCAACTAATGCCTTTAAAGTCCCGTCTGGCATTTTTAATATTTGTAAAACTTCACATATAGTACCTATGTTATAAACATCATCTGGTGTTGGATCTTCAACTTGAACATTTTTTTGCGCTACAACAAAAACAAGTCTATTTGTAGACATAGATTCTTCTAAAGCTTTGATAGACTTTTCTCTACCAACAGCCAAAGGTAGCACCATTGCTGGATATAAAATAATTTCTCTAACTGGAAGAAGAGGTAGAGTATCTGGAATTTTTAGACTTTCACTTTTATCAGTGCTAAACCTATCCAATTCGCTCATTAAATCTCCTTTGTGTGTTTCTATACACAAACTCAGGCATTTCTTTTTTTAATATAGTATTTTTATTAACTATAATCTTTTCTACTGATGTATCATTAGGGATATTAAACATAACATCCATTAAAATGTTTTCTATAATTGACCTCAAACCTCTAGCACCTGATCCTTTTTTTAAAGCCTCATTGGCTATTGCTTCTAAGGCTTCTCGTTTAAATTCAAGTTCTACACCTTCTAAAAAAAATATTTTTTTATATTGCTTCACTAACGCATTTTTAGGTTCAGTTAAAATATGAACTAGATCCAAAACAGACAAATGATTAAGACTGCTAACAACTGGCAATCTGCCAATAAATTCTGGTATAAGTCCAAACTTTATTAAATCTTGACTTTCCACATTAGATAAAGCAAAATCAATCTTTTTAAATTTCTCTCTATTGTCTAAACTATCTCTTATAAAACCTAAAGTTTTTTTATAAAGCCTTGATTCTATTATCTTTTCAAGACTATCAAAAGCCCCACCACAAATAAACAAAATATTTGTAGTGTCTATTTTTATGTATTCTTGTTGAGGGTGTTTTCTACCTCCTTGAGGAGGCACACTTGCAATTGTCCCCTCAAGAATCTTTAAAAGAGCTTGTTGTACTCCTTCTCCAGAGACATCTCTTGTTATTGAAGGCGTATCAGACTTCCTTGCAATTTTATCTATTTCATCTATATAAATAATACCTTTTTGAGCTCTTTGTACATCATAATTTGCATTTTGGATAAGTCTTAAAAGCACATTTTCAACATCTTCTCCTACATATCCAGCTTCTGTTAAAGTTGTAGCATCAGAAATTGCAAAAGGAACATTTAAAATTCTAGCTAAAGTTTGCGCTAACAATGTTTTACCTGTACCTGTAGGGCCTATAAGTAAAACATTAGATTTTTGCAGTTCAATATCATCTTTATTATCCGCAATAACATTTTGTAATCTCTTATAATGATTATAAACCGCTACAGATAAAACTTTTTTCGCATGTTCTTGCCCTATAATATAACTATCAAGGACATCCTTAACTTCTTTGGGCTTTAAAAGAGTAAGTTCTGACTTTTTTAAATCATTTTTATCTATATCTTCAAACATATATAAAGAAGTTTTTGCACATTCTTGACAAATATAAAAACCGTTTACACCTACAAGCTTTTCCGGGTAAGTTTTGTTACAAAAAACGCAATGTTCATTAAATTCTTTACTCATTATAACCTACTTTAGAGAGACCCTTTATTATTTTATTTTAAACTAACAACAACTTCATCAACAAGTCCATACTCCTTTGCTTCTTGCGCAGACATATAGTAGTTTCTATCAGTATCTTTTAAAACTTGCTCTGTAGTTTTTCCAGTATGCAACCCAAGTATTTCAGAGAGTTTTCGTTTGGTAGAGAGCAATTCTTTTGTTTCTATATCTATATCTGACACTGTACCAGATAGTCCACCGCCATATATCAAAGGTTGGTGGATCATAATGCGAGAATGCGTCAAAGCATACCTTTTCCCTTTCGTACCTGCTGCAAGTAAAACAGCACCAAAAGACATAGCCATCCCCATACAAATTGTAGTTATAGGACTTTTTATAAACTGCATAGTATCATAAACCGCAAGTCCAGCAGTAACCATACCACCAGGCGAATTAATGTACAAACTTATGTCTTTTCCAGGTTCTTCAGAATCTAAATACAAAAGTTGTGCTATCAATATGTTAGCAGAATCTGTTGCAATAGACCCATCATACCCCCCTACAAAAATAATTCTATCTCTAAGAAGTCTTGAATATAAATCATAAGTTACGGCAGCACCTTGGCTCCACCTTTCAATTACTGTTGGCATTACAGACGGCATTTATCCTCCTCTAAAGCAGCGACGCAACTAATTTTTACTTAAAGGCATGTCTTTCTGTTCTACTTCAACTTTGGCATTTTCAATTAAAAAACCAAAAATTTTCTGCTCTTTTAAAGAAACTATTATATTTTGTTTCTTTTCGATAAAATACTTATCTACCTCAGCATCTCGTCCAGGATTAGAAGATTTCATTTTATTCTTTTCTGACTCAATATCTGAATCTGTTACTTCAAGATTTTCATTATTGCATATTGAATTTAAAATATACGATAATCTAACGTTATTTTCTGCCTCTTGAAAAAATTTTGAATCTCCAAGCTTAACTTGATTTGCGATATAATCTTCAGACGCACCTTGATTTTTCATATAAGATTTCATTCTTTCTATAAGAGTATTTTTTTGTTCTGCAACTAAAGAAGAAGATACTTCAAAATTGTTTTTTTCAAGTAAATTATTTATAATTTGTTTTTCAACATCCATATCTTGACGACGTTTCTCTTCTGCTTCCATGGTTTCTTTTAACTTATTTTTTAAATCTTCTAGATTTTCTGTACCCATATCCTTAGCAAAATCATCATTAAGTTCAGAAAGATGTTTTTCTTTGATTTCAACTACTTTTACTTTAAAAGATATCTTTTTCCCTGATAAAGTTTTGTTTGGATAATCGCTAGGATATTCTATTTTAGCATCTTTTTCTTCACCAATTTTTGAGCCTATCAAAGCATCTTTAAATCCCTTAAGAGTGTTTTGTGAAGATAAATCTAACATATGCCCTTTAGCACTAATTTCAGGCAAAGAATTTCCATCATTATCAAACGCTTCATAATCTACACTAACAAAACTATCATTTTTAATCTCAGCAGACTTAGACTCTACAAGTCTTGCGTTTCTATCTCTTAACGCATCTAAAGTTTGATTTAAGTTTGCATCAGTAATTTTAAAAACTTCCCTCTTGACTGGAATGCCTTTATAATCTTTTAATTCTATTTTTGGGTGGCACTGTGCAGAAAAACTATACTTTAAAATTTGTCCTAATTCATAATCAAACTCGTCTACTATAGGAAAATCTATAGGTATAAAATTTTCTTTATCTAAGGCATTTAAAACTGTTTTTTTAACAATATTTTCTACTGCTTTATTTTTAGCTTGCTCTAAAAATTTTTGCTTTATAATGTTCATCGGCACTTTACCTTGCCTAAAACCATCTACTTTTGCATATTTGCGCATCTGATTAAATGCATTTTCTACCTCACAGGATGCTACATTTTCTGCGACTTCAACATCAACAGTTATAGAACATGGTTTTCTATCTACAACTTTAGATTTGAATTCAATCGTTTTTGCTGCTTTAACAGTCATTTACTTTTCCCCTTTATATTATAAGTTATTGCTTGGTCGAAGGGTCTCTCTAAAAGCCTGAAAAGGTATGCGGGCGGAGGGACTTGAACCCCCACACCTTACGGTATATGGTCCTAAGCCATACGCGTCTGCCAATTCCGCCACGCCCGCATTTAGGGGGGTCTATCTAAAAACCCTTATATAATAAACACTATGCGCTGCATAGGAATTGAACCTATAACCTAACGATTAAGAGTCGTTTGCTCTACCAATTGAGCTAGCAGCGCTTTTAATAACAAATTAATGTGTACAACAGACGAGATTTTATCAAACTATAAACAAAAAATCAATAAACAAAAAATCATTTATTATAAAATCTCACTCTTACTTCACATTTTATTGCTTGAAATGAATCTTTATAATATACTATAATAATTTAATAATAAATACATACATTTATTATTATCTATATTTTTATTACCAACTTATAGTAATGCTACAAATTTGTTTTCGGAAGAATAAGTAAAGGCTATTATTTAAATAAAAATGAACCTGCCGTTCCATTAACTCTTAGTAACTTAATGCTTACTTTTATTTCCAAAAGTACTCAATAAGCATAGAAAATCTATAGTCCAATTGGAACACAATACTTGCCTATAATAACAAACTATTTTTAATATGCTAAATTATGAACCTACTATGATTTACAGACTTTATAAAAATATAAAAAAACGTTGGGTTGCCACTGCGGGTTATTAAGAAATCCTTCAAATAGCAATTCCATTGATTATTTCTACAAGTGCATGGGCTTTTCAATCTTTTATTGATAGGTTTTTTCTTATATGGTACTCTAAAGATGCTTATGCAGCTTCTTTGCCATCAGGACTTTTAAACTGTTCTATTATAAATATTTTTGCCGGCATGGTTGCATATGTGGACGTTTTTGTTGCTCAATATAATGGGAAAAAAGAGTATCGTTCAATAGGGAATACTGTTTGGCAAAGTTTTTATATTGCAGTTTTTAGTTCTTTTGCACTTATTATTTTTACTTTCTTTTCTCAAGATATATTTAATTTTATAGGACATCCAAAAAGTATAATATGCGAAGAAGTTAAATATTTCAATGTACTATGTTATGGTTCATTTACATATTTTGCACTTACAGCATTGTCTGGTTTTTATTCAGGCAGAGGTAAAACAACAGTTGTTTTACTTGTAAATGTAGTGGGTGTGCTAGTAAACATAGTTTTTGATTATCTTTTAATCTTTGGTAAGTACGGATTTCCTGAGCAGGGCATAACTGGGGCTGCAATAGGAACGTTCATAGGTTTTTTTGTAGCTTTTATACTACTACTTATACCTATGATATCTCAAAAAAATAATAAACTATATCTTGATACACTAAAGCGTTTGATAAGGTTTGGATTGCCAAACGGAATACATATGTCTTTTGATATATCTGTGTTTACACTTTTTTCACTTGCAATAGGCACATTGGGGAAAAATGAACTTGTAGCCTCAAACATGGCAATGAACATATACAACATTGCTTACATGCCACTTTTAGGATTTGGCATGACAACCTCAATAATTGTCGGAAACTATTTAGGTAAAAACAAAGCTTCTACTGCCCAAATAGCTATAAAATCAGTAATACATATACCACTTACTTATGTTCTGATTCTTGTTATGTTATTTTTAATGTTTCCAGACATTTTTATATATCCATTTTCAAGAGGTAAAGACGCTTTTATCATTGAACAAATTAGGCCAATAGTTGTAATACTATTTCGATTTATTGCATCTTCTGCTTTATTTGAAGCTGTGGGTATTGTTTTTTCATCAGCTATAAAAGGCGCAGGAGATACAAAATTTGTAATGCAGTTAATCATAAAACTTGCACTATTTGTAAGCGCACTAATGTACTTAATCGTTGGTATTCTAAAAATGGGTTTATATCCTTGTTGGAGCGTTTTAACTATTTACTGTATTCTGATTATGTTTTTTTGTTATAAAAGATACAAAACAGGGAAATGGAAACATATGCGTGTAGTCAAAATGAAAATTGTTGATGGATAAATCTATAGGGTTAAATAACTATTTTAAGTTATCTAACCATTGTTCTTTTCTAGCTTCTGAAGGCATTCTCCAATCGCCTCTTGGAGAAAGAGATACTGTACCGACCTTTATACCATCTGGCATACAATTACGTTTAAACTGGTTTGAAAAAAAGCGTTTTATAAAATTTATTAAGTGTGCTTTTATTTCTTTTTTACTATACTTATCGCCAAAAGCTTTACTAGCAAGAAAAAGGATTTTATCAGGACTGTTCCCAAAACGAACAGTGTAATACAAAAAGAAGTCGCAAAGTTCGTAAGGGCCAACTATATTTTCTGTTTTTTGCAAAATCTCGCCGTTTTTAGATGGCAAAAGCTCTGGAGTAATTTCTGTATTTAAAATATTTGTTAAAACTTTCTGACATTCTTTAAGTCTTTGAGCTTCATAAGAAACAAGATACTTCACAAGAGTTTTTGGGATAGATGCGTTTACGGCATACATAGACATATGATCACCACTATAAGTACACCATCCTAAAGCATTTTCTGACAAATCACCAGTACCTATAACAAGTCCTTTTTCATTGTTAGCTATATCCATTAAAATCTGCGTACGTTCTCTAGCTTGAGCATTTTCATAAGTTATATTTTTAGTTCCATTATGTTTAATATCTTCTAAGTGTTTATCTAATGCATCTGTTATAGAAACTTCTCTTATTTTTACTCCTAATGCTATAGACATATCGTGTACATTTTTAAGTGTTTTTTTACTTGTTCCAGGACCAGGCATTGTAATAGCAATAATATCTTTTAAATATCTGTTTAAAAGTTTATAACTTCTTAAGATAACTAGTAGTGCAAGTGCAGAATCAAGACCTCCAGAAATACCTACCACAGCATTTAAGTTTGTATATTTTAATCTTTGAGCTAAAGCTTGAGCCTGCATTTGCAATATAAGCTCAGCCCTGTCAGATAAAGATTTGCAATCTTCAGGAACAAAAGGTAAATGAGAAATTTTACGTGTCAAATTTGTATTTTTATTATCAAAGTCAAATTTTACAATTTTATAGTCAACAATATCCGTTGTAAAAACATTCAATTTACGACGTTCATATTCAAATTTTTGTGTATCAATTTCAGATATTGTAAGACCTATTTCAAAAAGAGAACTCTCTTTTATTATTTCTCCATTTTCTGCTATTATACGATGTCCTGAAAAAACCATATCACTTACAGATTCACCATTTCCTGCAGAAGCATACACATACCCACAAGAAAGTCTACCACTTTGAGCTTTAATAAGTGTTTTTCTATAATCGCTTTTGCCAATAAGTTCATTTGAGGCAGAAAGGTTAGCTATTATAGATGCTCCGGATTTTGCATGCCTGCAAGAAGGAGGGACTGCAACAAACATATCTTCACATATTTCAACAGCGATTTTTACCGATTCATCATTTTTAGCTGAAAAAATTATATCTGCTCCAAAAAAACAATCTTGACCACAAATATTAATTTCGCTAGAAACATTTTCGCCAGAAGTAAAATACCTCGTTTCATAAAATTCAGAATATGCAGGCAAATACGTTTTAGGGATTACTCCTAAAATTTTGCCATTCTGTAAAGCAATAGCGCAAGAATAAAGTTTATCCTTGACCCATACAGGACTACCAACAAAAATTAAAGTTTTCTTGCCCAAAGTTGATTTACAGATATCGTAAAGCACATTATTAACAGAGCTTATAGTAATATCAGATAAAAATAATTCTCCGCAGGTATAACCTGTTACACACAGTTCAGGAAAAATTAAAACTTCAACATTGCTAGAACTTGCGTGATTAATTAACTTTATTATTTCTTTACTATTTTCTAACGGATCTGCAATATGTACATAAGGAGTAGCAGCCGCAACTTTGACAAAACCAAATTTCATATTTATCCTTAAAAGTAAAGTTATTAATATTCTATAGTAAAACAAGATTACAAAATTGTTATATAATATATCAAGTTATATACTTTATACTCAATGCTTTTATCTTTTAATATAATCTTGATTTAATCTGAGAAATCAAAGCAAGCAAGTTAGGTATTAATTACAAAATTTAATTTTACAGAGGAAATTATGGCAACAGAAAGATTAGTAAAATGGAGTAAAGAAGCGAAGGAATTTTTTGAAAAGGCAGAAGATAGTAGCGTGGTTTTAGATTTAGTAATATCTTTTGGATGTGCAAGTC
>JAISYS010000033.1 GCA_031269735.1 Candidatus Endomicrobiellum cubanum | reverse complement strand
GGAGTGAAGATATAGAAACAACAGCGTTGTTGTTTCAAACAGGATATTTAACAATAAAGAAAGAAGAGATAATAGAAGATGAATCGGAATATACAATAGACTTTCCAAACAAGGAAGTAAAGAGTGCATTTTTAGGTGATTTGTTAGAAGCATACACGAATAAAGAGCTAGATTTAGCAGTAGGTCTGTCTAAAAACATAGCAAAGTCCATAGTAGGAAAAGAGGCAGAGAAGTTGAAAGAGGAGTTAAGGGAGTTATACGCAACAATAGCATACAACTTACATATAAGAAAAGAAGCATACTATCATTCATTATTTTTAGTGACATGCAGACTAACAGGATTTGAGGTGGAATCAGAAGTGCATACAGATAAAGGAAGGATAGATGTAGTGTTAAAGAAAGGGAGCACAGTAGTGATAGTAGAGATAAAGTACAGTAAAGATAATAAGCCAGAAGAAATGCTAAAAGAAGCAATGAGACAAATAAGAGACAATAAGTACTACCAGAAGTATAAAAACAATAATCCAACACTTTTAGGTATAGTGTTTAGTGAGAATAAAGATATTGCTTGTAGGTTTGAATATGTTTAATTTTGCATTAACAACTTGAATTAATCATCAATAAGTTGCTTTTATTGCTTATTTGAAATATAATAATTATAAATCTAAACTACTAAAGTCTCATTGTATATAAATTTTACAAAAAGGAATAAAAAATGGGTTTTTGTGTAAATTGTTTATTTCAAGGAGATAATGTTGTTGATGATAAAGGGAATGGAAAAGTCTTTTGTATGGTAAAAAGAAGATGGTTTCCAGAAAATGAATCTTGCGAAAATTTTACAGAATATGCAGATTTAAGTAAAGAAATACGTAGTCAATATGCATTTGAAATTAGAGATATCAAAAATGCTCATGGCAAAATGGGATGGGCAATAAAGCAGAATTGGAAAGCAATGATAGTAGCCTTTATTGTAGCTTTTTTAACTTTTATAGCTACAATTAAGTTTTTTGATGAGTATATTTTTTAATTTTGGGATTTTAATGAAAATATTAGTTATAGGTTCCGGTGGAAGAGAAAGTGCAATATGTTGGCAGTTTGCTAAAAATGCTAATGTAAAAAAAATATATTGTGCTCCAGGGAATGATGGCATTGCAAAACTAGCTGAAATTGTAAATATTTCTACTTGCGATTTTGAAAATTTAGTAGATTTTGTTAAAGTCAACAAAATAGATTTTACTTTTGTTGGCTGTGAATTACCTTTATCTTTAGGAATAGTAGATTATTTTAATTCTTGTGGTTTAAAAATAATAGGTCCTTCTAAAAATGCTTCAAAGTTAGAGTCAAGTAAAATATATTCAAAGCAATTTATGAGTAAGTACGGTATTCCAACTGCAAAGTATAATTCTTTTTCAGATTTAAATAATGCTTTAAATTATATAGATACTTTAGATGATAATAGGAAAATTGTAATAAAAGCAGATGGTCTTGCTGCGGGTAAAGGGGTGCACGTATGCTCATGTAAAAAAGAAGCAAAAGATATTGTGCACAAAATAATGTTTGAAAAAATTTTAGGTAGTGCAGGAACTAATATACTTGTAGAAGAGTATATAGATGGGGAAGAACTTTCTTATTTAGTTTTTACAGACGGTATTTCTTATTCTTTAATGCCGGCTTCTCAAGATCATAAAAGAGTAAGTGATGGAGATAAAGGGCTAAATACTGGTGGTATGGGTGCGTATGCTCCAGCATCTCTTGATACTGAACAGCTTAATAAACAAGTACAAAATATAGTAAAAAAAGTTATTTATGGTGTTTGTCAAGAAAAATTAGAATATAAGGGTATTTTATACGTAGGGATAATTGTAAATGGTGGTTTGCCATATGTTTTAGAGTTTAATTGTCGTTTTGGCGATCCTGAAGCGCAAGCTGTGTTGCCCTTATTAGAAACTAATTTATCTGATATATGTATTGCGATTTTAAATCAAAAACTTTTAAACTTACAAATTAAATGGAAAAATAAGTTTTCAGTCTGTGTAGTGCTTGTTTCAGGGGGATATCCAGAAAGTTTTAAAACAGGCTTTGAAATAACAGGTTTAGAAAATATCTCTGGGAGAGACACAATAATATTTTATGCTGGAGTAAAATCTGTTAATGGAAGACTTGTCACATCTAGCGGTAGAGTTCTTGGAATTACTTCTATCTCTGAGACTATAAAAGATGCTATAAATAAAGTTTATTCTAATATAAATCTTGTTTACTTTGATAATATGCATTTTAGAAAGGACATTGCATGGAGAGCTTTAAATGAAAAAAGTTGATATTTCTATTCTTGTTGGGTCTAACTCTGACTTAAATTTAATACAAGAGACAATTACTATTTTAAAAGAGTTTGGATTATCGTATAGTTTAAATATTGCTTCAGCTCACAGAACAACAGATCATTTAAAGCAATGTATAGAAGGTGCAATTAGCGCAGGGGTTAAAGTTTTTGTAGCAGTAGCTGGTATGTCAGCCGCTTTACCGGGAGTTATAGCCTCACAAACTATTTTACCTGTAATAGGTGTTCCCGTGGATGGAAAAAGTCTTTCTGGTTTAGATTCTTTATTTTCTATAGCTCAAATGCCCAAAGGTGTGCCTGTTGCAACAGTTGCGGTAGGTAAAGCAGGAGCAGTAAATGCTGCAATTTTAGCTGTGCAGATCTTAGCAATAAATAACAATAATTTAAAAGAAAAGTTAAAAAGGTATAAAGTAAAAATTGCAAACATTGTTGTAAAAGAAGATTTAAAACTTCAAAAAGATGGAATAGACAAATATCTTAAAAGGTCAGCTAAATAGAATGACAAAAATTATATTAAATGATAAACAATTTCAAGATAATGTGAACAAAATTGCAGAAAAAATTTTTGAAGATAATAAAAATATTGACGACCTTGCAATCGTGGGCATACAAAATAAGGGTGTGTTTTTAGCTAAAAGAATTATTTCTGGAATTGCAAAATTAGCGAATATTAAAGAATCTCAAATTCCTTTTGGAACTTTAGATATAACACTTTATCGAGATGATCTTGACAATTTTGGTTCTCAGATGCATATAATAAAAGATACAGAAATTCCATTTGATATAAATCGTAAAAATGTTGTGTTGATTGATGATGTCTTATATACAGGTAGAACTGTAAGAGCAGCTTTAGATGTATTAATGGATTTTGGCAGACCTAAATCTATAAGACTTGCTGTTTTAATAGATAGAGGTTTTAGAGAGTTGCCAATAGAACCAAATTATTTAGGTATAAAATATAAGAGTCAAAAATTTATAAAAGTGACTTGTAAAGAATCAGATGAAGTAGATGAAGTGACAGTAGAGCTGTAATATTTGAAAAGAAAGGGTTTCTCTAACCACTCTAAAACATATAAATTCTGTGTTTTTTTTGACAAAGTAAGGTAAAAACGTAGGTTTGTTGGATGATAAGCGCAAGTTTGTAACACATAGTGTTTACCGTAGCAGTACCCAAAAAAGTACAGTAAGAACATGTATTAAGGTTTTTTTAGAGAGACTCAACGTAAAATAGGGGAATGTTAATGTTTCTTAAGTGTAAAGATTTACTGGGTCTTGAACATCTAGATGAAAAAGATTTGCAAGCAATTTTAGATTCAGTAAAACCTTTTAAAAGTCTTTTTACAAGATCTGTAAAAAAAGCTCCAACATTAATAGGTAAGACTGTAGTGATTCTTTTCTATGAGCCGTCAACTCGTACTAGAACATCCTTTGAAATAGCTGCCAAAAGACTTTCTGCAGATGTGGTAAATATTCCTGTAAACATTTCTAGTGTAGTTAAAGGTGAAAGTCTTATAGATACAGGTAAAACTCTTGAAGCTATGAAAGCAGACTACATAATAGTTAGGCATTCTCTTGCGGGAGCGCCTAATATCTTAGCCAGAAACTTAAATGCTTCAATAATAAATGCCGGAGATGGTTTTCACGAGCATCCAACTCAAGGGTTGTTGGACTTATATACTATATACGAAAAAAAGAAAAAGTTAGAAGGTTTAAAAGTTTTACTTGTAGGAGATATTCTGCATTCTAGAGTTGCTAAATCGAATATATGGGCATTAACAAAAATGGGCGCGCAAGTTGCAGTTTCTGGACCACCTACATTGATACCCGCAGGTATAGAGGACTTGGGTGTAAAAGTATACTACAATTTAGATGAGGCTGTAAAACAAGCAGACGTTGTAAACATCTTAAGAATACAGCTTGAACGTCAAAAGGAAAATCTTTTTCCATCTGTTCATGAATATGTAGAACTCTATCAGCTTACAAAAGAAAAACTAAAGTCTGCAAAAAGAGACGTTTTAATTATGCATCCAGGCCCAATGAACAGAGGCATAGAAATATCTTCTGATGTTGCAGATAGCTCTAATGCTGTTATTAATGAGCAAGTTACAAATGGTATAGCTGTTAGAATGGCAGTTTTATATCTTTTAAATCCAAAGAGGAAAAATGAGTCTTCAAATTAAAAATATTAGAATAGTAGACCCATCTTGTAATAAAGATTTGATTGGTGATATTTGCATTGAAAATGGCAAAATTGTTCCAAGTTTGTCTAAAAAAGCAGATAAAGTTATTGATGGTAATGGCAAGATTGCAGTTCCTGGCCTTATAGATGTTCATGCTCATTTAAGAGAGCCAGGTCAAGAAGATAAAGAAACAATTTATACAGGTACTAGTTCTGCAGCAAAAGGAGGAATAACAACAGTTTTTTGTATGCCTAATACTAAGCCCGTAATAGATAATACTCCTACCGTAGAGTTTATTCTTTTGAAAGCTCAAAAAGAAGGTTTAATAAATGTGTTCCCTATAGGTTGTGCTACAAAAGGTTCTTTGGGACAAGAACTTTCTGAAATAGGAGTTCTTAAAAAAGCAGGTATTGTAGCAGTTAGCGATGATGGTCTTCCTGTATCTAATTCTCAAATTATGCGTCGTACTTTAGAGTATACTAAAATGTTTAGTCTCCCAGTCATTTCTCACAGCGAAGACAAAGAGCTAAGTAAAAATGGTGTAATGAATGAAGGGAAAAACTCTACTATTTTAGGTCTTAGAGGTATACCAAAGCAAGCTGAAGAAATTATGGTAAGTCGTGATATAATGTTAGCAGAACTCACAGGTGGATATTTACATGTAGCTCATGTTTCTACAGCAGGCTCTGTTGAACTGGTCCGACAAGCAAAAAAGAAAGGTATACAAGTTACAGCAGAAACCTGTCCCCATTATTTTACTTTAACTGATGATATAGTAAAAGTATATGATGCAAATACTAAAATAAATCCTCCGCTTAGAGAACAAAAAGATGTAGAAGCTATAAAACAAGGACTTGCAGATGGTACAATAGATTGTATAGCTACAGACCACGCGCCTCATACTCAAGATGAAAAAAACCAAGAGTTTGACTTAGCACCTTTTGGAATTATAGGGTTTGAGACATTGCTCAGTCTTGTATTAAACGAACTTGTGGATAAAAATATTTTAAGTTTATCTGAAGCTATATCGAAGATGACTTCAAATCCTGCAAAGATTTTTAATTTGAAAAATAGAGGGTCACTTCAAAATGGAAGTATTGCAGATGTAACAATTATAGACCCGAATTATTCCTATGAATTTAAAAAAGAAAGTATAATTTCAAAAAGTAAAAATTCTCCATTTTTAGGCAGGCAGTTTAAAGGTGCTTCGGTTATGACTATAGTTGATGGTAATATTGTTTGGCAAAAATAAGATAAATTAGATGGGTTTTTATATAGATAGGCCCAAATATTAGTTTAGCATCCTAATTTTATATATGAGGTATGTGTGCGTAAAAGGTTTGATAAAACTTATAAAATAATTTCCAATAAAGAATTATGTACAGATTATTTTGAATTAAAAGTTAAAGCCAATGATATTAAACATTGTTTTCCGGGTCAGTTTTTTATGATTGGAATACAAGGCGTTTTTTTACGTCGTCCGTTGAGTATATATGATTTTAAAAATGGTGTTTTAAGTTTTTTGTATAAAGTTGTAGGAAAAGGCACAGTTATTCTTTCAAAAATACAATCAGGCGAACTTCAATTTTTAGGCCCTCTTGGTAAGGGGTATGACTTAGATACGTATAAAGATTTAAACTATGTTATTGTCGCTGGAGGTACAGGTATAGCTTCAGTGCATTTTCTTGCAGCTAAATTAACAAAAAAAGGAACTTTATATTATGGCGTACGTTCAAAAGAAGATTTGCTATGCCTTGATAAATTTAAAAAAATAGGTTGGAAAATCGTGGTTTCTACAGAAGATGGTACAAAAGGATATAAAGGTTATATTACTGATATATTAGAGGAAAAATTAGAAAATAACGATTTTTTGTTTGCTTGTGGCCCAATGCCTATGCTTAAAAAAGTCTTACATATTGCTAAAGAAAAGAGAATAAAGGGTTTTGTCGGTCTTGAAGAAAAAATGGCATGTGGTGTTGGCAATTGCCAAGGTTGTGCAGTAAGGGTAGATGGAGTTATAAAAATGACATGCAAAGATGGTCCTGTTTTTAAAGTAGAACAAGTGGAATTGTAGATGAAAAAATATTTTTCAAGAGACAAGTTCACTTTATATAATGGTGACTGTATCGAAATACTAAAAGAAATTGCTGAAAACTCTGTAGATATGATATTTGCTGATCCTCCGTATTTTTTGTCAAAGGGAACTTTTACGTGTCACTCTGGGAAGCGTGCCAGTGTAAAAAAAGGTGATTGGGATTTAGGTAATGGTACAGCTAAGAATTTAGATTCCATGTTGAATGGTTGAAAGCTTGTAAAAGAATATTAAAACCCAATGGTACTATTTGGATAAGCGGAACTTATCATTCTATTTATCAATGTGGTGTAGCTTTAGAAATAAACGAGTACCATTTTTTAAATGATATAGTATGGTTTAAGCCTAACGCTGCTCCTAATTTAAGTTGTTGTTTTTTTACTGCAAGTCATGAAACATTAATATGGGCTAGAAGAGAAAAAAAAGGCAAGCACATATTTAATTACGATTTAATGAAAAATGGGCAATGGAAAGAAGATTCTTTAAAAAAAGATGGACTCCAGATGAGAAGTGTATGGTCAATAGGAACACCGAAGCCTTCTGAAAAAATATTTGGCAGGCATCCTACTCAAAAACCATTAGATTTATTAAAAAGAATTATCCTTGCAAGTACAAAAGAAGGAGATCTTGTTTTAGACCCTTTTGCTGGAAGTTCAACAACAGGCATAGCTGCTGTTTTAAATAGTAGAAGATTTATTGGTATTGATACAGAGAAAAAATATTTAGATTTATCTATAAAAAGATATAATAATTTTGTGCCTAAAAATATAATGCAAAAATAAAAAATGAAAATAATAACAAGAGCAAATGCAATAATTAATTTAAAAAAATATATAGGACAGGATTTAAGAAGTTTGGCTTTAAAGTATAAAATTACAACTTTTGAGACTGGTAAACAAAATAAAGTCTGGAAAGGTTTAGTTCTTAAAAAGTTGGCAGGACTTGATACAAATATTTCAAAAGCACCAAATGGATTAAATTTTGAATTAAAGTCAGTAAGTTTTTATTTAAAGAAAGATGAACTAGTTCCAAAAGAAACAATGGCGATAACAATGATTAATCCAAATGAACTTATAAATTCTAGTTTTTATAATAGTCATTGTTGGGCAAAATTAAAATCAATGATTTTTTGTGCAGTAATGTGGAATGGAAAAAACGCTGCAGATGCAAAGTTGTTAAGTGTTACAAGCTTTGATTTCACCGATGATGGTGAGCTAATTAGTGAAATTAAAGCAGATTATGATTTTATAAGAAATAAACTTGCAACGGAAGGTTTTGCAAGTCTAACAGGAAGAGATGGCAAATGGATACAAGCAAGAACAAAAGGTATTGGACATGGATCAAATACTAGAGCTTTTTATGCGAGAAAGACTTTAATCAAAAAAATATTTGAGAATTCAAAATGAAGCCAAGTTTAAATGTAGATTTTTTGGGAATCAAGTTAAAAAATCCTGTACTTACTGCCTCTGGAACGTTTGGTTATGGGTATGAACTTGCAGACTTAATTCCTTTAAACAAGCTTGGTGCGATTGTAACAAAAACAATTACTTTAGAGCCTCGATTAGGAAACCTCCAACCTAGAATCGCAGAAGTTTCTTCTGGGATGCTAAACACCATAGGGTTACAGAATATAGGAGTTAAAGCGTTTATTGAAGAGCCTCTTGAAAAATTAAATAAAGTTGGAGTCCCTATAATAGTTAGCGTTGCAGGAACTACTGTTAATGAGTATGTTGATGTTTCAAAAATACTAAGTATTCAAAATGTGATATCGGCAATAGAACTTAATTTGTCTTGTCCTAACTTGAAAAAGAAAATAATTTGCCATGACTTGCCTTTGGTTAGTGACATAATAAAAAATGTAAAAAAAGTATCTGAAGTTCCTGTTATTGCAAAACTTTCTCCTCTTGTTACAGATATTGCAGAGCTTGCTTTATGTGCACAGGATGCAGGTGCAGATGCTGTGACTCTTGCAAATACTTACCCTGCGATGGCTATAGATGTTAAGACTTTTAAGTATAAGCTTTCTACCATTAAGGGAGGGATGTCTGGGGCATGTATTAAACCTATGTCTGTTCGTTGCGTTTATGATGCTTATCAAAAGATAGATATTCCAATTATAGGATGCGGGGGAATAGAAACTGGAGAAGATGCATTGGAATTTATGCTTGTGGGAGCCAGTGTTGTTAGTGTTGGGAGCGCAAGTTTGGTTTCTCCAAAAAGATTGTTAGAAATTGTATATGAAATTGAAAAGATTTTAAAAGAAAAAAGTATAAAAGATATTAAAAGAATTGTCGGTATGTTAAATACTGCAAAAGATGCTTGTTAAGATTTTTAGACAGACCAATTAAGTAGAAGGTAAGATAAAAAAATGAAAAGAACAATTTTAGCTTTAGATGTTTATGATTTTAAAAAGGCCCAAGACCTTGTAGAAAAAACTTCTCACTACATAGATCTTTATAAAGTTGGCCCTATACTGTTTTTACAATCAGGTAGGGAAATAATTAAAATGCTAAAAGACAATGGTAAAGAAATTTTTTTAGATTTAAAGTTTCATGATATACCTGCGACAGTTAAACGCTCTGTAGAATCTGCTAGAGATCTTGGTGTGTTTAGCTTAACGGTTCATTCTATTGGTGGAGAAGAAATGTTAAAATCTGCCTCGTCTGTTGAAAATAGACCCAAAATTTGGGCAGTTACTGTTTTGACTAGCCAAATTACAACAGCTGAAGAAGTTTTAAGAAGAGCAAAACTAACAAAATCTTGTGGAATAGATGGGGTTATAGCGTCGCCTTTGGAAATACCTATAATAAAGAAAGGATGTGGATCTAATTTTGATGTTGTAACACCTGGAATAAGACCAGTAAGAATAGAAGATGATCAAAAAAGAGTTGCAACACCAGAATCTGCTGTTAAGGCCGGTGCTGATTTTATAGTTATTGGAAGGCCAATTATAGAATCTCCAAATCCAGCTGAAGCTGCAAAAAACATTTATGAGGCTGTAGAAAAATTATAAATGGGCCTATCTACTAAAAACACAAATCAATTGTTTAAAAGTGGTTTAAAAATAGGTCTTCTCTTACAAGTTGGAGGTATAGGACCTATTTGCATGTTGATGTTTCGTCTTTCTTTGTTTTTACCAATATCTAAGCTTCTTTTAGGTGTTATAGGTATAACTTTAGCAGATATTGTTTATGTGTGTTTATCGGTATTATCTATATCTGCACTTGTAAAGAAAATACAACATTATGAGCGAGTTTTTGATATTGTTGTTGGTACAGCTTTAATTATTTTTGGTATTTTATTTATAACAGCAGGCCATGTTATAGATGCAAACACTTTTCAAGGGCAAGATTTATTTATATGGTTATGTGGGTTAACGTTAGCTAACCCTATTACAATATTGTTCATTACTGGGATTTTTTCTTTAGAATTAAGTAAACGCAATATGCAGTTAAAAGAAACTATTGTTTTTGCAGGAGGTTTTTTGTTAGCGACACCCATATCTATGACTTTTGTAGTTTTAATAGGGAGTCTTACAGGTAGAGTTCTGCCAGAATTTATTGTTCCTTTGATAAATTCTTTTATGGGATGTATTTTAGTATTTTTAGGGGCAAAAAATATATTTTTTAAAAAACAAAAATTAGGAGTTATAAAAAATGCAACAGGACGAATTAAAAACTTTATTCAAAGAAAATAATGCTCTTTTGACTGGCCATTTTAAACTTTCCAGTGGTCTTCATTCTGATACATATTTTCAATCTGCATTAATTTTACAATATCCTAAAGAAGCAGGATTTTTAGCACATGAGCTTACAAAAAAAGTTAAAGAGAATAATATAACAGTTGATGTTGTTGTTTCTCCTGCTATGGGTGGTGTGATTATAGGGTATGAGATGGCAAGAGTTTTAGGAGTACGTGCTATATTTACAGAAAGAGTGGACGGCAGTGTTTTGCTAAGAAGAGGTTTTTCTGTAAAAGAAAATGAAAAGGTTTTGATTGTAGAAGATGTTATAACTACAGGTCTTTCAACTAGAGAAGTTATAGATTCACTTAAACCTTTAGGTGCTAAAATTGTAGCGGTTGTTTCTCTGGTAGATAGAAGCGCAGGCAAGGTGAATTTTGGAGTTCCGAATTTTTCTCTTTTAAGTCTTGAAGTTGAAAGTTATAAAGAAGAAGAATGTTTGATGTGTAAACAAGGAAGTATTGCATTAAAGCCTGGCAGCAGAAAATAGTAAAAGTGTTTCCGTATAATCGTAAATAGTGAATTTTTTGGCATCGCAAGGCAAAGACGCAGGGCTTATCGTGGGATAGAGCACAAGTTTTTTTACACACTGTGTGTCGTAGAAGTATCGAAAAGGTGTAGTAAAAGAATATGGTTCCTTAAAAAAGAATATAATAAAGCGTGTAAGGCGGCTGATGATATCTTAAAGGTTTTAATGGCCCAAAATATTGAGCTACTTGGGGAGAGGGTGCAAGTTTAGTGGACAACTCTTGAGATCTGTGGTAGCGAGGAGATGTGATATGGAAACGGAAGTTTTAAATGGCATGTTAATTTTAAAATTTAATATGATACAGACAATAGCTTTAGGTGTTGCCATGTATTATTTTGGAGTTTTAGTAAGAAAATTGCTTCCTTTTTTTGTTAAGTTGTCAATACCAGCATCTGTTATTGGTGGTTTAACAGCAGCAATTTTAGGAGCATTTTTGCAATCTCAAAATATTGTGGCTTTTCAATTTGACTCGACTTTACAAAACGTGCTGATGATTATGTTTTTTTGTACAATTGGGATGAACGCAAGTTATAAGTTGTTGATTAATGGAGGGGTTTTAATATTTGTTTTTTGGGGAATTTGTGCTATAGCAGTTCTGCTTCAAAACCTGACAGGCATTTATATATCTAAATTGTTTGGCATAAATCCTTTATTAGGTATAATTAGTGGTTCAGTATCTATGATAGGCGGATTAGGTACAGCAGGTACTTTTGGAAGTTTCTTTGAAAATAGTTTTGGTGTAAACGGAGCTATGACAGCAGGTCTTACCTGTGCTACTTTTGGAATGATTGCAGGTTCCGCTTTAGGTGGTCCGTTATCAGAATGGATTATAAAGAGACGCAAAATAATTACTCCTAATTTGGAGAAAATGCAAGACCAATTTATAAGCAACACAGGTGACCGTTCTTCAGATTATGAAGAAGTTGGTGCTTTGGCAGAAGAAGAAGGTGTTATTACTGCACCATCTTACGATGAAGAAGAAGATTTAGTCAGCGGACATCGTTTAATGAGAACCCTTTCTTGGATTCTTATGTCTATAGGTATAGGTTCTGCACTTAGCTATTATTTTAGTAAAGTCGGTATATTGTTACCTGCTTATTTGGTTGCAATGATTGTAGCTGTAACGTTTCGCAATATAGGCGATTTTTCAAAATGGTTTGAGATAGATACAAAAGCTGTAGGTATGATATCAGATATTTCTCTTGCTATTTTTGTTGCAATGGCTATAAGTACTTTAAATTTGAGACAGTTGTCGGATCTAGCACTTCCTATTTTTGTTATGTTGATAGCACAAATGATACTTGTAGTTTTAATAGCTTACTTTTTTGTTTTTAAGTTGCTTGGTAAAGATTATGAGTCTACAGTTATGTCTGCAGGATTTGTTGGTTTTGGTTTAGGCGCTACTCCAAACGCTTTGGCAAATATGCAAACTTTATCATCTAAACATGGAACTGCAGTAAAAGCTTTTTTTGTCGTTCCTATAGTAAGCGCTTTTTTAATTGATTTTACTAATGCATTGTTAATTATGTTTTTTGCTAATTTATTTAAATAGGATGGGATAATAATGTCTATTGCTTACAAAAAAGCTGGAGTAAATATTGATGCAGGCAATGAACTTATAAAAAGAATTAAAAAAAAACTTCCTAAAATTGGAGGATTTGGAGGACTATTTCCTATAAATGGATCTAAGTATAGTCTTGTCAGTTCTGCAGATGGGGCAGGTACAAAACTTAAACTTGCATTTCTATTAAATAAGCATGACACTGTTGGAATAGACCTTGTAGCGATGAATGTAAACGATTTAATATGTGTTGGCGCAAAGCCTTTGTTTTTCTTAGATTATTTTGCTTGTGCGAAGTTAGACGTCAACCAAGCAGAACAAGTTATTAAAGGTATATCTAAAGGTTGCAAACTTTCTAATGCAGAGCTGGTAGGTGGAGAAACTGCAGAAATGCCAGGGTTTTACAAAGATGGAGAATACGATTTGGCTGGTTTTGCTGTTGGTATAGTTGAAAAGAATAAAGAAATTAATGGAACAAAGATAAAACCTGGTGACTTTGTTATAGGTCTTCCTTCAAGTGGTCCTCATTCAAACGGATACTCTCTAATAAGAAAAGTATTATCAGATGTGCAGATAAAAGAATATTCTAAGCAGTTGCTTGCTCCTACAAAAATATATGCCAAAGAAATATTATCTGCTATTTCAAAATTTAATTCTAAAAAGCAAAATATTGTAGGCATAGCTCATATTACAGGTGGGAGTTTTTATGATAAAATTGCAAGGATTTTACCGCCAAATATAAAAGTTGTAATTGAAAAAAGTTCATGGAAAGTGCCTAAAATTTTTGAACTTATCCAAAAACAGGGAGCTATTTCTGATGAAGACATATATCGAACTTTAAATATGGGTATAGGTATGGTTTTAATTGTGCGTCCGGAAGTTGTTTTAAATGTAAAAAAATTTTTAAAGGGTGCAAAAATTATAGGTTATGTTAAAAAAGGCAATAAAGGTGTAGAACTAATATGATAAGGCTTGCTGTTTTAGTTTCTGGAGGTGGAACTAATATGCAAGCTATACTAGATTCTACAAAAAGTGGTATTTTGAAAAATATTGCAGAAGTTGTTCTAGTTATTTCAAATAATGTTAATGCTTACGCTTTGCAAAGAGCGAAAAACGAAAATATAAAATCTATATGTATTCAAAATAAAGCTTTTACTAATTTAAAAGATTTTAATAACGCCATTTTACAAGAATTACTAAAAGAAAAGATAGACCTAGTTTGCCTTGCAGGATATATGATGCTTATAGGTGAGGATATAATATCTGAGTACAGTGGCAAGATATTAAATATCCATCCATCTATTTTGCCTAAGTTTTCAGGTAAAGGTATGTATGGGCACCATGTTCATAAAGCTGTTATAGAATCTAAAGAAAAAAAGTCAGGAGCTACAGTTCATTTTGTTGAAGCAGAGTACGATACAGGAAGAATAATTTTGCAAAAAGAAGTTGATGTTTTTGATAAAGAGTTACCAGAAGAACTTGCAAAGAGGGTTTTAAATATAGAACATCAAATATATCCGCAAGCAATTAAAAAAGTTATAGAAAGTAAATTTAAATTGGGTTTAGACAGGCCCAATTAAAGGATAGGGAATAAAAATGATTCCTCGTTATACAAAACCTCAAATGGCTGCAGTTTGGTCAGAAAAAAATAGATTTCATAAGATGCTTGATGTGGAAATTTTTGCAGCAGAAGCCATGTCTAAAATTGGCATAGTTCCCAAAAAGGCAATAGAGATTATAAAAAAGAAAGCGAAAGTTAATGTAGAAAGGATTAGCGAAATAGAGCTTACAGTAAAACATGATGTTATAGCTTTTTTAAGTGCCGTTACAGAAACAATAGGGCCAGAAGGTAGTTTTTTGCATTTAGGTATGACATCATCAGATGTTTTGGATACTGCAACTGCTGCTCAATTGAGAGAGTCTACAACCCTTATAATAGAAGAAACAAAGAAGTTGGCTAACATAACTAAAAATCTTGCCAAAAAATATAAAATGACACCTATGATTGGCAGAACACATGGGATTCATGCAGAACCTATGACGTTTGGCCTTAAAGTTGCTTCTTGGCATAGCGAAATTATGAGATCTTTGGACAGGTTAAATTTTACACTGGAAACTGTAAGTTACGGTAAAATTTCTGGGGCTGTAGGTACTATGGCACATTTAGACCCTAAAATAGAAGAATATGTTTGCAAAAAAATGAAATTAAAGCCTGAGCCTGTTTCTACTCAAATAATTCCAAGAGATAGATATTCTGTTTATTTTTCTTGCCTTGCTCAAGCAGGTACTTGTTTAGAGAGAATTGCTGTTGAGATAAGGCATTTACAAAGAACAGAAGTAGCAGAGCTCCAAGAACCTTTCACTAAAGGGCAAAAAGGATCTTCATCAATGCCACATAAAAGGAATCCAATAATTTCAGAAAATATCTGTGGTCTTGCCAGACTTTTAAGGGGCTATGCTGTAACTGCCATGGAAAGTGTTGCGCTTTGGCATGAAAGAGATATAAGCCATTCATCTACGGAAAGAATCATGCTGCCAGATGCTTCTATAACTTTACATTATATGCTTGTAAGAATGCAAAATTTACTTTTGGGACTTAATATTTATCCTGAAAATATGCAGGCTAATTTAGATAAAACAAAAGACATTATTTTTTCTGGAACATTACTTCTTGCTTTAGTTGATAAAGGTTTATCTAGAGAAGAATCTTATGAAATTGTACAAGAGGTTGCTTTTGATGCTAAGGATAATAGAATATCTTTAGAAGAAGCTTGTTTAAAAAGTAGAAAAATAAGTAAGTATTTAACAGATAAAGAAATAAAAAGAGACTGTAATATCAATGCTCAGTTTAAAAATATAGATTATATATTTAAACATGTTTTTCAAAAGTAGTATAAATTAATTATCAAAAAACTGTCAAAATTATATTTATCCTATCAACTCAAAAGCAAAAGAGTGATTTTTTATCCATCTTATGGTGATTAGTATAAAACTTCCTTCTTTTCATATTGTTCAACACTTTTTTTGATAATCTGCCTAATCCTATAAATATTAATTATAATGATTATTTAGAAAACATTATTATTTATTATCCAGATATCAAAGAAAAAGAAATTAAGACCTGACTTGACCGCTTTAAGGAAAAAAAGGGGAAATCACTCATAAAAAAGGTGGTTTGGGGGAACCCAAAAGGTCAAGTCAGGTTCTATATGCTCTTTTAACACTTGGTTATTCAAATCTCTATATTGGTGTATTTGAATCTTCAAAATTGCCATACATTTTAGCTTAAATCTTTATATGTAAATGTATTATCTATCTCTAATGTGGATATAAATATCAGATCCATTTTTATAGTTACCCTTTGTGTGACTACCATATTATCTTTTAAATATATCATCTAGTGTTTTAATAGTTCGTTCCGACAAACCATTTATTTTTAATTGTATCATCATAAGTATGATAGATTTCTATCATCTATCATAATGAATCTATATCTGTTCATGGAAAATTAGCTCAGTTTTAAAAGCTTCTCTAAATGCCCATTTACTTCCAATATTCCATTAATTCCCATATATTCTAAATAATCTTTCATTGCTTTCCATGCTAATTCATATGTAAATTCAAAAGAGTTTATGGCTTTTTCCAATTTAGTCACATCTAATTTAGTTATCAACATTTTAACTCCAAATAAATACGTTGCATTTATTTTTAATCAACTTTTTCACCAACCAAAAAATGTGAACTTCTCGTCTTGTATATATTTCTTTAACACAAACTTAATATAATCTATGGTATTATCTGGCAAATTCTTACGATCAACCATTTAAATCCTCTTTTTTCAGCTACTAAACTAAAATTAAATCACTTCTAAACTGTATAACAATATACCATATTTTAATATCCCTATATTTTTACTCCCTTTAATATGTTTAAACCTAAGTATCAACTTACAATAAAACTACTTAAAAATATATCTGCTGTAGAAAGATTGTATGGACAAATAGAAAAACTACGTCTTCCCAAAAGTCTATGGTTAAATTTAGAAAGAAACACCCTTATTCAATCTGCATATGTTTCAAATAGCATAGAAGGGATCCTTTATCTCTACCTGAAGTAACAAATCTTTTACTTGGTGGTCGTGTGCCTGCTACAAGAGATTAGGAGGAAGTTACAAATTATTTTTCCCCTCTTAAAGAACTTTCTTTATTAATAACATTTGATATAGATACTCTACTTTTTATCCATAAAAAACTTTTAACAGGAGTAAAAGATAATATAGCAGGAAAAATCAGATTATTGATGGAAATGGAAGAATCTGTAGATTGCTTACCGCATTTTTTTCGCTTGGGCCAATATTTTCATCAAAACGAATAATAAATTTTGTGTTTAGTAAAGAAAAAGCAGGAAGACTTAGAAAAATAAAAATTTTTGGCCAAATTGTTCTTGTTTATAGAAAAAAAATAGGTAAAATATATTCAGCAGGAAAAATGTATATCATTTGAATTTATTAAATCAGAAATAGAAGATATAATTTTAATTAAGCCAAAAGTTTTCGGAGATGATCGTGGTTTTTTTATGGAAACATATAAAAAATCAGAATTTGTTGAAAATGGCATAGATGTTGAATTTAGTCAAGATAACCATTCAAAATCTGGAGCTAGTGTGCTTAAAGGTCTGCATTATCAAAAAAAACCTTATGAACAAGCAAAACTTGTACGTTGTTTGCAAGGAGAAATTTATGATGTTGCTGTTGATATAAGAAAAAAATCAAAGACTTTTGGCAAGAGGATATGTTTTGAACCAGTCTTAAGTGATAAAGACAAAAATTGGAAGGAGCTATGCATATGAAATTGCTTGTTACAGTTGGAGCTGGTTTTATTGATAGCTGTTTTATTAAGATATATGTTGAATAAATATCCAAACTATAAATTACTAATTTAGATGCACTTAACATATGCAGGAAATCTTGAAAATCTTAACGATTTAAAATATAATCCTAGCTATGAGTTTGTTCAAGGTGATATATGTGATAAAGAATTGGTACAACAGCTAGTTAAAAATGTTGATACTATATTAAATTTTGCTGCAGAAAGCCATGTGGACCGTTCAATTACAGGACCAGAAATTTTTATTGATACAGCTGTTTTTATATTGCAATTATTGAAAGGTAAAAAGGTCCCAGTTTATGGTGATGGTTTAAATATTCGAGACTGGCTTTATGTTTACGACCACTGTGCAGCACATAGATGTTGTTTTGCATAAAGGCAAAGTTGGAGAAGTTTATAATGTTGGTGGGAATAACGAAAAAAGCAACTTTGAAATTACGCATATTATTCTTAACGCTATGGGCAAAGATGAAAGTTCAATTGAGTATGTAAAAGATAGGCTTGGGCATGACCGCAGATATGCGATTTGTAATGACAAAATTCAATCAGAAGTTGGCTGGAGACCATCGCTTACTTTTAAAGAAGGTGTTGATTAACTATAGGTTTGTATTTGAGAAATCAAAATTGGATTGATAATATAGAAAACGAAAAAACATTATGGTATAATAAAGAACAAGTAATTGATGTAAAGGAAGGTTAAAAAAATTGAGATTAGAACTCCCCCCCCCTCATTGGAAGATTTTATAAAAAAATCTTCAATTTCATAAAAAGAACGGTTAAGTCAAGTGGTAATAAAATTCATATTGATTATTGCCATTTCATATCTGATTGTCTGCAGCGTAGTAAAACCGCTAGTATGTCGTTTTTTTCAAAATTACAGCGAGAAAGCCAAGAGGAACGTCGCGTTGCTTACAGGCAGAGGCTTTTTTACGGTATTAATTATACAAGGCAGAGTTTAGAAAACAAAGCCATAATCCGGAGAAAAAATTGTTTTGAAAATATGCCTATCGTCTTACCAGAATATAAGTTTATAGATTTTTCACCTAAACAACATGACTATGCGGTGTGTATTCCTGTTTTTAACGAAGGTGAAAGGATAAGACGACAGTTGGAAGAAATGCAAAAAATACATATTCAAGACGTTGCGGATATTTTTATCTGTGATGGCGGTAGTACTGACAATTGTACACATCCTGACTTAATGAAAAAGTTAGGAGTCAACTTATTGATTGAGAGAATATCGCCTGGACATATGAGCGATCAATTGATGTTATGCTATTACTTTGCTGTGACAAGGGAATATAAATATTGTATAACTATCGATGGAAATGGCAAAGATAGCGTTGATGGTATTTTCACTTTTATCGAGGCCTTAAAAGAAGGCTACGATTTAATCCAAGGATCTCGCTACCTCCCTAGTGGTGCTTCAATCAATACCCCAAAATATAGAGACCTAGCGATTCGCTTACTACACGTCCCCGTTATTAATAAGCTATCTGGTTTCCGATACACAGACACAACAAATGGCTTTCGAGCGCATAATACGAAACTGTTTGAAGATCCTCGAATCAATCCATTCCGTTACGGGATATTTCCAACATATGCACTTATTCATTATTTGACGGTTCGAGCTCCTCGTTCGGGATACCGTATAACTGAAGTTCCGGTGACAAGAAAATACCCATTTCGTGGTAAAATCCCAAGCAAAGTTAGTTTTTTGAAAGGCAATTTAGATTTATTGAAAATACTGTGGAATCTTAAATCCAATAAGTATGATCCACCTGGGACAAAATAGTGAAAGTGGCATTGGTCGGAACAGGTTATTGGGGAAGTATCGTAAGAAAATATATCTCTTCTTCGGATTTTTTTGAGCTTGTAGGCATTTATAACTCAAAAAATATAGGTGACCTTTTTTTAAATCATTCCGTGGAGGCAGTATTTGTTTGCACCCCAGCAGATACACATTTTGAAATCTGTAAAAAAAGCTTAGAAAACGGCAAGCATGTATTTTGTGAAAAGATAATCGTAAAAAAAATGTCTGAATTTGACAAGTTAGTTGGGTTATCACAAAGAAATGATAAAGAGTTATATACTGACTATACTTATATTTATTCCCCATCTATCCGTTTTATTCAGAAAAATTTAAAAAAGAAGATCGGAGATATCAATTACATTATATCAGAAATCAGTCAATTTGGAAGATTTTACAAAAATGAAAATGCATATGAAATTGTAGGTGTCCATATTTTGGCGGTACTTTGGTTTATGTATGGGACTTGATATAAAAAAGACACGATTTATTTCGAATGTTTTTAAAGATGGGAAAGTTATGATAGGTGAAATATTATCGGATAAATTTTGTATACATTGTAACATGTTATCTCCGATAAAAGTTCGCAAGATGCTTATTTATGGGAATAGGGGCTTTTTAAAATATGATATGATGTCAGAAGAAAGTAACTTACAGTTTTGGCGATTCAATAAGTCTGACGAGCTACATAATCCAAAGAGTTGGACATTTAACGAAAAAAATTCTTTGGCAGGAAGTATAACAGAATTTAAAAAGGCCATCCAAACAAAAAACAATACACAAAATATAATGTTGTCAAGAGACATAATACATGTATTACAGCGATGCCGTGGTCATTCACGTGCAGAAGTTTGATAAAGAGTTATCATGCATGAGAGTCCGCTTCTGTTATCTTTATTCAGTTTTTTATTGCAATAGACGCTACATATGCATGTATAAACCAATTCGTCAACATCTGACTTGACCATTAGGGTTCCTCAAAACGCTCAAGTCAGGTAGTATGTAGATGTATAAAAGTTGTAGAGATGGTAGTAAATGTGTTGACGTGTAAAAACGTAGGACTCATGATATGTTTGGTGATAAATTTAAATAGTTAAGGATAAAAAAATGCAAGTATAACATTGACGCTGTTACATAAATTTGTATTTAACCCAATAAAAAAGTAAAATAGAAGAAATCATTATTTACATTTCTTGAGGGAAGAAAAGAATATCTAAGATAAAGAATCTCATTGTTGTGTGTGGTTTTTCTGGCGCTACAATTGCTCATAAATAGCAGAAGACCCTGATCAAAAAGTAGAAGTTCAAATCAAGCATTATCTTTTTTTGGACTAAAAGCTGATATTAATCTAAATGTTATGACTACAGATCAAACATTGTTTGCGCTGCAGTCTAACTTGTTATTAAAACTGAAAGATGTTT
>JAISYS010000032.1 GCA_031269735.1 Candidatus Endomicrobiellum cubanum | reverse complement strand
AGAGAAGGAAAGATTAAAAGTAAAAGGTGAGATGGAGTTACAGAAAGTAAGAACAAAAGAAGAGCAAGAAAAGTTAGCTCTGGAGAGAAGAAATAGAGAAGAACTTGCGAAAGCTCAACTAGAAGCAGAAAAAGACAAAATGGCTTTAGAAAGAAAAAAGCGTGAAGAGTTAGAAAGAGCCAAAGCCAAAGAAGAGGCGGAAAAATTAGCTTTAGAAAAAAAGAAATTGGAAGAAGAGAAGAAGAAGCTGGAAGAAGAGAAGAAAAGAAGAGAAGAAGAAGAAAGGAGAAAAAGAGAAGAGAAGAAGAAGAAAGAAGCCATGTCCATAGACGGAGAAGATGTATTGTATTTAGGTGCGTCGATAAAATAGTAACTAAGGATATGACTAAAATGGTTAAAAAAAGTAATTTTATTGTTTGTTTAGTAGTTTCAATATTGATAAATGCATTAGTTATATTTATTATATGGAGTAATGGCGCAAAGCATAAAGATGATAAAGAAATTGTAGAGGTAGAGTTTTTATCTCCATCTTTGATTGAAGAGCCAGAAATCAAACCTGAACCAGAAGTTCAGCCGGAGCCAGACCCTGAACCTGAACCTGTTCCTATTCCGGAAGAAGGTAAAGTATTTACAGTTCCTGTAGAGGACAAAGCTCCTGAGCCTGAACCTCAAGATGATTCTGTATCTACAAAGAAAAAAGAAGAGGATAAAACTGATAAAGAAACTAAAACTCAGAATGAAATTGCTTATGAAGCTCAGAAATTTAAATATGAGGCATATGCAAAACAGGTGCACCAAAAGTTAAGACAGTATCTACCATGGCTGAAAAAAACATATGGAAGAGGACGTGCAGTTGTTAAGTTTGCAGTGCATAGAGATGGAACTACTTCACATATTTCAATTTTGGAGTCGTCAGGAAATAAAAGCTTTGATGAAGAAGTTATCAGGCTTGTAGAAGATGAAACGTTTGATAATCTACCTAGCGATTACGAAAAAAATATTTTAGTAACAGCTTTTGAATTTAGAGTTGGAGTGGATAATTAAAATAAAAGGAGAAATAAATGTTTGAAGGAAAAAGTATTATAGAAATACTCAATATGGGAGGGGTGACATTATATATTTTGTTAGGTTGTTCTGTGCTGTCAGTAACTATTATATGTTATAAGATATTTGAGTTTTGGAGTAAATCGAGAGTTACAAGAGTAGAGTTTATAAAAAAATTGACCAAATATGTAGAAGATGGGAAATTAGATGAGGCTCTAGATTATTGTGATAGCGTAAATTCTCCACTGGCATCAGTATCAAAAGCTGGTATACTTGCTTTTAAAGTAAAAGGTGAGACTGTTAGTGAAGATGCTATGGAAAGAGAAATAATGATCCAAACAGTAAATTTAGAAACTTTTACAACAATATTAGCTACACTTGGAAGTATGACAGTTTATGTAGGTTTATTTGGTACAGTGTTAGGTATTATAAGTGCGTTCCATGATATATCTGCAGTTGGTGCTGGTGGTATAGCAGTAATTATAGGTGGAGTTTCAGAAGCTTTAATGGCAACAGCAGCAGGTTTAAGTGTTGCAGTACCGGCCTCAGTAGCTTATAATTTTGTTGCAAAAAAGATAGACAAATTTGTTATACAAATGGAATATTGTGTATCTGCTTTAGAAGAAGTTTTATTTAAAAATAGGAGTAAGTAAATGAAAGCTCGTATACAAAGAAGCAAAGTAAAAACAGACATTAATATCGCTCCTTTTACTGACGTTATCTTAGTGCTTTTAATTATATTTATGATTTCAACTCCTGCTCTAATGCAGCCAGGAATAACTGTAAATCTTCCAAAAACAAAAATTACAGATGCTACAGATAGTTCGAACATGGAAGTTAAAATATCTAGGGAACAGAATATATATGTAGATGACAAAAAAACAGAGCTAGAAAATGTTGAGGCTGTTGTAAAAGAATGGCTGGTTTCTAATCCAAACCAATCCATAGTTATAAAAGGTGATGAACAGATACCTTACAATCTTGTCATACAATTTATGGATAGAGCAAAGAGCGCTGGTGCTACAAAGTTTGCTCTTGCTGTAGATAATGCAAATACATCAGGGAAATAATACCTATTAGCATAGTAAATTTGTTGTCACTAATACGTGCATAGATTTACTATGAAAGTTTATTAAAAATCAAGTACTTAACAATTCTCCAAATAATCAATAGAAATTAAAATGATAAATGGGTTTTTTAGACAGGCCCAATAATAAATAGCACTTGACATAATTAGAGTGTTAGTGCTACAATATTGGCACTTAGATAACAAGAGTGCTAATAATCATCTGTTGTTATTAACCTATTCAAAGAGGCTACTATGAGACAAATAGGGTTAGAGATTTTAAAAGATAGAAAGAGCAAAATATTGAGCGCTGTTATCTATCATTATATTAAAACAGGAAAGCCGGTAGGTTCTAATGCTTTGATAGAAGAATATAACATTTCTCTTTCATCTGCTGCGGTGAGAAATTTAATGGCAGATCTTGAAAAAGAAGGGTTTCTTTCTCACCCTCATACTTCTGCGGGGAGAATCCCTACAGATAAAGGGTATAGAGCTTATGTAGATACTCTTGTTAAGTTGCAAAATTTTGCTATAGAAGAAGAAGCGAAGTTAAAAAAAGAATACGAAAGAAAACATAATGAAACAGAGGCAATTCTTTCTGAAACTTCTCGTATTTTGTCTTGTCTTTCACAGTATACTGGCTTTGTTGTAGCTCCTAAAACTCAGTATGATGTTATAAAGAATATAGAACTTGTACAAATTTCTAATGAAGAACTTTTAGTTGTACTTCTTACACAAAGCGGTATAGTAAAACATAAAAGAGTTAAGATCTTTTTAACACAAGTTCAGATTAATAAATTACGTAATTTTTTAAATGATAAGCTTAGAGGAATATCGGTAGCTCAGGCAAATAAAAGAATACTTTTAGAGATAAAAAATTTTAGACAAAACGAAGCAGTAATTTTAGATGCTGCAGAAAAAATCGGTGATGTTTTTTATAATATCCAAGATGATGTTTATGTAGATGGGACTTCTAACGTTGTTACAGTTGAAAATTTTAATGATTTTGAGCCTGTAAAGTCTCTTATCCGGTTTAATGAAGATAAAGAAAAGTTTATAAAAATAATAAATAAAGATTTTAGCAGTACTGGAATTAATGTAAAAATAGGTTCAGAAAATACTTTAGCAGAACTTAAAGACTTAAGTGTTGTGACAAATGTCTATAAGTGTGACAAATGTGCAGTAGGTGTTTTAGGAATTATAGGTCCTAAACGCATGGAATACGAAAAAATGATGTCTCTTGTTAATAAAGTGTCAGAAATGCTAAACAATTTTTTTAAAAATAAAAAATAATGGGAGGAGTTATTTTGGATAATGAAAAGCAAGAGGAGTTAAATGATACTAAATCGCAAGAATTTGATTATAATCAAGCCCGAGATGAAAAGATATTAGAACTTGAAATTTTAAAGCAGTCTGTCCAAACGCAAAAAGAATTAGAACAAAATTATTATGATCAGCTTATAAGGTTAAAAGCAGATTTTGAGAATTATAGGAGACGATCAGAAAAAGAAAAAAAAGATTATTTAGATTGGGGCAAAGAGAAAATTCTTATCAAACAAATTAATATAGATGATGTTTTGCAACAAGCTTTAAAGAGCGCAAAATCAGGAAATAATATAGACAGTATAGTTGTTGGTTTGGATATGATAAGTAAAGAATTTTCAAAAATGTTAAAGGAAGAAGGGATAGAAGAAATTTTTTGTGAGAAGTTTGATCCAAACGTATGTGAAGCTTTAGATATTGTTGAAAGTCAAGAAGAAGATGGGAAAGTTCTAGAAGTTTATCAAAAAGGTTATAAAATGAATGGTAAGCTTATAAGGACGGCAAAAGTAAAAGTAGCAAAAAATAGTAAAAAAGAAGAACAAGAAGAAAAAACTATTTAAAAATTTTAAATTGTTAAAAATAAAGTTAATAGGGGAGGAAACAATGGCAAAAATTATTGGTATTGACTTGGGTACGTCAAATTCTGCTGCAGCTGTAATGGAAGGTGGGAAGACTACTCTTATACCTTCAGCAGAGGGTACAACTTTAGGAGGTAAAGCTTTCCCTTCTTATGTGGCTTTTACAAAGGACGGACAACTTTTAGTTGGAGAGCCCGCAAGAAGACAAGCAGTAACAAATCCTGAAGGTACAATTAGTGCTTTTAAAAGAAAAATGGGTACAGACTATAAGTACACTGTAAACGGTAAGGAGTTTACACCTCAACAACTTTCAGCATTTATTTTACAGAAAATAAAAAAAGATGCAGAAGCTTATCTAGGGGAACCTATAAGTAAGGCTGTTATAACAGTGCCTGCATACTTTAACGACAATCAAAGACAAGCTACAAAAGATGCTGGTGCGATTGCTGGTCTAGACGTAGTAAGACTTGTAAATGAGCCTACGGCAGCGTCTCTTGCTTATGGTATAGATAAAGTTGGTAAAGAGCAGAAAATATTGGTTTTTGATCTCGGTGGAGGTACATTAGATGTAACCATTATGGAAATGGGTGCAGAAGGCACTTTTGAAGTGCTTTCAACTTCTGGGGATACGCAGCTTGGTGGAACTGATATGGATAACGCTTTAATAGACTATATTGCAGAAGATTTTAAAAAGACTAATGGAATAGATTTACGTAATGATAAAATGGCGATGCAACGTTTAAAAGAAGCTGCTGAAAAAGCCAAAATAGAGCTTTCAAATGTTTTAGAAACTGATATAAATCTTCCATTTATTACAGCAGATGCTTCAGGACCTAAACATTTAACTATGAAGTTTACAAGAGCAACTCTTGAAAATTTGGTAAGGCCTATAGTAGAAAGATGCAAAGAATCTATAGACCAAGCTGTAAAAGATGCAAAACTTAACACAGATACAGTTACAAAGATAATTTTAGTTGGGGGCCCTACAAGGATGCCTATAGTTCAAAAGTTTGTAGAAGATTATGTAGGTAAAAAAGTAGAACGTGGTATAGATCCTATGGAGTGTGTATGTTTTGGTGCAGCAGTACAAGCTGCAGTACTTACAGGAGATGTAAAAGATATTCTTCTTTTAGATGTTACGCCTTTAACTTTAGGTTTAGAAACAATGGGTGGTGTAAGGACATCTTTAATAGATAGAAACACAACAGTTCCTGCTAAACGTTCTCAGATATTTTCGACAGCAGCAGACAATCAGCCAAGTGTTGAAATTAATGTTTTACAAGGCGAAAGGCCAATGGCACAAGACAATTTGTCGCTTGGTAGGTTTATGTTAGACGGTATACCACCTGCGCCAAGAGGGATGCCTCAAATAGAAGTTACTTTTGATATAGATGCTAACGGTATTTTACATGTGTCTGCAAAAGATAAAGGAACTGGCAAAGAGCAGTCTATTAAAATATCTTCTTCAACAAAACTTTCAAAAGAAGATATAGATAAATATGTAAAAGAGGCAGAACAATATGCTTCTGAAGATTCTAAACGTAAAGAAGAAATAGAAGTAAGAAATGAAGCAGACAACCTTGTTTATTCAGTAGAAAAGAGCTTAAAAGAGCATGGCGATAAAATTTCTGCAGATGAAAAGCTTGCAATAGAACAGGCTTTATCCTCTTCAAAAGATGCACTTAAGGGTAATGATATTGCAACAATTAAGTCAACAAAAGAGGCTTTAATGATTGCTTCTCATAAACTCGCTGAAGCTGTATATAAAAATTCTCAGGCACAACAGGGTGCTCAGGGAGCCGCGCAAGCTTCTGGGCAGAGTACAGAGCAGCCAACTCAAGGTGCTCAAGATTCTGGCAATGTGGTTGACGCCGAAGTCGTTGACGATAACAAGAAATAAGTAACTTATAATTGATTAAAATGGAACCTCTCTTGAGAACTTTAATGATAAAGTGTTTCCGTAAAGTTTTTAGAGGTTCCATTTAGATCTACGCGAGTAGTAGAGATATTGTAAGTCAATCTATATTATATGGTAAACATATGAAATATGAAGATATGGTTTTTAAAAAGCCCGTTGAGTCAAAGAGCTACGAAAGTGATTCTAAAAATGTACTTGCTATTATTAAAGATATTCTACAAGAAGGAATTAAAGATGACGATAACAAGATAGTTATAAATACAAATCTAAAATATGGGTTGCCTTTGGAAAATATTAATAAGATAGCTGGTCCAATTATTGAAGCGTGGTGTCATGAGGTATTTTCTAGGATATATGATATAAAGGATAATAAATATCAATTAATAAATATTGAGGCACAACCAAGACTAGGTATAGCGGATATAGTTCTTCAATTTAAAAAAACTAATTCGCATATTACAGCAAATGTAGATGTTAAGACAACATCGGAAGATATAAAGTCTTCTGGGAAGGGGCCAAACATAACGTCTTTTTCTAGGATTAGAACTGCTTATGTTGAAGATCCTGATTTTATGTTTATAATATTAAGCATAACACATAAAGTATATAGTCAAAAAAATTATAATACTAATCTAATTGATAGTGTTATGGAAATAGTAGATTATAATGCTTATGATTTAAAATTTATATCAGATAAAGACATAAGCTATAATCCAGCCTTAGGCTCAGGGCAATTACAGATAAAGGACATTAATTATATCAGTCTTACCAAGAGAACGACATGGGAATTTTGTCAGCTACTAGATAATAAATATCTAAAGAGTTCTAAAAAAAGGATAACAGATTGGTATAAAGAGGCTAAGAAAAACAAATGGATAAAGTAAATCTTATACATGCGGATGCCATTGAAGGTATGAGGTCGCTGAAGGATAACAGCGTTGATTTAGTTGTTACCGATCCTCCTTACAATCTGAGTAAAAATTATGGAGAAACACAAGACGACTTAGAGTTTAATGAATATTTAACTTTTACAGAAAATTGGTTAAAAGAAGTGGATAGAGTATTAAAGCCTCATGGAACAATATATATATGTATGGGAATGAGATTTATATCATATATATATATGATACTAGAACAAAAAATGAAGTATAACTTTGTTTCTTGGATAACTTGGCATTACACTCAAGGAGTAGGAAAAACAAAAGGATACAGTCCAAGACATGATGACATATTAATGTTTAGTAAAAACAGAAATTTTGTGTTTAATATAGATTCTATCAGGATTCCTCAAAAGTTTTATCGTTCAATAAATAATATGCGAGGATCAAATCCTGGAAACGTGTGGAAATTTTCACATGTTCACTATTGTAGTGCAAATAGACAGCAGCATCCGACGCAAAAACCAGAAGCATTGTTTGAACGCATGATATTAGCTAGTTCTAACGAACGAGATACTGTACTAGACCCTTTTGTTGGATCTGGCACTTCTGCTAGAGTTTGCCAACAACTAGACAGAAATATTATAGGGGTTGATATAAACAAAAATTATATTGATATGACAAAGGAAAGATTACAAAAACCTTTTTATGGATTTGATAGTATAGATGAAAGATTAATAAGAATTCCAAATGACTTAAATAACATCAGAATCAGAGAGGAATATGTAAAGAATCATATAAATTGGTTTTTAAAAAACAACAAAAACCAAATTGATAATTTTATGAGTAAATATGCCTTAAAGTATAGTGTAAAAAATAAAACAAAAGAAAAACAAGATATGGATTTTTCTTTGTTTTATTTTCGTTCATAAAATTCTGATTTTGAGGTAATAATTTAATGGAAGATAAAGCGTTGACTGTTTTTGAGAATTTTAACATTCGCAGACATTATGATGAAGAAAAAGAGAAGTGGTATTTTTCTGTGGTTGATGTTGTCCATGCTTTGACAGGATCTAAAAATCCTACAGACTATTTAAAAAACTTAGAAAGCGTGATGTAGAATTCGGAGGCTACGTAGGGACAAATTGTCCCCATGTAGAAATGCTAGCCAATGGTAAAAAACGAAAAACGCTTGCTGGTGATAAAAGACATGTTGCGTATAATTCAATCTATACCAAGTCCAAAAGCAGAGCCGATAAAGCGATGGCTTGCCAAAGTTGGTTATGAACGTATAGAAGAGGTATCGAATCCTGAGAAATCCATAGATAGAGCTAGAGAAAACTGGAAAAAACATGGAAGAAGCGACAAATGGATACAGCGTAGAATGATGGGGCAAGAGACAAGAAATAAACGCACGGACTACTGGAAAAGTCATGGAGTTAAGGAAGGTAATGAGTTTGCTGTTTTAACAAATATAATTCACAAAGAGTGGTCGGATTTAACTGTTAATGAGCATAAGAAATTAAAAGGATTAAAACACAAAACTTACGAGATCATATGAGCGAGGCAGAGCTTATTTTTACCGCTCTAGCTGAGCTTTCAACAAGACAAATAGCTGAAACTGAAAATGCTAGAGGTGTTGGGGAGAATAAGAAAGCAAGTATAAAAGGTGGACGAATAGCAAGGACAGCAAGACAAGAACTTGAGTTAGAGACAGGAAAACCAGTTGTTACAGGAAAGAATTTTTTAAAAGAAAATAATACAAAAATTTTGGAATTAAGGAATAAGAAGAAATGAAACGAGATTATTATGAAGTGCTTGGTGTTGCCAAGTCTGCAAGTAAAGACGAAATAAAATCTGCTTATAGAAAGCTTGCTCTAAAATATCATCCTGATAAAAACCCTGGCAACAAAGAAGCTGAAGAAAAGTTTAAAGAGATAAATGAAGCTTATGAAGTTTTGTCTGATGAACAAAAAAAACAGCAATATGACACATTTGGTCATGACGCTATGGGTGGTACGCCCGGGGGAGGAAGTAATCCTTTTGGGGGCAGCTATTCATATAGTAGCGGTGATTTTTCAAATATGGGCGATATCTTTGGCGATATCTTTGGTGACATTTTTGGTGGAGGGGCATCTGGTCGTAAAAGAAGTCGAACTTCACAAAGACGAGGTGAAGATTTACGTTATGATATAGAAGTTTCATATTTAGACGTAATGAAAGGTGCGGAAGTTTCTATAGACATACCTAAAAAGGAGACTTGTTCTAAATGCCATGGCACAGGTAGTAGAGATAACTCTGCTCCTAAACAGTGCCCTCAATGTAAAGGTAAAGGACAAGTAAAATATTCTCAAGGATTTTTTTCATTTAGCCAAGAGTGTCCTCAATGTAAAGGGAAAGGTACAGTAATTGCAAATCCTTGTCCAGATTGTAGAGGAGAAGGTATCGTAAATGCTAGGAAGACTATTAAAGTAAAAATACCTCAGGGTGTTCAGGAAGGCACTTCTTTAAAAGTTACAGGCTCTGGAAATGCGGGAATAAACGGAGCTCCTGCAGGAGACCTTTATGTTGTAATCCACATGAAGCAGACTTCGGGTTTTAGAAGAGAAGGGGACGATTTATATACAGAAATTTCTATTTCTTTTCCTAAAGCAGCAATGGGGGCTGAAATTGACGTGCCTATTTTAGAAGGTTCTGTAAAAATAAAGATACCTCAAGGTACTCAATCTGGCAGGACCTTAAGAATTAGAGAACAGGGTTTCCCAATGCTTGGCAGGAGAACAAGAGGCGATTTGTATGTTAAGATAAATGTAGTGGTCCCTACATCTTTAACAGATCAACAAAAACGTGCTTTGTTTGAATATGCAAAAACTATGGGTGACGTTCCTCAAGACGCTAAATACCAAAGTCACAGTTTTTTTAAAAAAATATTTGGATAAAATTATAATTGAAGTCTTTAACCCCTTAAAAGGACTATATTATGAAACTTGAGAAAATGGATGATTTCTTTTCGAGTCGTGTTAGTATTTATGAACGTCATATGACGACTCAAGTGACTGGTATTGACTTGACTGCAAAAATGTTAGAACAACTTGAAAATAAACATAAAGAGCGCAAACTAACCTTAATTTGTGGCAATTATTTAGATACTGAATTTGGTTGTAAACAATTTGACGCAGCAGTGGCATTTGAGACAATGCATCATCTTTCTCATTTAAAAAAATTAAAGTTGTATCAACGTATACATGATGTGCTTTGTGACAAAGGAGTTTATGTAGAATGCGATTATATGGCAGAAACTAAAGAGCAAGAGGATTTTTTCTTTGCAGAATTTGAAAAACTAAAAAATGAACAGCATATTGTCTCCAAAGACGAACTTTATCACTATGACACGCCCTGTACATTTACAAGTCAAAGTGAATTACTAACCAAAGCAGGATTTACAAAAATACAACAAGTGTTTAAACATGGATGCACAATCATGCTTGTAGCGTCGATATCTTGATACTTTTAAATATGTCATAAATAGGTTGATTTGCCCATATATAATATATTAATAGATTTGTCAGTTTGGACAGAATATTTTAGGGGCAACAAAAACTTTTTATTTGTTAATTAAGTTTTGGTATACTAAATAATATAAACAGAAGGTTAATAGGAACTAAGTATGAAAAAATTAAAAATTTATTTAGATACTTCTGTTATAAGCCATCTTTCAGCACCTGATGTGCCTGAAAAAATGCAAGATACTCTTAACCTTTGGGAAGATGTAAAAAAAGGTGTTTACGATATTTTAATATCTGATGTAACGATTACAGAGATTGAACGTTGCCCTGAGCCAAAGCGTTCTTTTATGTACTCTGTTCTTGCAAATATAAAATACGAAGAAGTACAACACAGTGAAGAAACTGAAAGATTAGCAAATTTATATTTTAAAGAAGGAGGATTGCCCCCTAGTAGTCAAGATGACGCAAAACACATAGCGATTGCTACTGCCAATATTTGTAACGTGATTATATCGTGGAATTTTAAGCATATAGTTAATTTACGAGCAATGACGGCTGTTGATGCAGTAAATCTTAAAGAAGGCTATGCTTTACTTCGTATATTGTCGCCTTCAATGTTGTTGAAAGAGGAGGAATAACATGAATAAACTTGAGATAAGTCCTGATTTTACAGTGGATGATATTCATAATTTGAGGATTTATATTGGAGAAATATATCGTTCAATGTCAAAAGAAGAAGCAGAAAAAGATTTTGATATGCATTATCAGAGAGGTAAAAAAGCAATAGAGAATTTGCGTAAATTAAATAGATGAATTACTGGCATTATAACAATGTGTGAATTACTAACCAAAGCAGGATTTACAAAAAGACAACAAGTGTTTAAACATGGATGCACAATCATGCTTGTAGCAAGCTAGATAAGTCTCTTTTTGTTAGTGAATTCTGAAAATAGTTGAAGACAGGTAATTTAGGATAATACTTAGTCAAATTGTGATGTAATTTTTAGAAGCATATCTGCATAGTTTGTACGGTTTATTATAATTTCTTGATTAGGATGATATTTTGAAGAGAAAGTTTTTGGTATTTTGGCAGGACGTTTCTCATTCCATTTTATTTCTATTGCAGATAATTCGCCTGTCTTTTCAGCGATATAATCAATTTCCTGTTGTTTTGTGGTGCGCCAAAAATAACCTTTGTGACTGTTTCTCTTTTTCATTTCGGCTATTATATAATTTTCAAATATTGGGCCGATGTCTTGCCTTAAAGCAAGTGGTTGAAAATTATCAATTACAGCATTGCGTATGCCTGTATCATAAAAATAAAATTTTTGAGATGATTTAAGTTCGTTGCGGAGATTGCTACTATAACTTGTCAATCGGAAAATGACAAAAGATTTTTCAAGTAAAGAAATATATTTGTCAACAGTTTTGCTATCCAATCCTACTAATCCTGCGATTTCATTCATGCTTGCTTGCGAACCGATTTGGAAGGACAGTGCCTGTAAAATTTTTTCTAACTTATCAGTTTTAATAATTTCACCAAGATTAAGAACATCTCTGTATAAGCTATCTCTGGCAAGCTCTTTTATTCTGTCACGCGCGTCTGAAGGGTTTGTGACAACATCAGGATAGGACCCATATAACAAACGATTTTCAAGGTTCATTTTTTCAGCAATTAAGCCGTTTTGCTCTTCCATTTCCCAAAATGACAGAGGTGCGAGCCAAAAATTCCACTTTCTACCAGTCATAGGCTCGTTGATTTTGTTTGCCAAATCAAATGATGAACTACCTGTGGCTACAAGTTGGATTTGATCCCCAAAATTATCTTGTATAATTTTTAATTTTAAACCAATATCTTTAATGCGTTGAGCTTCATCAATTATAATAGTTTTGTTTGGGCCAATAATGGGTCGGAAAGTTTCGGTATTAATGTTTTCAAAAGTTGCACGGACAACGTCATCGTCGCCGTTAAGCCACAAAACGCCATTTTTGTTTCCAAAAATATCTTTTATAAGAGTAGTCTTGCCGACTTGTCGCGCGCCGTAAACAATAATGGCTTTACCTTTGCCGATTTTTGATATGATTTTTTTTTCAATATCCCTTTTTATCATGAATCTATTATAACATATAAAAATATGAAATCCAAAAATATACTATATTTTGCGGAACAAAATCCAAAAATATTACCCTTTTACAATGGAGGACACAAAAAAGCTAACTTAGAACCTGACTTGACCGGTTTAACGAAAAAAAGGAAAAAACACTCATAAAAAGGAAGGAAAGGGGGAACCCAAAAGGTCAAGTCAGGTAAAAGAATATGAAGTAGTTTTTTTTTCTCTACAAGTCAAAGTGAATTACTAACCAAAGCAGGATTTACAAAAAGACAACAAGTGTTTAAACATGGATGCACAATCATGCTTGTAGCAAGCTAGATAAGCCTATTTTTCTATTCATCTTTAATCGTACTTGACATGCATATAAAAAATAATATTATATGCATAAAAGGAGAGTGTTATATGCGAACAACTTTAGATTTACCAGAACAATTAATAAATAAAGCTATGAATCTTACTCACATTTCTACAAAGACAGAGTTAATAAAAGTTGCATTAGAAAATCTCATACAAAGAGAAAAATTGAAAAAATTGACAAATTATTTTGGGAAAGTATCTTTAGATATAGATTTAAATAAAATAAGAATGCGATGAATAATATATTGATTGACTCGTCAGTTTGGATAGAATACTTTAGAGGGAACAAAAATTTTTTATTTGTTAATGACTTAATTGTCACTAATGTTTTGTGTACGAATGAATTAATATTAACAGAATTATTGCCGTTTATTTTATACAAAAAAGAGTTTGATTTAAGTGATTTGTTATGCAGTATTAGAAAACTTAAAATGACAATAAATTGGGAAGAGTTGTGTTCTTTTCAGTTGATTAATATAAAAAATGGTAACAATACTGTAGGGATTCCTGATTTGATGATAGCTCAAAATTGCAGGCAGAATAAATGCAAATTGTTATCCTGTGATAAGCATTTTAGAGTATTTGCAAAGTTCCTGCCATTAGAAGTTTATAATTATCCGATATAGAATATGATAGTTGACACTTCTTGCATTCTGGATTGAACTTATCAATTGTAATTTTTAGTTGACATGAAATTCTAGTGTATGATAAAATTGTTTTATGAATATATTAGAATATATTAAGCAAAAGTCAAAAAAAAGGTTTTCTATATTATTTGTCTCTTATGATAAGAGAGCTCCTTTTAGTGTTAATGTTTCGCTTTTGTTTGTGTGCGTATGTCTATTTTTGTGGACAATTACAACAGCTTTCTCAGGTTACATAGTAGTTAAACATTTTGACTATATAAAAACAAAAACTGAAGTTAAAGCAATGCAAATAAAACTTCTTCTATTTACAAATCAGTTAAACAAGACAAAAAGTATATTAGAGAAATTGCAATCAAATGATGAAAAAATTCGTTCACTCCTTTCTTTAAATGCAAAAGAATATGTCCTGGAAGAAGGTTTTTCTCCTGTCCTTGGTAAAGGAGGGCCAGCTTTTACGCAAATGAATATGGCAACAACAATTTTATCTGGAAATTTAGATAAAGTTGACTATACGGATTTAATGCATCAAAGTAATTCTTTATACGAACAGCATAGATTTATGTTACAGAGTCAAGATGAAGTAATAACTTACATTTATAAGCAAAAATCTATTTTTTTGGCAACCCCGTATGGTTGGCCCTGTGAAGGGAGAATATCTTCTGTTTACGGTTTTAGAGTACATCCTATTTTTAGAGTACGAGATTTTCATTCTGGTATAGATATAGCTAATGTTACTTTTACACCTATAATATGTACTGCTGATGGAAGAGTAGTTTTTTCAGGTAAACGATCAGGATATGGGAACATTTTAGTAATAGACCATGGATGTGGTTATAGAACTGTCTATGCTCATTTAGCTAAAAATCTTGTAAAAGCTGGTGAAAATGTTACAAGAGGCCAACTTATTGCAAAGATGGGTAGTACAGGTTCTTCAACGGGCCCTCACTTACATTACGAGGTTCATTTTAAAGGCAAAACCGTAAACCCAAAACCATATTTAACAGGTTATTTTTTTAATAAAAGGTAAGGATATGTCTAAAAAACAATCTAAAAACTTATTAGAATCTGTTGAGACTCTTATAGGAGAGAATGCTGTTATTGAAGGGTCTATAACTACAGATAAAGTTATTAGAATTGATGGTAAAATTACAGGCAATATTAATGCTTATGGTGTTATTGTTGGGCAAAAAGCCGAAATCACTGGTGATATTGAAGCTAAAAATATAATAATTAGTGGACTTATAAAAGGTAATATAAACGCATCTGAAACGATAGAAGTTTTATCTCAAGCAAATATAGTTGGCGATATTAAGGCGAATATTTTATCTATTGCTCAAGGCGCTTGTTTTTATGGCAAGTCTGAAATGACAGTAAAAGAAAATAATAGTGGAGAAGAAAAAGAATGATGAATTTTTTCAGAAAGCATGTACGTGTAATTTTTATTATAACAATTGTTGCTTTTGTTGGTGTAATTGTCTTGGGTGCTGTAGTTAATTTTTCTGGCTCAAATGATTATGCTGTAAAAGTAAATGGTAAAAAAATCCCTTTGCGTTTATATATGTTTGTTTATGAAAATGCTGTAGAATCTTATCAAAAAATGTACGAAAGGTATCTTTCAGATAAAGAAAAACAGGAAATTAAAAGTAACATATTACAAGTTTTAGTTCAAGACGAAATTTTTTTCCAACAGTCAAAATTTTATTGTCTTTCAGTTACAGATGAAGAGTTAAGGTTAGATTTACAAAACTCTTTACAGTTTAAAGAAAATGGAGTTTTTAGTCATACAAAATACATAACTTTTCTAAAAACACTAGGAATGAGTCCTAAAGAATACGAGCTTTTAAGGAAAAAACAAATTGCAGGAGTAAAATTAAAGATGTTACTTGCGTCTTCTATTAAACTTTGGAATTATGAAGTAGAATCTCTAAATATTAAAACTACAAGAGAAGATCTGTTTAGTGCAAAAATTAATATGATATTAAATGAATGGTATCAGCAAGAAGTAAAAAACTCTAAAATAGTAAGCAACGATCTTATTTTTAAATAATAACTACAAATGTTTTAAATAAATATCAAAATTTTTAAGTTTTTGAGCAAGTTTTATATAAGGTAATCCTACGACAGTAAAAAAGTCGCCAAAAATTTTTTCAACAAAAAAATCTTTTTTATCTTGAACAGAATAAGAACCGGCCTTGTCCATATGCTTACCAAAAAGTAGTTTTAAATTTTTTGGCGGTAACTTTTTCATTTTAACGCTAGAAACATCGTAAAAAACAACTTTTTTATTTCCTTCAACTATGCAAACCCCAGTATAAACCTTATGAGTAGATCCATTTAATTGCTTTAAAATTGTTTTAGATTCTTTTTTGTTTTTAGGTTTCCCAATAATTTTTCCATTTAACACGACAACGGTATCTGCGGCCAATACTATAGAATCTTCATGATGGCTCGCAACAGAACTTGCTTTTTTTAAAGCAAGTTCTTTGACAATGAAAGATGGTTTTTTTAGATTAGATGATTCGTTTATATTGCTAGGTATAATAGTAAAAGAAAGACCCCATAGCTTTAATAATGCAATTCTCCTAGGAGAACAAGAGGCAAGGATAATTTTTTTATTTGATGAAGTGTAAGAGTACTGCTTTTTGGGCATAAAGTCTATTTTCTGCTTGAGTAAATATAGAATTTTCATATTTATCCATAACATCTGCACTTATTTCTTCCCCTCTTAAGGCAGGAAGACAATGTAAAACTATGCATTTTGAAGAAGCTTTTTTAAGCAATTCAGTATTCACTTGGTATGGAACAAACGTTTTTTTTCTTTTGGTTTTTTCAGATTCAAATCCCATGGATGTCCACACGTCAGTGTATATTACATCTGCATTCTTTACAGCATTTATATCGCTTGTTACTTTAATTTCAGCGCCTGTTTTATGTGTATGTTCTAAAGCCTGTTTTAAAATTTCATTTTTGACTTGATATTCTATAGGAGAAATTATAGTCAAATCTAGACCTAAAATTGCAGAAACAGCAATTAAAGAATTTACAATATTGTTACTATCTCCAATGAATACAATTTTAATTTTTTTTAAAGCTTCTATTGTTTTTGCTTTAAGAATCTCCATGACAGTCATTATATCGGCTAAAATTTGGCAAGGATGCTCATAGTCTGTCAGCCCATTGATAATAGGGATAGAACAATATTTAGAAAATTCTAGGATGTCGGCATGGTTAAATGATCTTATCATAAGACCATTTAAATATTTTGATAAGGCTTTTGATGTATCATATATAGACTCACCTCTAGAACGTTGCATTTTTTCTGAAGTTAAAAATATTGGAGTGCCACCAAGCTGTACCATAGCTACTGCAAACGACACCATAGTTCTTGTTGATGGTTTTTCCAACATAATGCCTAAAGTTTTACCTTTAAAAACGTCTAGGTACTTCTTTTTAGTTTTTAGTTCAAATGCTTTTTTAAGTAAATCTCTTATCTCTTTATTAGATAGGTCGTAAATTGATAATAAATCTTTGCTTGCCATGATGTCTTACCCACTATTTGTATATATAATAGTCTTAATTCTACCATAAAATATATATCAAATCAAATTATAGATAAATGTAAAATTTATGTAAATTTTTGTTTAATTGACAAATAATACTTTTAAATTATAAAATGATATACATGGGTGACTTTGAAATTTTGTCTTTAAAAGTAAAAAAAGTTGTAGAAAAGTTAAAAAAACTTGATAGCGAGAACTGTAAATTAAAATTAGAGCTGGATTACTTGAAAAAAGAAAATGAACAAAATAAAAAAAAGTTGAGTCAATATATTATATTAAAGAGAAATTCTCAAGAAGTAATTTCTAAAGTTGAGCGTATAATAAAGAAAATTGACACGCTAAAGGTTTTATAACTATGGCAACAACCCGTGAAAGAATTATGGGTAGAGATATAGAGCTTAGTATAGATGAGATAGATGAATTAAGTTTTAACAGAATAGTTAATTTTGTAAATGAGCAATGGATGCAAGTTAGAAATGAAAATGTGAAAGTTCCCGACACTCAGAAAATTGCAGCGCTAACTGCTGTAAAAATTGCAGCGGAGTTGCTTAAATTAAAAGATTTACAAGAAAGTATTTCAAATAATTATGAAAAGAAAATTAAAGATATCATCAAACAGTTAGACTAACACGATTATACTAATTGAAATATTTTGTATTTAATCTGCAGTGTTGGTGATGTTTTAATCTGTTTATTCCTACAAGTCTACTTAGGAGAACAGCAGTCGAGCGTATGCTCGTGGGCTTATGCCACTGTATCTCACTTAAAAAGAAGGCTTTAAACAGGTTAAGACTAACGGCATCTGCGGATTTTTTATTATGGAACAAATAGATTTTTTTAAAAATGGAACATCAAAAAAATATAGTCCTTTAGCTTTAAGAATGGCTCCAAAGGACTTAGAATCCTTTATGGGCCAAGATGATATTGCTGGTGAAGGTAAATTGCTTAGGCGTTTAATAGAATCAGATAGTTTGAGGTCTGTAATTTTTTTTGGTCCGCCTGGCAGTGGAAAAAGTGCTTTAGCTAGGATTATAGCTTTAAAAACCAAGGCTTATTTTCAAGAATCAAATGCAGTAACAATAGGTATAGCAGATATTAGAAAGATAATAGATTCTGCAAAAGCTCGTTTGGAAACTTATGGCAAAAAAACTATATTAATGTTAGATGAAATACATCACTTTAATCGTTCTCAGCAGGATGCTTTGTTACCTGATGTAGAAAAAGGTGTTATAACATTAATAGGTATAACTACAGAAAATCCATTTTTTTATATAAACGCTGCAATTATTTCAAGAAGTACGGTTTTCGAATTTTTTGGTTTAAACAACAAAGCTCTTTTAAAAATAATGCAAACTGCTTTAACTGACAAAGAAAACGGGCTTGGGAATTATAATGTTGAAATATCAGATGAAGCAAAAGATCACTTAATTTTAAACTCTAATGGTGATGCAAGAAAACTGTTAAATGCCTTAGAAATTGGTGTACTTTCTACAAAAGAGAATGCAAAAGGAGTTAGGTTTTTTGATATTTTTGTTGCTCAAGAATCTTTGCAAAAAAGAGCAGTTGTTTATGATAAGAGTTCTAATGCTCATTATGATCATATTTCTGCATTTATAAAGTCTATGAGAGGGACTGATCCAAACGCTAGCGTTTATTGGTTGGCAAAAATGCTTTTGGCTGGTGAAGACCCTCGTTTTATAGCAAGAAGAATAATTATTTGTGCATCAGAGGATGTTGGTATGGCAGATCCAAGGGCATTAATGTTTGCAGTTTCTGCTCTGGAGGCTATTAACTTTGTAGGTATGCCTGAAGCGAGGATTATTTTGTCTCAAGCTGCAATTTATGTGGCAACCGCCCCTAAGTCTAATTCCGCTTATCTTGCTATAGAAAAAGCTTTAAATGAAGTTAAAAATGGAAAAGTTAGGCAAGTACCAGACCATTTAAAAGATGCAAGCTTGGATGGAGAAAAGTTAGGACATGGTAAAGGGTATAAGTATCCTCACGATTTTAAAAATCACTATGTGGAACAAACTTACTTCCCAGATCCTATAGAATTTTATATTCCGTCAAAAGAAGGTTACGAGGATAAACTTCGTGAACGTTTGTTTAAACTTAAGCAAAAAGCAGATAAGAGCTGAGTTTTTGTCTTTAAGAAATGCTCAAGATTTAAAAAAATTGCAAAGTTATAGTATGGAAATAGCCTATAGAGTTAGAGAACTTTCCATATATAAAAGAGCAAAAGCTATTATGCTTTACTTATCTTGTGGTAGTGAAGTGTCAACAGATTTTTTAGTAAAGTTTGCTTTTTATGACAAAAAGGAAGTTTCTGTTGCTAGTATAACAGACATAAAAAGTTCAAAAATGCAAGCAGTAAGAATCTTTAGTCTTTCAGATGCGAATCAACTTGTTTGTGGAGTAAGGCAACCTAAAGCAAATAAGAACGATTTAGTAAGTAAAGAATCTATAGATTTAGTTTTGGTTCCGGGTATTGTTTTTAGTGAATGTGGGTATAGAGTAGGGTATGGAAAAGGTTTTTATGATAGATGGTTGCAAGATATCGATTGCGCAAAAATTATAGGACTTGCGTATGACTTTCAAGTTATAAAAGAAGTTCCAAATAGCAAATATGATTGGCCTGTAGGATGTATAGTTACAGAGAAAAGAATTATAAAAGTTAAAAATTAAGGAGTTTATATGGGAATAGTTATTATTGCATTAATTGCGTTGATTTTGGGCTATGTTTTACGTTTAGCATATGCCAAAGTTAATGCAAAATCTGCAGAGCAAGTTTCAGGAAGAATTATAAAAGAAGCTAAAATGATAGCTGAGACAAAAACAAAAGAGGCTCTTTTAGAGGCTAAAGTCATTGTTGATAAAGAGAGAAAAGATTTTGAACAAGAAATAAAAGAAAGAAAACAGACTGTTCAAAATACGGAAAATAGACTCACCCAACGTGAAGAAAATTTATATAAAAAGATTGATACGTTTGAAAGGAGAGAGAAAGATTTTATTAGTAAAGAAAGAGATCTTTTTTTAAAAGAACAATCTTTAACTTCAAAATTTGCAGAAATTGAGAAGATAAAAGAGGAAGAAAAGACAGTTTTGGAAAAGATTTCAGGACTTACAAAAGAAGAAGCTAAAAAAATGCTTATGAGTAAAATGGAACAAGAGGCCAAACAAGATGCTGCCATTTTAGCTCAAAAACTTGAACAAGAAGTCCGTGAAAATGCAGATAAAAAATCAAAAGAAATTCTTTCTGTAGCAATACAACGTGTAGCTGCTGATCATGTCGCAGATATTACCACTTCTACAGTACAAATTACCAATGATGAAATAAAAGGGAGAGTTATTGGTAGAGAAGGAAGAAATATAAGAGCTTTTGAACAGGCTACAGGTGTAGATTTGATAATAGATGATACTCCGGAAGCTATAACTATCTCTGCTTTTGACGGTGTTAGAAGACAAATAGCAAAAATAGCTCTAGAAAGGCTTATTGCAGATGGCAGGATTCATCCTGCAAGAATAGAAGAAATTGTTGAAAAAGTTAGAAAAGAAATGGATCAACATTTAAAAGAGGGTGGAGAACAAGCTGCAATTGATACAGGTATTCCTGGTCTTAACATGGAAATAATTAAACTTCTTGGCAAGTTAAAATATAGGACGTCTTATGGTCAAAACCAGCTTCAACATACTTTGGAAGTTACATGGATTGCAGGCGCTATAGCTGGAGAGTTAGGGCTCGATGTAATGTTTTGTAAAAAGGCCGCTCTTCTTCACGATATAGGTAAAGCTGTAGACCATGAAGTTGAAGGAACTCATCATCAAATTTCAGCAGACATAGCTAAAAAGTACGGAGAATCGCCAAAAATGATAAATGCGATTTTGTCTCATCATGAAGGTATAGAAGCGCCTGCAAGTCCTGAAGCTTTTGTAATAGCTGCAGCTGATGCAATTTCTGCTGCAAGACCTGGTGCAAGAAGAGAATCTGTTGAACATTATTTGAAACGTCTTGAAAAACTTGAAAAAGTAGCAAAACAATTTAATGGCGTGTCTATGGCTTATGCTATACAAGCTGGAAGGGAAGTTAGAATACTTGTAGAACCAGAAAGTGTAAATGATTTACAAGCTCAAACGCTGGCTCATGATATAGCAAAAAAAGTTGAGCAAGAATTAGAGTACCCTGGGCAGATTAAAATAACAGTTATTAGAGAAACACGTGCTCAAGATATAGCCAAGTAAAGCTTTACAAGCTCAGGTCGAATAAACGAAAAGTAAGCTTCCTCCATAGCCACAACAATCGCAATCTGCGTCAAACTTTGCATTAAAGCTTCCATCGGATTGTGATAACTTCTATTCTATATGTACACCTCTTTACTACTACAGACTCCTCATTTGAAATTTTTTCTACAATAGTTTGTGTTACAGCCAGATGTTCTTTTTCTTTTTTGTTCCAAATCTCATTTTCTCCACGAAAAGGAACAATCATGCTTTCAACAGAAATATCTGCCCCCTGTAAAAGCAGCAGCACTTTTTGAATTTTTTAAGATGTCTACAGTCCCTTTTATTGTTTTTTGCATAAGTTGTCTTTTCTAAAACTTATAAAATAATTTAATAAATGCCTAAATAGAAATCAGCAATTTAGATTTTCCCTTTTAATAATATGCTTTTTATTGTATGATTATTAAACATCATCATGGCAGTTTTTATGTTTTTTTCTGTGCAATTAAACAAAACTTTCACTTCAGAATCTTTTTTTAGTGTATCAACAGAAACAATTACACCTACAACTTTTAAAGT
>JAISYS010000020.1 GCA_031269735.1 Candidatus Endomicrobiellum cubanum | reverse complement strand
TTTGAGATGTCTAAAGAAAGGTTTGTTATTTTTAAATAATTAGATTCTCTCAATGATATCGGGTTTGGATATACTAATACATCTTTATCATCAGGGTCTATTGGTATTGGGGAGGGGGGGGGCGTTGGTATAATAGATGGATTTAAGTAAAGTTTACCATATCCGTAAATGTTGTCAGGAGCAGTATGTACTCTTACTGTATGAGAGGATAATATATAATTTTTAAATGCCTGAGCATTTTGTAAAAGCTCGGGCTTTAATTGTGCAATTAATACTGCTGCTCCTGCAACATGAGGCGCTGCTGCAGAAGTCGCATTTCCAGGAGCAACTATTTCTGGTTTCATACATTCAGGAGCTATTAGACTTCCATCAGCATCCATTGCTGCGCGAACAGGGCCATGTCCGCTGAAATCACCTATTAAGTCGGTAACATTATAATTACCTTCTGGAATAGCTCCAACGGTAAGTGAATTTCTAGAATGTCCTGGTCCAGTTAAGCTTGATTGGTTATTAGCCTCACCCGCATTATCTAGAGATATACCTTGAGTAAAGTATATAATACTACCCATTTTGTTTCCATTAACGTATCCTCCACGATTTTTAATTTTGATTCTTATTCTGTTTCCTGGAGTTGTAGATAAAGCAGGTGGGAAGGTGTCATACCGTGGCATAATAACTTCGCAATTATTTATATTACATGTCCTTTGTGGTCTTGCGTCTAGGTCTATATATTCAAAGTCAAAATTATACTTAGCGTCTTGCATAGTAGTTTGATTGCCTCTTTCAACATGAAAACTCCAGGAAGAAGGATTACTCCCAATAATTTTAAGATCAAGTTGTTGCAGCCCATTTGGAAACTGAAAATAAGAGTTTACTCCTCCTGTGCATGTAAGTTCGCCAAACCACATTTTCCCACCATCATTGCCAGTTATGGTTATAGCAAGTATATTATTTAAGCTATATTTGTCAATTTCTTGAGAGTAATCATACATTCCATCTGGGAAATTTGTATGCCTTAAAGAAATACTTACTATATGAATATCTTGCTGAATACACCACTCGCGTACTCTTCTGTAGCGATCTGCATTCTCTGCTACCTCTACGTTTATAAGAAACATATCGCAATCTGGAGCAATGCTATAAACTATGGAAGCACAGCCTGTTCCATGACCTGCCCCACCATAACTAGGCGCAATCAGACCAGCAGGATCTACGCTAAAATCCATGGCTATTAAGTTATTAGGCAAAGAACCATTTGCCTGGTAAGTTGAATAGCCACTAAAATCATAATCTATTATGGCAACTTTGATACCTTTTCCTGTAATACCTCTTTTTATAAATTCCGTAGCTCCTATTGAACTTTTAGAGGCAATAGCATTTACAGTTACTAATATAATCAATAAAATATTTAATACACTTTTTAAGATATCTCTTTTTATTTTCATATACAAGCCCCTTATAAAAACTCTATGCAAATTGTATCATAAAAAAAATTTTTTATTTGAATGCTAAAACGTCTTTTTTGTCTATACAACCTGTCTAAAAACTTAACACATAGCCAAGCGCCTTACACATTTTGTATATTCGTACCCCTTAAAAACCTTAATGTTCCTTGCTTCGTCTTTTTGGACACTCCTGCGTAAAAAACTTTTTGTATAATACTTATCCTATGATAAAAATAAAGAAAGTGCTTACAACTAACTATATAACAAACACCAAAATTCCTGACTCAGATTATGTAATTAACCCCTATGTTGGATGTCCTCATAAATGCCTTTATTGTTATGCTGAATTTATGAAAAAGTTTACAAGCCATAATGAACCTTGGGGAGATTTCCTTGATGTAAAAATTAGTTCTAAACCACTTAGATACTAAAAAATTTATCGGCAAAAAAATATCAATTGGCACTGTGACTGATGCTTATAATAATCTGGTAACTAGAAAAATTTTAGAATTGTTAGTTGGAATAGATACTGAAATTTTTATTTTGACTAAGTCCAATCCAGTAATAAGAGATATAGATCTGTTCAAAAAAATGAATAATATAACAATTACTTTTTCTATCAATACGCTTGATGATACTTTTAGAAAACATATGGAACCTTTTGCCTCTAGTATTGATGATAGAATTAAAGCATTAAAAATACTCAACAAAAACAGAATAAGAACAAGTGTATTTTTATCGCCAATGTTCCCAGAAATAACTAACTTTAAAACTATAATAAAATCCTTAAAAAATTATTCACATGAATTTTGGTTTGAAAATTTGAATCTGTATCCATATTGCATCACCAGGATACTAAAATATATAGACTATAAATATTCCTATCTTAGGGATTTATATTATGAAATCTACATAGCAAAAGATACATCTTATTGGGAACAACTTGAAAAAGAAATCTTTTGATGACCGAAGCTTCAAGATTTGTTAGGTTAATTAACATGGACTCAATATGTGTTCCAAAGGTTATGTATAAAGAAAGTAAAGGAGGGTAAAGATGGACAAAGAAGAGTTGAAGGGAGCAAAGAATTTGTAGGATTTGAACAAGATATTTGAAGAAATGAAAGAGCATCTAGGATTTAGCGGGTC
>JAISYS010000021.1 GCA_031269735.1 Candidatus Endomicrobiellum cubanum | reverse complement strand
TTGTCCCATAGGGAAAGCTTAATAGGTGTTGATGCAAAAGAAAGTACAGTAAATACTGCTAATGAAAGTAAAACCAGTACACCTTTTTTCATTTACTCCCTCCTTTGGAGATAGACATTTAAACCAATAAAATTAACTTGTTAACAAGTTACATAATTTGTCAAAATTATACAATATTTATTGTATTTTAGCATTTAATTCTTTATCAAATATTTTACACAAAGTTTACATTATTACTTAAAAATGTTAATATTTTATACTATACTACTCTATAAGTAAGATAACATTAGTTTGTAAACTAAAATTTACTAAAAAGATGCATTGCATTTGATAAAATGTAAAATATTTACAACAAACAAATCCAATAAATTTTTTACAAAAAGGATAAATATGCCTAAAGGGAAATGTATAGAGACCAGAGACCAGAGACCAGAGACCAGAGACCAGAGACCAGAGACCAGAGACCAGAGACCAGAGACCAATAACATCTCTTTACTTCTTATTTCCCGGAATAACCCATCAATTTGAAAGTGTAAAACATTTTGATATGATAACCACTTTTACTGACTATCATAGCATTAATGGCGTAATACCATTTGTGTAGGTCGTTATCGGATTTATAGAAAATAGTATCGGTAAATATGAAAAATCGGTATTGCAATTGTGGCAGTTAAACATTTTTGGCGTCTGGAACTTATGATAGATTTTGTTTGTTGCGCCGTAGTTCGGGCATTTGAGTGTATTTTTAGCGTAGTTTGATACCATGTTAATGACGGTAGGTTCAGATGGAAGATGCAGGAAAGACTCTTGAGCCTATTAAACAGGAAATTATTCCTATGTTTAGTTTGTTAGGGGGGGGTATTATTTCCGATAAGGATAAAGCAAGAAATGGTAAAAAAATATAGAATATTAAAATTACTACTAATATTTTGTCTTATTTTTGAGAGAGCTAATTACTCTGTTGTTGCTGCTCAAAACATAATAATAAATAATACAGTAGTTAATCATGTGGTTTATGGGAATGGAAGGGATCCAGACGGAGGGGGGGGGCTTGGTGAAGCTCCCATAAATAATACTGTAACTATTCAAAATAGATCAGGAGTTAGTGGAGAAGTTGCTGGATCTACAGATAGAGTTGGACTTCAAGAGTCAGTTGAAAGAAATTCCCTTACCATAGACATTAATGCAGGAGGTGGAGTAGGGGAAGGTATTATTACAGGTGCTGCATACGGAGGGTTCTCACTAGGTATAAATAGTGATGCAACGGATAATGCTCTAGGCATATTAAATGGAACGATTAACGGTGCTAATGGAGCGTATGGAGGATATTCTCAAAGAGGAAGAGCAGAAAGTAATAGTTTGGTACTGTCCGGAGGGACAATAGCGCATGATGCATATGGAGGGAGAGCTGCTGCAGGAGTAGCGGAAAGCAACGTTTTGAATATGTCCGGAGGGACAATAGCGCATGATGCATATGGAGGAAGGGGACAAGGAGATGCAGTAAGTAATGCGTTAAGAATATCACTAGGGAATATAAACGGTGCTAATGGAGCGTATGGAGGATATTCTGATGCAGGAGTAGCGAGAGATAACTCTTTGGAGGTGTTAGGAGGGACAATAGCGCATGATGCATATGGAGGAGCTGGGGATCTAGGTGCAATAAATAACAGATTATTAATATCAAATGGAAATATTCAAGGAGAAGCGTATGGAGGATATTCTGATGCAGGAGTAGCGAGAGATAACTCTTTGGAGGTGTTAGGAGGGACAATAGATGGATTTGTTTATGGAGGAAGATCACAGGGCGATGCAGCAGTGAATAATATAGTCCTGATTCAAAATGCAAATATTCAAGGTCGTGTACGTGGTGGTTTGGGAGAGACAGCAGCAAGCGATAATCATGTTAAGATATTGGCAGGAAATTTTGGAGGAAATGTTTATGGGGGACTTGCTGTACAAGGACAAGCAAAGACAAATATATTAGAAATTGAAGGTGGAATGTTCAGAGACAATATTGGAGCAGGCTACTCTCAAGATTCTAATGCAAATGAAAATAAAATGATAATTAGTGGTGGCGAGTTTTTGAAAGATATTTATGTTGGTAAATCTATAAATGGTGGAGCAGTTGGCAATAGTTTAGAAATTAGTGGAGATCCAAAATTTTCGATAAATATGCACATATATGGCGGGTATTCTGATACAACATGGAAAGATACTTTTACAGAGAATGTATTTCATGTAAAAACAAATAATATAGAAATAGCAGGAATGGGTGGATTTGAATTTTTTAAATTTTATAATCCTATTAAAAATGGAAATCCGATGATTGTATGTACAACAGATAAAGTAGATATAAACAATGTAGAAATTGATGTAGAAATGAATGTAGATGAAGATGTTGATGTAGGTGACAAGTATAATCTTATTAGAAGTAATAATGGTTTTGAGGGTTTAATTAACCGCGATGTTAAGGTAAAACATGGAGTATTAAGTAAATATGATGCATCTATATTTGTAAATAATTTTACAGATTTAGGAATAGTTATAACAAGGGAATATATAAATCCGAGGGCAGAAATAATAACACAAAGCAAAGCAGCCACTATAGAGATAGTAAATGAGGGACTAGATCTAATAGTGGATGAAGGAATAGAATCAGCAAAAGAAGCAAGTATGGTAGTAGAAGGATTAGTGCCTTTTGCGGCAGTTAAAGGAGGCAAGTCGCAGATGAAGACAGGAGCGGAGATAAAAATAGAGGGGATAGAAGTAATGGGAGGAGTAGCAAAAGAAATAAATAAGGATGGAGATAAAATAACAATAGGTGGATTTGTCGAGCATGGTAGAAAGAAAAGTAAATTGTTAGAAGAGATAGATTTTGATAAAATTTCAGCAGAGCAGACAGGTAATTATAGTGGAGTAGGTGTTTTAGCAAGAACAGATATGTTTAACAATAGTTATATAGAAGGCTCAGCAAGGATAGGGGCATGTAAAGTTGAGTTTGATACGGACAACCTAGAGCAGGAAAAAAAGGAAATAATTACATATGGCTACGATGCTATATATATAGGGGGGCATGTAGGAGTAGGATATATATACAAAATAAATAATAAACTTAATATAGATATAAGTAGTAAATTTTTATTTATGCATCAAGAGGGAAAAGAGATAAAGTTGTCTTCAGGAGATAATATAAAGTTTTCAGGGATAGAAACAGGGAAAGTCAGGATAGGGACGAATGTAGAATATAAGATGTCAAAGCAATGGTATCCATATGTTGGATTAGATTATGATTACGATGTACTAGGGGAAAAAGTTGAGGCAATAACAATAGATATAGATTTACCGACAGTAGAAGTAAAGAGAGGAAGGTTTACTGGTCAGGTAGGTATAAGAAAAGATATAGGAAAGTTTAATCTTGATTGTAGTGTAAAGGGTTATGCAGGAAGTAAAGAAGGAATAGATACAATGTTAAAAGCGAAGTTTTATTTTGATAGAAAAGATATAACATTGACAAAAATAAGACGTAAAGCTGAAAAACTGCTTGTTAAAAAAGTAGAAAGAAGGGTAAATGATTTAAAACAAGTTGGGAAAGTAAGCATGGATAAGAGACTGAAAAATATTAAAAAAGAAAATAAAGAAAAATTAAAATTAAAAAAAGAGTTAAAAGATTACATTGGAAAATAAAAGAAGAAAAATCATTTTAAAAATTACATATAGTAAAATTAACAAGGATAGATATATGAAAAAAATTTGTAATTGTGTTTTGGTAGGTGTAATGTTTTTTAGCCTAGTAACATCGGTATTTTCAGACACTGCCTCAGACATGGAAAAGTTAGAAAGGATTTTAGATAAATTAGACTCAAAAGATAATGATTATAAGTCTATAGTTCAAGCTGAAATAGAGTTTGCAAAAGCAAAAGCAGAGATGGAAGCAGCAAAAGAGAAAGCAAGGTTAGAAGCAGAGAAGGAAAGATTAAAAGTAAAAGGTGAGATGGAGTTACAGAAAGTAAGAACAAAAGAAGAGCAAGAAAAG
>JAISYS010000035.1 GCA_031269735.1 Candidatus Endomicrobiellum cubanum | reverse complement strand
CATGTATGACAGACATATTCTTGTAACAAATCAATATTTATCAGACATAAAAGATTCTGAAAAGAAGAGAGAATATCTAAAGATATTCCCCAAAATGTACATTAAGGATATTAGTATAGATATTAATTAGTTTATGTATAAATAATGTATAAACATGAAATATAATTTTAGCAATTTTTATGACAAATGCTACATTAGCTAAAATCTAATTTTAGTACTTTTTGTTTTTAACACAAATAAACAAATAAAATGTTTTCAAAGACTTTTTGTCAATATTACCTTCTTTGATTATCGTTAATTACATCTAAAAATAAAATGGAAGTTTAAATGTCTAATATAAGAAATTTTTGTATTATAGCGCATATAGACCATGGGAAAAGCACTCTTGCAGATAGATTACTTGAATATACGGGTACAATATCTCGTCGAGAGATGAAGGAGCAAATTCTTGATGGTATGGACCTTGAAAGGGAAAGAGGTATAACCATAAAAGCTAAGGCTGTAAGAATGAATTATACAGATAAAAGTGGTGATCAATACATTCTTAATTTAATTGATACTCCCGGGCATGTTGATTTTACATATGAAGTTTCAAGGGCTTTAGCGGCATGCGAAGGAGCGATTTTGGTAATTGATGCTACTCAGGGTGTACAAGCACAGACACTAGCAAATACAATGTTAGCAAAAAATGCTAATCTTAAAATTATTCCTGTAATAAATAAAATAGATTTGCCTACTTCTGATGTAGATAGTGCTTATGAACAAATGAAAGAAGGTTTAAATGTTGATGCAGAACCCATTCTTGCAAGTGCAAAAGAAGGTATAGGAATATCTGAAATTATTGATTCAGTAATTGCTAATATTCCAGCGGCAAAAGTCCTAAACACAGAGCCTTTATCAGCACTAATTTTTGATTCCTTTTATGACTCTTACAGAGGTGTTATAGTTATAATAAGAGTTTTTGATGGCAAGATTAAAAAAGGGATGAAGACAAAATTTATGGCTTCAAATGCACAATATGAAGTACTTGAAGTCGGATATATGAAGATAAAAATGGTGGAGTGTGACGAACTTACTTCTGGGGAAGTAGGCTATGTTGTAGCTGGAATAAAAGATATACACGACATAAAGATTGGCGATACTATAACTGAAATTTCTTGTCCTACTAATCATCCTCATGAAGGATATAAAGAAATTAATCCTTTTGTCTTTGCTGGTCTTTATCCAAACAGTACCTCTGACTATGATGACTTAAAAATAGCTTTAGAAAAATTAAAACTTTCAGATTCATCTTTAGTTTACTTTCCAGAAACTTCAGTTGCTTTAGGTTTTGGTTTTAGATGTGGATTTTTAGGGTCGTTACATTTAGAGATAGTTAAAGAGAGACTAGAAAGAGAATTTGGTTTAAATCTTTTAATTACAGCACCAAACGTTGTGTACAAAGTAAAAACAAAAGGTAAATTTGTTACAGTAGACAATCCTTCAAAATTCCCAAATAACGCTGATATTGAAGAAATTTGGGAACCTTATGTAGAAGCTACAATAATTTGTCCAATAGATTATTTAGGGGCTATGATGGAACTTTGTCAAAAAAGAAGAGGCAAACAAGTTTCAATGAAGTATATAAACACAAAAATAGTCTTACTTAAATATTACATGCCTTTAGCAGAAATTATAGTTGGTTTTTATGATGTGTTAAAATCAGCTTCTAAAGGATATGCATCTTTTGATTATGAGCATATAGATCCTCAAGAAGGAGATTTGGTTAAATTAGAAATAATGATTAACTCTGAAGCTGTTGACGCTTTTACAGTTATAGTCCATAAAGATAAAGCGCAAAGCACAGCTCATTATTTAACAGGAAAATTGAAAAGTATTATCCCTAGACATATGTTTGAAGTACCTATACAGGCTAAAGTAAATAATAAAATAGTTGCTAGAGAGACTATTTCTGCAATGCGTAAAGATGTACTTGCGAAATGTTATGGTGGTGACATAACAAGAAAACGTAAACTTCTTGAAAAACAAAAAGAAGGCAAGCGTAAAATGAGACAATTTGGTAAAGTGGAAATACCAGCAGAAGCTTTTGTTGCTGTGTTACAAATTGATGAATAAAGAGGTTTTATATTATGGAACTTAAGTTGTTTCTTGCAGGATGTACTCTTTTTGTGGCAGCGATGATAATGCAGGTGTTAAAAAGGTATTTCAAGACTGATAAGGCAATAAAAATATTTAAACAAGTTTATTCTTGGGTAGATACAGCTTGGTCAGCTTTAATAATGGCGTCTTTTATAATGTTTTTCTTTGTACAAGCTTTTCAAATTCCTTCTGGTAGTATGAGAAATACTCTTTTAGAAGGTGACCATTTATTTGTAAATAAGTTTATTTATGGGTTTAAAGTTCCTTTTACTAGTAGTGGTAAACGTTATTTTGCTATGAAAAATGTAAAACCTGGAGACATAGTTGTTTTTCAATGTCCGCCAGAAGCTTTAAATGCTTTAGAGAGAGAACAAGGAATAAAAAAAGATTACATTAAAAGATGTGTTGCTGTCGGTGGAGATAAAGTTGAGATAAAAAATAAAAAGCTTTTTGTAAACGACGTTGCAATTGATGAGTCTTATGTAACTTTAGGTGATACTAGAGTTTTAAAAGCTTTTGATTTGTTTACTAATAATGATGACTATCAAAAATCTTGGCAAAATGGTAAACTTGCTAGTGTCCCAGCAGGTTTTATTAGGGACAATTTTGGGCCTGTGATTATACCCGAAGGCCATTATATGATGTTAGGTGATAATAGAGATTTTTCTTTTGATTCTCGTTTTTGGGGACCACTTCCTGATAAAAATGTAAAGGGGAAAGCACTATTTTTATATTGGCCTATTAAAAGATGGAGGTTGATATGACTTTAGTTTCATGGTTGATATTCGCTGTTATACTTATTATTTGTGAAATTTTGACTTCATCAGTTTTCTTTTTTATTTGCATTGCTATAGGTTCTATTTTTGCAGGTTTTACTGCTTATTATTTTGTTGACATATTGTGGATTCAAATAATTGTTTTTTTACTAGTATCTGTTTTATCTCTATATACTATAAGGCCAATATTTAAAAAGATGGTACATAAATTAAAAACTACTAAATCTAATATAGATGCTTTAATTGAAGCAAATGCTATTGTTATAGAAGAAATAACTCCAACAAAAGCCGGATTTGTTAAAGTTTATGGTGAAGTTTGGAGAGCAAAATCTGATGGTAATATTAAGCCAGGGGAAACTGTAAAAATAAAAAGTATAGAAGGTACGTCTTTAATGGTCGAGACTCTCTAAAAACCTTAACGTATATCCTTATTAGAATTTTTAGGCAGACCCAAAAAAAGGAGGGATAAATGATTATATATGGTGGATTTACATTTTTTGTTTTAAGTATAATTGCTTTTGTTTTTATTTTTATAGCAAGTTCAATAAAAATAGTAAGACAATATGAGAAAGGGTTAGTTGAAACTTTAGGAAAATATACAGGGACGAAAAGTTCTGGTCTTAATGTTATTGTTCCTATATTTCAAAGAATGCTTAGAGTGGATATGAGAGAGCGTGTAATAGATGTGCCTCCTCAAAGTGTTATTACAAAAGACAATGTTTCTGTTGTTGTAGATGCTATTATTTACTTTCAAGTTACAGATCCTGTAAAAGTAGATTACAATATTGAAAACTTTGCTCTTGCTGCATTAAAGCTTGCTCAAACAAACTTAAGAAATGTTATTGGAGATATGGAATTAGATAGTACTCTTACATCAAGAGAAAAAATAAACACCCAGCTAAGAGAAGTTATGGATGAGGCTACAGATAAATGGGGTGTAAAAGTTACAAGAGTTGAGATACAAAAAATCGATCCTCCTAGAGATATTACAGATGCTATGTCAAAACAAATGAAAGCTGAAAGAGAAAAAAGGGCAAATATTTTAGAAGCAGAAGGTTTAAGGCAAGCAGCGATTTTAAAAGCAGAAGGAGCTAAACAAGCAGTTATACTTGATGCAGAAGCTGTAAAAGAGAAGCAAGTTTTAGAAGCTACAGGTCAAGCTGAAGCTATAAGAAAAGTTGCAGAAGCGGAAAAATATAAAATAGAAGTCGTTTATAATGCTATACACGAAGGTAAACCTACTAACGATCTTATTGCTATCAAGTATCTTGAAGCCCTCGGGAATATAGCTGATGGACAAGCTACGAAAGTATTTTTGCCTTTAGAAACTTCAGGAGTTACAGCTTCAATTGCTGGCATAGCTGAACTTTTTAAAGGTTCTAATATTAAAGAAAAAAAGTAGTATTTATTTAACTTAGGTGTTTATAAGGAAGTAAAAGAATGTTATTTTTTCTTTTACTTCCTTATTTTTATGATTTAAAATAAAAAAATATATTGAACGGCAGCTCTATTTTTTATAGAATCTCTATCAACAAAAATATAGGGTTTTTAGACAAACCAATAGTGAGGGTTACTGCTTTATGAGTTCTAGAAGAGAAGCTAGAGAATGTTCTTTACAAATGTTATACATTGCTGACACTTGCAATATTCCCATTGAGACTGTTTTAGATTCTTTTAGCCAGAGTTTGCCAACAGTTAGAGTATATAGAGATTTTGCAGAAAAGTTATTTAGAGGTGTTTGTCAAAGAAGAGAAGAAATAGATTGTTTAATAAAGCAATATGTTAAAAATTGGGATTTAGGGAGAATGGCTACAGTAGATCGCAATATTATAAGACTTGCCACTTATGAAATTTTAGCAACTCCTGAAGCCCCAATTAGTGTTATTATAGACGAAGCTGTAGAAATTTCTAAAAAATACTCCACCAAAGATTCTAGTAAATTTGTCAACGGTATTCTTGATAAAATTAAAATTGTACGAAGTGATAATTAAAAGGTCTCTCTAATTTGATTATGGAAGATATTTTAAGACGTATTACTTACTTAAGAAAGGAAATAGAGCGCCATAATGCTCTTTATTATAATGAAAATAATCCTGAAATTTCAGATAGTGAGTATGACAGTCTTGTAAAGGAGCTAAAACATCTTGAGGATGAAAGCCCCATCTTTGCTTTACAAAATTCTCCAACAAAAAAAGTTTCGGGTTTTGCTTCGTCTACATTTTCTCAAGTAGAGCATCAAGTGCCAATGCTTTCTTTAGATAATACTTATTCTAAAGAAGAAATTTCTAAATGGTATGATCGTATTGTAAAAAAACTTCCAAACGAAAAAATAGAATTTGTTATAGAACCAAAAATAGATGGTTTAAGTGCTAGTTTGATTTATGTTGATGGACTTTTAAGAATTGGAGCAACACGCGGAGATGGGCAGATTGGCGAGGATATAACAGAAAACATAAAAACTATTAAAGATATTCCTATTAGACTTGGAATAGAAGCTCCTCCTACTTTATTTGAAGTTAGAGGTGAAGTGTATATTAATAAAACAGACTTTGAAAATTTAAATAAATTAATGCTAGAAAATGGCGAACAAAAATTTGCTAATCCTAGAAATGCTGCTTCTGGTTCTTTAAGGCAAAAAAATCCTTATATTACCTCTTTAAGAAATTTGCGTTTTTTTGCACATTCTTTTGGGAAAATAGAGGGCAAAAGTTTTGATAATCAAACTGAATTTTTAAAGTTTTGTAAAAAATGCAGCTTTTATTTGCAAGACGATTTGAAAAGAACTAACTCCTTAGATGAAATTTTTAAATTTACAGATTTTATATTAAATAAAAGAGAATTACTTAATTATGAAATTGATGGACTTGTAATAAAAGTTGATGACTTTTTAAGTCAAAAAAAGCTAGGGTATACAAATAGAAGTCCTCGTTGGGCTATAGCTTTCAAATTTCCTGCAAAGCAAGCCACTACAAAGTTAGATAAAGTTCGTGTGCAAGTTGGACGCACTGGGATAATTACTCCTTCAGCAATTTTAGAGCCAGTGGGTTTAGCAGGAGTTATTATATCACATGCAACTTTACACAACTTTGAAGAAATTGAGCGTCTTAACGTAAATGAAGGTGATACTGTCTTAGTAGAACGAGCTGGCGATGTTATTCCAAAGATAGTTAAAGTTGTAAGAAAAAATAGTGAGGGGTTTTTTAAAGCTCCTAAAAAATGTCCTTCGTGCGATAGTGATATTGTTAAAGAAAATGAAGAAGAAGTAGCCTATAGGTGTATAAATCCAGATTGTCCCGCTCAATTTAGAAGGCATTTGATACATTTCGTCAGTAGAGATGCTATGGATATAGAAGGTTTTGGCACATCTTTAATAGACCAGCTACTTAACAATGGGAAAATACATGCAATTTCAGATATTTATCATTTAACTTATGATGATTTTATAGGACTTAGTTTATTTAAAGAAAAGAAAGCTAATAATATCGTAAAATCAATTATGTTAAGTAAGTCTCGCCCATTAAGTAAACTTATTTTTGCGTTAGGTATAAGACATGTTGGTCAGAAAACTTCTGAAATTATTGCAGAAAAGTTTAATACTATAGACTCTATATTTAAGGCCAGTTTGGAAGACTTTAAAACAATTCCTGAAATTGGCGAAGTTTTGGCAGTATCATTAACTGATTTTTTTAAGAATCCAAGTGTTTGTCGGGTCATAAATGCATTAAAGGTGGTTGGTGTAAATATGTTAGAACCTGCCAAGGAAAAGGCAGGTTCTATTTTTTATAATAAGACTTTTGTTTTAACAGGGGAACTTACAAACTATACAAGAGATGAGGCCAGTAAAATTATAAAATCTTTAGGAGGCAAAATTTCGTCCTCTGTAAGTAAAAAAACAGACTTTATATTTACAGGAGAAAATGCAGGATCAAAAATATTAAAAGCAAAAGAACTTAATATAAAGATTATAAAAGAGGCTGAATTTGAAAAGATGTTAGTGTAAGAGGGTGTTAAATCATAAATATTTTATTAAGAGGAATATAAGTGTGTTTCTAAAAAGCTCAACATTTGTCCTTACCGTGTCTATTTGCAGGGCTAGTTTGTTAAAGCCCCT
>JAISYS010000034.1 GCA_031269735.1 Candidatus Endomicrobiellum cubanum | reverse complement strand
TCTCTAGCTTTTCTAATATATCATACATCTATGGCGCTTATATATCTCTTGATACTAAAGATGATTCTTCTAACCCTGTTACCCTTACTTCTTCTTTTTATCTAGATAATAATTCCATTAACATCTCTTCCTATTGTAATGTATACAACATATCCGCTGCTTACCTATACCTATACTCAGACGCTGGCGCTGTTTATCATCCTAATACTATCTCTATCTCCTCTAATTCCATTTCTATTAGTTCTTCTATTTCTAACTACTCACAAATATCCTTTGCTCAGTTATCCTTTCAAGGTGGAAGAGGAGGAAATACTACTGAAGTAGATAATCTACTCATTAATAACAACACCCTTTCTTTTACTTCCTCTGACCCTAATAATGATGATTTTACTTTTAGCGTCGCCTCTACTATTAATTCTTTCTGTAATGACGCTGGTCTACTTGCTAGATTCGACTTGTCTAATAACTTCTATATTGCGCTTCTGCTAAACTTGGGAACTCTTCTTCCAACTTCTTCATTTTGAATTAGGCGACGACTAAGGCCGTGAATACATATTCACGGCCTTTTTTATTGCTGCCCGTTGTTACCCGATTTTGCCTTTTAAATAAAGAAATTTGGAGTTCTCCTTCTTTTAACCTTTAGCTATGTTGAAATATATAGGTAAGTTTATTTCCCAAACTGACACAATTATAATATCTTCTTTTGGCATGAACATTGTTTTTCATACAAACAAACAGACCCTTTATCAATCTTCTTTGTAAATCTAAAAAGTATTTAACAGTTTCTGGTAGCGTGCCATTGGCCAAAATTCATCTGCAACTAAATCTTCTGCTGTATCTACTTTTTCTCTTAAAGCTTCTAAAATTTTTACGCCCGTAGAGGCAAACTTTTCTGCAGTTTCTGCAGCAGTGCCACAAGAAGTTGTAACAAATTTATTTAATTCTAAATTATATTTATTTATATCTTCATAAAGTTCAATTAAAATTTTGGCTTCTTTTACAAATATATCTGATTTTAATTTTAGTTTTTCTAAATTTTTAGCTGTTTGAGAAATTTTTTCTATCTGTTTTAAAATAGCAGGCAAAATTAACGTATTTACACTTTTCATAGCATATTTATATTCTATTTCTTTTGTTTTAATATAATTTTCAAGCTTGATTTCTACTTTTGATTTTAATTCTCTTTCATTTAGTATTTTAAACTCAGAAAATGATTTAATAACATCTTCTTTTAAGAAAAGATTTAAAGCTTCAGGCGTATTTTTAGCATTGGGCAGACCTCTCTTCTCTGCTTCTTTATGCCAATCCTTGGAATACCCATTCTTCTCAAATCGTATATTTTTTGTTTCTGAAATTATTTCTTTAATGACTTCTAAAGCTTTTTGCTTAACATCTATATCTCCTTTTTTAGCTTCTATTCTATTATAAATTTCATTAAACCCATAAGCAGCTATAAAATTTAATATAGTGCCTGCTTCTGATGGATTTGAAGAAGAGCCTAAAGCTCTGAATTCAAACTTGTTTCCTGTAAAAGCTACAGGAGAGGTCCTATTTCTATCAGAATAGTCTTTGTTAACTTTTGGAAGATTTTGCACACCAAGCGTAATTTCGTTTACTTCTTTTTCATCAATAGTACCAGCTTTTTCTATAGAATTTAACAAATCACTTACATATTCCCCAAGGTATACTGACATTATTGCAGGAGGCGCTTCATTTGCCCCAAGCCTGTGATCATTGCCGGCATCTGCAACGCTAGCTCTTAAAATTCCACCGAACTTTTTTACTCCAAATAGCACTGCACTTACGGCTATAAGAAAAGATATATTTTTAAGAGGAGATTTTGTAGGTTCAAAGTAGTTCGCACCTGTGTTGTCGCCAATAGACCAATTAAAATGTTTACCTGAACCATTTACTCCAGCAAAAGGTTTTTCATGGAGTAGCGCTACCATATTGTGCTTATCTGCAACTTTTTTTAATACTTCCATAATTTGCAGGTTATTATCTATAGCTAAGTTTACTTCTTGATGTAGAGGTGTAAGCTCAAATTGATTAGGAGCAACCTCATTATGCCTTGTTTTAACTGGTATCCCTTTACGATACAAAGTGTTGTCCACTTCTTCCATAAATTTTAAAACGTTTTTACGGATGTTTCCGAAATAGTGATCTTCCATCTCCTGCCCTTTTGCCGGTTTGCTTCCAAACAACGTTCTACCTGTAACTATTATATCTGGCCTAGAAGCAACTAAATCTTTTAATAAAAGAAAATATTCCTGCTCAATTCCAGCAAAAACTTTAACTTGTTTTGCGTTCTTGTTGCCAAGCAGTTTCTGTAAAGCAATAACTTTTTCATTTAAAACAGTAAGAGATCTAAGCAAAGGTGTTTTTAAATCTAAAACTTCACCTGTCCAAGAAAGAAAAACCGAAGGAATTACTAAAGTTTTTGTTTTGCCTGATTCTAAAAGAAAGACTGGAGAAGTAGGATCCCATGCAGTATATCCTCTTGCTTCAAAAGTGGACCTTATGCCTCCTGAAGGAAAAGATGATGCATCTGGTTCTGACTGAACAAGCTGAGATGCTGAGAACCTTTCTATTATTTCGCCATTGTCACCATAATCTATAAAAGAGTCATGCTTTTGGGCAGTGCCTCCTCTTTGAGGTTGAAACCAATGAGTAAAGTGTGTTGCTCCTTTTTCCAAAGCCCACTCTTTCATGGCATGGGCAACTTCACCAGCTATTGACTGATCTAAAGGCTCCACATTGTCTATGGCATCAACAAGCTTTCTATAAATATTTTTACTTAGCTTTTGCTCCATAATTTTTTTTGTAAATACCAATTCTCCATAATAGTTGTGTATTGATTGCATGGCTGTCCTCTATCTCTGTAAAAAATGTTTGCTTACTTAATTATACTGATATTTAACTATTTTCCTGATAACATGTCAACAAAATTAGCTTTTTACTAAAACGTAAAGCAAAAAAAGCAGTTGTACCAAAATTTTTGGTACAACTGCTTAGAAATTATTAAACTAATATTATATCTTAAGAATAGTTAGAACATATATAAATAAAACCATCCCACATAAAGCATAACGCCCCATAGAGACAATCCATTTTCCAACAGGCTTTGATCGTCCAGTTTGAACTTCTTGCAAAACAAGATGTTTTGGAACAACCCAGAAAAAGAAAATGGCGCTTCCTAGAGCGCATAGAGGAATCAAATGTAAAGACAATAAGTCAATAACCTTTCTTATGTTGCCCACAACTAATACTTTGCACAACAAAACTGTAGCTGCAGAGACAAGAAATATAGCTAAAAGACGCGGCAACTTAAATTTATCATGCAAAGCCTGTACAACTACTTCGAGTTGCCCTATAAAAGAAGTCAAAGATGCAAAGAATATCGCTAAAAAGAAGGTAAACATAAAAAATTGACCCAAAGGGATGGCTTTAAATATATCAGGCAGGGTTATAAATAAAAGAGCAGGGCCGCTGTTTAAATCTTTTCCAAAAGCAAATACTGCTGGAATAATCATAAACGTGGCCAATATAGAAACAAATGTATCTGCAAAAACAATGTATTTTGCAGAAGAAATTATATCACTTTCTTTTTTCGTATAAGAACCATATGTAACCATTGTTGAGCCTCTTAAAGACAAAGAGTAAAAGACTTGGCCTAAAGCTATCATCCAAGTTTTTACATCAAACATATACTTCCAATCTGGAGAAAATAAATACTTGTATCCTGCGATTGCATTTGGCAAGAAAGCTACTCTGATGCCTAAAATTATAATGAGTATAAAAATTGCAGGTAACATTATAGCGCAACTCTTTTCTATACCATTTCTAATGCCCCCAATTAAAGTTACTACAGCAGTAAGTAAAGTTACGATCATCCAAAAGAGAACATGTTCATTACTTGATATTGTAATATAATATTGATTACTGCTAACTGCTTTAAAAGCAGAACCTGTTAAAGAACCTAAAGTAAAACGTATGACCCAAGAAAACACTAAAGTATATCCTACAGCCTGTAAAAAAGCTACCAGAACGCATACCCAACCAAATGCTTCGCCTGGTACTGTGTTCTTAGTGCGCAACTGTAAAATTTTTTTGAAAGCTGTTGCAGGCCCGCCTCCTGTAAACCTTCCAACAGACACTTCGCCAATTAAAGCAATAAGTCCTAAAGCTATTGCGCATACAACGTAAGGGATTACAAATGCTACTCCTCCTCTTTCGCCAACACGATAAGGGAAAAGCCACATGTTTCCCAGCCCAATTGCAGTGCCGGCAGCAGCAAAAATCAGCCCCCATTTAGACGAAAAAGAATCTTTTGCTGAACCCATTTTATAACTCTCCTGTTTTTTTATTTTATATCTTGTCCTCTGCATCTTTAACTCCAAAAAAAACAAAGCGCTTAAAGAGAAAATTCTCTTAGCTGCTTTGTTGTTTTACTTAATAAAGAAGACAGCATTTAATATTTTATTTCTTTTGAAAAAATATATCAATAGCAAGGTGAATTACCAACGCACCTAAAGCTGAGAGGCTTCCTATTCTAATTCAGTTGACTCCCTGAATAAGTTACAAGGCTGCCACCGCAATCCCTACGGCCAAAAAAATATCCTTACAAAAAGCAAGTATGGTTCTGAGCTGCGTTATAGTCAGGGTCATGGTGAGTATGGCAAGTCCGAACATGGATGGATAGATAAAGTTATATCTTCATATTTATCACAGCACACATGACAAAGTTTGGTGGTTGGAGAAAAACAATTGATTGTAACAAAATAAGTTCCTTTGTTCTTTGACTTATACTCAATCATTTGTCTAAACTTCCCACATGAGTTGTCTAAAGTAGCTTTTCCCAACCTTAGACATTGACTAACTCTCTTGACTCCTTGTGCAGATAGCCCCTTCTCTGATTAGATTTTTTCTCATGAACTTTACGATTTTGCTTTTGTTAGTTCTTTGATTTTTTCTTTGGTCTCAATGATAGTTTGCGTTGCTAATTCAAATTTTCCTTGATTAAAATATTTTACAGCTTTATTATTACCTTTTACATTTACTTCAGAAATAAATAACTTTTATCTGCAAACATAACCTACCTTTAAAATATTTATAAATAATAAAGCACACTTTTATCATAAACATTAAGTCTTATATACTATACTAATATCCTTAATGTACATTTTGGGGAATATCTTTAGATATTCTCTCTTCTTTTCAGAATCTTTTATGTCTGATAAATATTGATTTGTTACAAGAATATGTCTGTCATACATG
>JAISYS010000023.1 GCA_031269735.1 Candidatus Endomicrobiellum cubanum | reverse complement strand
TTGATAATCTTCTCATTTCTAACAACACCCTTTCTTTTACTTCCTCTGATATTGATTTGTCAACTACTTCTGTTTATTTAGTTAATACTAGTTCCTATTCTCAAAATTCTATTATCCATAACATCATTACTGAAAATAATTACGTTAATTTCTTTAATGCTAAACCAGATCTTGTTGGCATCGGGAATGGTGCTCCTGTTAAAATATTTAGAAAAGGTATAGATGTGTTTTGTGGATTACAAACTTTTATTAGGGCAAATAGAAAAAACATTGAGATTTTTAGAGAAATCTATTAATCTTGCATTTACATGGCCTTAGTTTTATACTTTATTCTATAAAAAATAATTAAAAAACTAATACTGCCACAAAAAATAAAACTTAAAAGCATTCCGAACATAAAGATCTTATCATTGCGGATATATCCATGTAAAATACTAAATAACTGGATTATATTAAACCCAATAAACGTTATAAGCGATAAACCTTTAGTGTTTTTTGTCTTATATAAATTAATAGCTTGCGGTAAAAATAGTACACCATTTATAAACATTCCAACTCCAAAAACTGCCTCTATAAACCATATAGTATACTCTTGCATTTGTTCTCTCCTAGACACTATAAATTAAATATTAACTACACATTTTTTTGTTTTATAGTATTTAAAATCAACCTTATTTCAGTACCTATATTTTCTTTACTATTAATCAATATTTGCGCATTCATATCTTTTAAAGTTTGCATAATTTGCTCAAACCCTAAACCGTGTCCATTTTTTTTTTTTGTTTGCACTTCTTGACAATTTATTATTTTTTCTATCGTTTCTTTTGGCATTCCTTTCCCATTATCTTTTACATAAATTTCTACTTTGTCTTTTTTTAGAATATAACCAATATCTACTCTGCCTTCGTCTTTACCCTCTAACGATTCTATAGCATTATTGATTATATTAGACATCATCCTAGAAAATCTAGAAGAATCTCCCTTCACAGAGACAGAGCTATTTTCTTTATCTGGATAATAATTAATTTCTACATTATTTATTTTATATTCATATTTTTTAATTTCTACTATGCTATCCAAACTTAAACCTAAAATTATGTACTCTTCTTTATTTTGAGATGTTCCATTTTTTTGAGATTTCATGCATGCATATTTATCCATTAAACTTCTAGACATAGTCTCTATACTTTTAATAGATAAATCCAAAATATTCTTTTCTTTTTCAGATAGTTTATCGGCACTCATAAACTGTACCATTTTCAAAGAAGATATTGGAGAAAATATGTCATGGCTTACTTGTTTTGCAATATTATAAAGCTCTTCTTGTAATATTAACTTCCTTTGCAACTCTTCTACCCTTCTGCGATCTGTTATGTCTATAGAGACTCCTACAACCCCTCTGACATTACCTTTATCATCATAAAGAGGAGACTTCCTAGTTAACATTATTACCTCTTTACCATTACTTGCTGTTACTCTCTCCAATACTTCTTCAACTTTTCTATTCTCTATAATTCTTTGATCTGTTTTTCTTAGTATCTCCGCCTCATACTTCCATGACAAATCATAATCCGTTTTTCCTATAACTTCTTGTATTGATTTAAACCCTAATAATTCTGCTTCAGCTTGATTACAACCTAAATAAACTCCATTTATATCTTTCCAGTAAATGCACCCTGGAGTATATCGTAAAATATTATTAATACCCCATTGTATTTTTACTTCATTTTCTTTATCTTCTTTTACCTTACGATCTGTTATATCAATTGACACTCCTATAATTCCTATGACGTTATCTTTATCATCATAAAGAGGAGATTTCCTTGTTAACATTACCATCTTTCTCCCATGACTTAAAGTTGGAATTTCTATAATTTCTTCTGGAACTTTAGTTTTTATAATCCTCTTATCTGTTTCTTGTAATATAGGAGCACTATCTTTCCATGGGAAATCATAATCCGTTTTTCCTATTATTTCTTCGGGAGACTTCAAACCCGCCAGTTCAACTTCCATTTGATTACAGCCCAAGTAAACCCCATTAAGGTCTTTCCAATAAACGTATCCAGGAATATACATTAGAATGTTATTAGGGATATTCATAAAACTTCCTCTCTAAAATCTACAGCTAAATATCCTTGTTTTAAAGACATATGTGAAGAAAATTGACTCTCTTTGTTATATATTTTCATTAAAAATTCTGAAGGTAAATCTTTATATACGTATAAGGATGATGAAACATTTAGAATTTCTGGAGTATTCAAATATACAGGAAGTTCCGCTATAAAATATTTTGCAGCTACTCCCACTGCTTCATCATTCATATCTCCTTGAAAACCTTTACTTGCTAATACCATCTTTGAAGTCGCTAAACACCCTTCCTTAAAATCCTCATTACTCTCATATAATTTTTTATAATTATCATAAAATTTTAAATAGCTTTCACTTTTCATGAGGTCACTACAGAAAACCATCATATTGTTAGCTTCAACATCTACAACATTATTTGCAACTAAAGCTCTTATTGCCTTATTCTTTAAATTATTATCGTGCAATTTGGTCTTCTTCTTAGCCTTCTCTTCAGAATAACCCATTGCCTGAAGAGTATAGGCTGAAATCCCATCAGGAATAAAGATATTTACTTCTTTAAAATGGTTCAGGTTCAATCCCCACGCAAATAATCGTTTTAAATTCTCTTCCGAATAATAACTATTAAATGGACTTATACCTATTAGAGCATGTTCTTTTAGATTAAATATCTTCTCTGATTTAGAATTAACAAATTTTACTGAAGCTACATTTTTTTCACTCATAACAACACCTTCTTTTAAAACGACATTTATCTTTTAAATTAAGCAATTTTTTAAAGAACATCTAAAACTGCAACACCTGGATTTATGCCAATTTTTTGAGCAAAAGAAGTAGAAGCTACTACTGTTTTTTTTAACATATCCTCAATACTTTATAACGCCAGTAACAATAATAATCGCAATATCTTTCATTTTTATGTAATTTCAACTTTAAATCCCACACATTATAAAAACCTTCTCAGCCTTAATAAGAATCAACTTATTATTCGAATATATTTCACTCCAAAACCAATATATTCTTTCCATCTGTAGTAAATTTCTTCAAACTGCACTATTCTTTTAAATCTTACAAAAAATATTAAAACTTTGCTTTGTTTTACAGCGACCAATTTAAAAAGTTGAAATTTTCATCAGGTTGAGGTATTATGATTGAAGACTGATATGGCCATCTTTCAACTTCATAAGAGTCTTCATTAACGCTAACTACAAATTCTATATTATCATACTTACAAGGAAACTTCAAACTTTCAAACGGTATAGAAAGCTCTATACTACTTCCAAAATTAGCTTTGACTGAATCTTCAATAGTTTCTTGTCCATTGTAAACAATTGAAATATTTTTTATTTGTTTATTACTGTTAATTTTCAAAACAATTTTCACCTCTAATGGTCTTATAAATACCAAATTAAAATTATACTCTTCTAATGGTTTGGATATATTTTGCTTGTTTAAATCTAACTTCAAGTAAAAATTTTTAATATCAAATCCAAAATTAAAAGATTTTAAAACGGTAGAGATTTGATGCATAGAGCCACCAGAACGACCAATCTCATAATAACCAGAATTTTTCCATTCAAAAAAATCTGTAACATTACCATCAATTTTGGGATATATAAAATCCTGTGGTTTTATAATTTTATCATATTTATTTTGGGCGCTGTTTATAGATTTATAAAAAACAGCTGGCACCTCTTGGCCCAAAATTTCGTATATTTTTATCAAATGCTGTCTATATATAAAATCAAACTCGCCATCACTACTAGAAGAATGGTCATCACCATACCACCAGTTCCAATCTGAACCTTGCGCAATATGCAAATTATTTAAAACTTCTTTTTCTACATCCGTACCTTTAAGTTCTGGATGTTTATTAAAATGGTCTTTAATAAAATCTCTTGTAGCAGCTAAATATTCCCAAGAAATATTATCTTCTTGGTGCCCTATCCAAACACCAAAATTTCCATTAATCCACGATCCTGCAGTTAAATTTGTTATTGTGTCACTTGGAGGAAACTTCTCAAGATATTCACTTATTCTTACAGTTTCTATGTTAGCCTCTGTACTTAGTCTTTCGTACAGCGCTTGTAAAAAATCCCAGCCATCGTTTGAATAATATTCCCAACAATTGTCCCCGTCTAAAATCACAGAAACCAGTGGAGCTTCACAAATACTAGAAGCATATTCGCCTATACTTTTTACTTTGTTTATAAAATCATTAGCTGCATCTTGCGGGGCCCATTTTGAGTAAACAAAACCTATAGAATCAGATAAACCATGGTCCCTAAATATAATATCTAAATTTTTACCATTAATATTTAATTTAAAAGGTTTAAATAAATGTCTTCTATCTCCATTAAGATATTTTGCGCTGTTAAACAAAACTGATTCATCTGTGGCTATCCATTTCAATCCTGTATCGCTAATTAGGTCAACTGTAGCGTTAGATATAGAACCTTCAGATGGCCACATGCCTAAAGGTTTTCTACCAAAAATATTTTGATAGTAGGACACTGCAGTGTTTATATGCCATAAAGCATCTTCAGGATAAGCAAATCTTTTAGAAGGAAGGTTAATTTTTGGCGTTGCCTCAAGAGCAGAATTTGTATCGCATAAAAGAGGAAGTATGGGATGATAAAATGGCGTTACAGAAACATCAATTTGTCCTTTATCTTGCAATTCTTTATGTTTTTTTACAACCATACCACAAATTTCTATATGTTTTTGTATAAGTTTATTTTTATCTTCTTCTGTAAAATCTCTACCTTTACTATATAATTGCGCTATAAACTTGTCATTTTTACGCCAATATGGGTCTGTCCAAGATAGGTTAAACCAAACCTGCAAATCTCTAAAATCTTCCACATTAAATGTTTTACAAATGTTTTTATTCCAATCTCTAAAGGTTTCTCTGCCTCTCTTTTCTAAAAGTTCATTATATCTATCATGAGGAGCAATCATTGTATCCCAATTAGCCATAAAAAAATTATTTAGAATAAAAATTTTGTCTTCTTCTGTTAAATCACTTGCTGCTTTTAAAGTTACTTCTAAAAATTTATCTTTTGCTTTTCCAGAAGCGTAGTCTTCAAGCTGAGCAAGCAAAGAAGGGACTAAATTTATGTTAGATTTAATTTTTGGGTAGTTATCTAATATTGCGACCATATCATAATAATCTTTAGTCGCATGCAACCTAACCCATGGAAGGTCATAAATTCCTGTGTTAGGATTTTTATAAACTGGTTGGTGCTGATGCCATAAAAATGCAAGATAAACTTTTTTCATTTCAGGATATAAAACTCTCTATACAAAGTATTCAAAATAAAATCTCTAAGATATTAATAGTTCTGTTTAATTATACTATATTTTTTGATTTTCTTCACTTTTAATAACTTTTAACTTAAATAGCATATTCTACTTTCAGCATTCCTTCCATTCTTTCTCTTGCTCCAATATATCCCCTACCACTTATGACTCCCATTATACTAATTACTCCTATTTCTGCTAACCCAACTCCTCCTCCTGACTTGGTCACTTTGGTGACCACTCCTTTAATATTTTTATATATACATCTCATCTTTTTTTACTAATCCGACGAAGTTAGGTATTAGAATTCGCATCGTTATTAAATGGTGATTGTCCACTCTTCTCAATATTCCCATTTCCTGCAACCGCAGTGTTACGTATATCTCAACCATTTATCACTACTTCTTGCCCTCCATACATCTGATTAACAAGCAAAATACAACAGAAACTCATAAACAATAAAACTTCCTTATTCCTCATTCTCTCACTTCCTCTTCTTATAAAAACTAACAAAAAATCCTTTTTAATGCTTTCCTCATATTTTCTTTATTGTATTAATATTACTAGCATAACCATAATGACTTAATCTCTTTACTTCCTATTTCGAATATTCTTACTGTTTATTTCCTATTGCACAAGGTAATTGCTGATATGGTCAAAGTTCCTCAAAGATTAACAAAGAAGAGAGCTGAACTTCTATAGAATTGCACAAAAATTTCTTTATATATCCTCAAATCTACAAACAATTTCTTTATTCTCACTAAATCCTATCGCTAATAATACAACTTTATTCCTATTTCCATCACTCCCTACATACTTTTCATAATACTTCTTTGTTCTTATCTGTTCCATTGCTTCTTTTATCATTCCTTTTACCTTATTATTCCCTTTACTGTACTTTATCTCTACCACTACTACAAAATCTTTGTGCTTTAACACTACATCTATTCTCCCTTTATCTGTCAATACTTCACTGTTTACTTCTATTCCTGTTGCCCTCGCCAACATTAAAAACAATGAATGATAATACGCTTCTTTGCCTATATGTAAACTATACGGTATATTTGCATACAGACTTTTTAGTATTCCCTCTAATCCTACTGAATCCTTACTCCTCATTACTTTTAGCAGCTTTCCTCTTAATGCTTGTACTTCTGTTATGTCTTTCTTTGTATATGCTTCTAGCAAATCACCTAAAAATGCACTCTTTACTTCATAATTTGGGAAATCTATTATATATTCCGATTCATCTTCTACTATTTCTTCTTCCTTTATAGTCAAATATCCTGTCTGAAATAGTAATGCCATACTATTTACATTTGCATAATCGCTATTTCCTCTTAATGTTGCTGAACTTACTACTCTAGCTTCTGATAACAATTCCAAATCGCCTTTCTTCTTTATTTGTTCAATAAGAAATGTTGGTGTTCCTGTGTTAAACCAATATCCTATGAATTCTTGTTTATCAAAAAACGATAATGTTGAAAATGGATTATACACTTTTTCTTTCCCTTTCCATTTGTATCCGTTATACCAGTACTTTATCTTTGATAACAACTCTTCTTTGCTTATTCCCATATATCCTGCTGTACTTCCTATATATTCCTTAAAACTACTCTCTAGTTCTTCTTGTGTGTATCCACATATTGAACCGTACTTGTTGTCCATTGTTATATCATTTAAATTATTCAAAGCTGAAAACACTGATAATCCTGCAAATCTTGATACTCCTGTCATAAACATAAACTTTATATGTTCATCACTCCCTTTTATCACTTGATAAAAATTATGCAGTCTTTCTTTTATCTCTTGATTTACTTCTTTTGCTTTATTTAAACTATCTATCATTGGTTTATCATATTCATCTATCAATATCACTACTTGTTGCCCTGTACTCTTATGTAACTTCTCTATTAGCTCTGCAAACTTAACTCCTATAAGACGCGTTTCTGTTTGGTCAAGTGTAATCTTTTCTCTTTTTGCTGTATCTTCTAAGAACTTATCAAGTGAAATTTCTAATTGTTCTGCTGTCGCATATTGTATCTCTGTAAAATCCAAATGAATAACAGGATATTGTTTAGTCCAATCCCATTTGTCATATATATATAACCCTTCAAATATTTCTTTGTTCCCTTTAAATAATTCTTTAATTGTACTTATAAGTAATGATTTACCAAATCTTCTTGGTCTTGAAAGAAAATAAACAGACCCATTGTTTATTAAGTTATATATATGTTCTGTTTTGTCTACATAGAGCTTATTTTCTCTTATTAACTTCTCAAATGCCTGTGTCCCTACTGGTAATTTCTTCATAAGTATTCCTTAATAAAATAGAAAATATAATGTATATAATTTATATTTGTTATACGGTTTATAAATTAAGTTTATATTAATCAAGAGACGCAATTGATTATACTACTTTTTTTGATTTTTTTTATTTTTAAGCTCGTATCCTTCTAACTCTACAATAGCGTATTGGCGTATTGGAGCACCATTCCTTTGAATATTTATGACCTCTGCGCCTTTTATAGAATTAAAATCTTCACCTAAATGATTATCTATTTTTACTACTGCAGTTTTTGAAATCTCTAAATCTCTAGGAACATCCCAATATGCAAATTGGTTCTGCCTATCATTGTCTAGCACAACACCGACCTTGCCCTTTGTATAGTAAGCTATCACTCCACCCCATTGATGAGACTCTGTTACTGCATATTTAACACCTCTATGCAAAATATTAGTACCTAATTCTTGCCATCCTGTAAACCAATTTGTTGCATCAGCAATTGCAGCATCTTTAGAAAATCTATAAAGAGGAAATATTGCATATCTTATATGTAATCCTAAAAGAATCGAAGCCACAAAATTAAAAACAATCCCAATTAAAAGGATATCTTTTTTTAACTTAGAATTTGAAGTAAGTAAGAATTGAGCTGTCATGATACTAAAAGCAAAATAGGCGAATGCTGGCCAATTAGCTCCGGGATAGCTTTTTAGTGCAGTAATCATAAATATTGCTATTATAGGCACTGAAAAAGAAAATAAAAATCTTTGTTTATGTTTAAACACTGTATTTTTAGGTTTTAAATAATGTATAGCAGAAATAATACCTAAAATAAAAATAAACGGTCCTGCTACCAAGCATTGGGCTCCTAGATATTCAAATACATAACTTAAATGTAATTTACTACCAGAGGCTCCATGCTTAAACTGAAAAATAAAAGAAATCCATTCATTTTTGGAGTTCCATATAACCACAGGTAAAAAAGTTATGAAAGCCACAATAAACATAAAATAAAAATGCTTATTTTTTAGCCACTTTAGCTTTCCATCTAGTAGTATGTACGTAGCTAAACTTAAAACAAATAAAATCGCAGTATATTTTGAAAGTAATGATAATCCAAGGAAAAAGCCTACTATATACCAATACTTCATCTCATTAGACTCTATTAAACGCCACTGATAATATACAGCAAATGAAAAAAAGAGAACAACTGGCGTATCAGGCGTAATGATTACAGACCCAACCAACATAAGCGGTAATGTATTTAATATGACAACGGAAGCTGAAGCTACCATTTCATTAAAAAGCTTTTTTACAAATTTCCAAAGCAAAATGCTCAATATTACTGTTACAATTATAGAAGAAAGCCTAACAAAAAGCTCAGAATCAGATAATAAAGTGGTGATTTTTATAAACCATGCAACCATAGGAGGGTGATCGTAATAGCTAAGTGCCAATTTTTTTGACCACAACCAGTAATATGCTTCGTCAGGATGAAGTGAAGTAGTAGCAGCTAAGAAAATCTTAAATAAAACCACAAAGGTAACTAAAAACAGTGTGTTTTTTTTATTAAAAATCTTTTCCATAGATGCTCTCGAGATTTCAAAACCATAAACTTTGATGTACTTAAACTACTTTCTTGAAATGTTTATCAAGATATGCTAATTATTATACCAAGATATGAAAAATTTTACAATAAACACTGACTGTCTAAATTTTCCACTAGATAGACCCTGTTCTTATCAAAAAAATGATGGTATTTTGTGTGAAGAATGTAATCAATATAAAAAGATTTCAAATTCGCAAGAAAATAAACGCATTTTAATTATAAAACTTGGTGCTATGGGAGATGTTTTAAGAAGCACATTTGTACTTTGGGGTTTAAAAGAACTGTACCCAAAAAGCACAATATCTTGGATTGTAGACAGTAAGAATGCAGCTGTTCTTGAGCATAACGCTTTTATAAATAATATTATCGCAAATGATGAAAATATATCTAACTTCCTTATAAACAACTTTTTTGATATTGTTATAAATCTAGATCTTGCATTTGAGAGTCTGTCTCTTGCTAAACTATCAAACAAAGCAAAAGTTATAGGCTTTACATTAGACGACAATAGAAACATTGTCGCTTCTAATGACTTTGCGCTACAATGGCTTAAGATGAGCGCTTATGACGAACTTAAAAAAAACAATCACTTCACATATCAACATTGGATGGCACAAATCGTGTCATTACCAAAAGACAACTACGAAATAATAGTACCTCTTCAAAAAGAAGCGCAGGAAAAAGCTTTAAATTTTTTAAATACTAATAATATCGCTTTAAGTAAAAAAATTTTAGGTATAAACCCTGGAGCTGGGAAAAGATGGAACCTAAAAAAGTGGACCTTAGAGGGTTTTATTGAAACTGCAAAACATTTTTCAAAGAAAGGGAACATTGTCTTATTGTTGGGTGGAAAACAAGATGAAAAAGAAATTAATGCTATCTTAAAAGAAAATATTCCTGATGTAATATCTGCTGGAACAAATAATACAATCTCTGACTTTTTTGCAAAAATAAATTTATGTGACACTGTCTTATGTGGTGACACAATGGCTCTACACGCTGCTGTAGGCCTTAAAAAGAATGTTGTAGCACTTTTTGGACCAACTTCTATTAACGAAATAGAAATATACTCTAGAGGTCTAAAAATACAAGGGAAAAAAGATTGTATTACTTGTTATAAGCAGGAATGTTATTTAGAAAACAATTGTATGCAAACAATCAAGTCAAGAGAAGTAATTAATGCTATAGAAAAGTATCTTTAGTCTATCTTAAGAGTTTTAGACAGCCTCTAAACTAAACAAAATAAAATCTGTAAGGGAATATAATGAAAACTGTGGTTATGATTCCAACATATAATGAAGCCTACAATATAAAGAAAATAATTAATGACGTTCTAAATTGCGGAATAGACTTAAACGTGTTAATTGTGGACGATATGTCTCCAGATGGCACATATAAAATAGTTGAAGATATTGCAAAACAAAATAGTAAAGTTCACTTGCTGCTAAGGAAAGAAAAAAAAGGTAGAGGATATGCTGGTAAAGATGGTTTTATTAAAGCCCTGGATATGAAAGCAGACTTTATAGTAGAAATGGATGGAGATGGCTCTCATCATCCTAAATATATTCAGGAGTTTTTGAAAGTTATAAAAGATTGTGACGTTGTTATAGGGTCTAGATACATAGATAATGGGAAGGATGAACAAAGAACTTTACTCCGGAGATTAATAAGCAAATTGTCACGATTATACCTATCTACGATTTTAGGCGTAACTATAAAAGATCCGACTTCAGGTTATAGAATGTATAAAAAAGAGGCTCTTCAAAAATTTGTATCTAAGCTAAAAGCTAACGATCCTTTTATAGTAACAGAAGTTATATATCATATAAAAAAGAATAAACTCAAAGTAAAAGAATCACCTATAGTCTTTTTGAAAAGATTTGCCGGAGAATCTAAATTAAAACCAGCGACTCTAATTAAATATCTATTTAAAGTATTAAAACTAAAAATGTCTTTCTAAAACAAACTAAAGCGTATAAAGAATATGCGTTAAAGATTTTAAAATATTAGGGAAGTAATTGAATGAACTACAAACTGTGGTTTTGGATAACAAATATTTTCTCAAGTCTTGTTAGACTTTTGATAATAGGCAAAATAGGACTCACAATAGATGAGGCTCATTATTTTACTTATACAAAATCTTCAAGTTTATCTTATTTCGATCATCCTCCAATGATTGCGTATCTAATTAAAGCATCTAACTTTTTTTTTACAAATACAGAATTTGCAGTTAGATTTCCAGCTGTTTTAATTTTCTTTTTATCTAGCTGGATTTTATACATATGCGCAAAGAAACTCTATGACGAAAAAACTGCTTTTATTAGCGTTTTATTATTAAACTTCCTGCCTGTATTCTCTTTTCTTGGAGCAGTAATAGCAATTCCAGACTCTCCACTAGCTTTATTCTGGCTTTTATCTTTACTTACTTTTATCAAAATAGTAGAAACATCTAGTATTAAGTTTTGGTATTTGTTTGGCCTCTTTACAGGTCTTGCAATGCTTTCTAAATATAATGCTGTGTTTTTACCTATTTCTGCAATTTTATTTCTTATTTTATCTAAAAAACACAGATTTTGGTTTACAAGGATAGAACCATATTTTGCTATTTCAATATCTTTTATAATATTTTTGCCCGTAATATTGTGGAATATACAAAATAATTGGGCATCTTTTGGATTTCAATTTAACCATGGTTTTGGCAGCTCAATTGCGAAATTTTCTTTTGATTTATTAGCAAAAGCAATAGGGGCTCAAGCTGGATACATCTCTCCTTTACTGTTTATAACTTTTGTAGTATCCATCTATTTATGTTTAAAAGATACGTTGAAGAAAAAAAATACAGCATCTTCACTTATTTTCTGCTTTTCAATCCCTATACTTTTTTTATTCAACTTTGTAGCGACATTTAATGAAATACTACCCCATTGGCCTATTATGGGGTACTTAGTACTTTCTATTTATGTCGCTCATTTAACATTAAAATTTTGGACAATAAAATGGTTTAGAATTTATTCTTATTTATCTTGGGGACTGGCATTTTTAATGATTATCATTGTCCCACTGCATATATTTTATAGAATAGTGCCAATAAAAAATTTTTTACCTAAAGACCAAATAGAAAACGTAAAACATGGCATTCCTGAAACTGAAAGAATAGACATTACAAATGAAGTCTATGGCTGGAAAGAAGTTGGGAATGAAATAAAAAAAATATTAAACTCCTATCCACAAAGCAATAAACCTTTTATTTTTACTTATAAAAGCTACCTAGCTAGTCAACTTCAGTATTGCGTACCAGAATTAAGAGTATTTTGTATAAGCGATAGTCCTAATGCTTACGACTTTTGGCAAAAAGATTTAAAAAAGTTTCAAAACAAAGACGGTTTATTTATTTGTAATGATTTCTTTTTTGCTAACCCACAAGACAGATATGGTACTCAAGCTTTTTCATCTTACCAGGGAATAAAGACACTCCCAATTTACAGAAATGGAGTAAAAATAAAAAACTTCTTTTTTACTATATGCCATTCATTTAATCCATCAAAGCTTCCAAAAGAATATTCTAAAAGCTATATAATTAAACAAAACACCATATATAAAGAACTAATAAGGTATGACCATACACTATTTAAATTTATTAATGACTCTTTAAAGTGTAAAGCTTTATACACTTTTCTAGCTCCTATCTCTTATTTTGATTCCAAAGATATTAATATTAGTTTTTTAATAATTCTTGTAATATGTCTAGTAATACTATGGCAAAACAAAAAAGATACTTTTTGGACAAACTTTGCTCTTTTAGCAAGCGTTTTAGCTGTCGGCAGCGTAATTGAGTATTCTATGAAAACTTATTTTGAAAGGCCACGCCCTTTAGCTGTTTTTGGAGATGAAAATGTAAATATAATTTACGAGCAAGTCCATAGAAACTCTTTCCCGTCTGGACACACAGGATTGGCATTCTCAATATCTACATTTATGTTTATACAAGTAAGAAAATATTGGTATTTATATATTTTCTTTGGAGTATTTTCAGGTTTCTATAGAATATATGCAGGAAGCCATTTCCCTTCTGACGTTTTTGTGGGAGCGATTATAGGTATTATTTCTGCCTATATTATTGTCGAATTATCAAAAGAATATATAAAAATATAAAGAATTGTTTGTTTATAGGATTTAACCCCTGACTTGACCTTTCGGGGGAACCCAAAAGGTCAAGTCAAGAGAGACTGAGGATGAAATCCCTAGGTCTACTCGGCAAAAGGTAACTTTACACAAAATTTTTCACAGTCCCACTAAAAGCAACTCTATATATCCTCAAATCTACAAGCAAT
>JAISYS010000002.1 GCA_031269735.1 Candidatus Endomicrobiellum cubanum | reverse complement strand
TTTATAGTGTTGTGAGTTTTATTTGACACAAAATTATATGGTTACAAATTTTACCTTCACGTAGTCTATTTTTTGAAGTTGTGATACAAGATTGTCAATATCTAGTTTTTCTCCTGACTCCTGACTTCCCTTTTTAACGAAAAAAATGGAAAAGCACTCATAAAAAAGGAGGAATAGGGAAACCCTAATGCTCAAGTCAGGTTTTAAGTCAACATAGAAATTTATTTTATTTCCCCAAATTACAATATTTTCTGGTATGTTGCCATAGTACATTATATTTTGAAGATTTAAATTTTTAAGTTTTCTAAAGTACGTGTCATTTTTTAAAAAAATACCTTTTGGTTTAAAAATATTTTTTGTTGCTTCTAAAATGTCATCTTTATATTTGTCAGCTCCAGAGAATACAAAGTGCCCACAAATATAGTCCTCATATTTGTCTAAAATGACTCCTGGTAAACCATCTGACTCTCCAAAAACTACTCTATAAGATTGTTCGTCAGGATAAGCAAATTCTCTTAGAAGTTTCACTTTTTCTATTCGTTGTTCCCAAAAAGATACATTTATATCTTCTTGTTTATCTGTAATAAGTCTAAATGCTATTATAGGATTAGGATTTTATAATCCTAATCCTATAAAGTTTAAAGTACTGTCATGTAAAGCAACAATTTCTCCTGTTTGGATGTTGCCTTCTGTTTGTTTAATTTCATTTGAAAAAGCCCATTTGTGACCGCTTTTTATTCTTTTGCTTTCTTTATTTCTTTAGCTTTTAATATAACTTTTTTCACGATAAACCCTTTTTTGGAATTATATTATTGTACAAAAAATTAATTAAATATACTTTTTGTACAATAAACTCCCAAAAATTTTACATAATGGAAATGGACATAGACAGTAAAGATGGTTACAATAAGTTCAGAAGATGTGGCAAAAAAGAATACAGTTTTGAATAATAGTATTATTCAAAGAACTAGTGAAGAGATTTTAGTAAATATTTATAATATCAGAAGAGGATAGAAATTCAGAAGTTATTAAATATCTAACACTAAAAGGACATTATAGAAAAAATGATTCAAAAATAGGTGATGTATATTACGATATTACTGAACATCAGAGACAAATAGTAAGCTTTCAGCAAAAACTTGATAATGGAGGGTATAGAGCTTATGATATTGTTATTTTAAACAAACTTATAATAAAAGTGCTCATTTAAAATGTAAAAATCTAAATAAGCGCTTTCTTTTTTTCATTATATATTATAAAATTTTTAATACCTAAAATTCAGCAGTTTAATCGAGTAAATTAAAATCAAGGATATATAAAGTGAAAAATTGGGTAAAGTTTTTTCTTTTGCCAATAGGTTTTTTAATTTTTGTTGGAGCGTTAATACTTCTACATAATCAACTAAAGAATTTAAGTTATACAGATATAATCAATGCTTTAAAAGCCATACCTTTTTTTAAAATATTTTTAGCTATGTCGCTTGCATTGTCGTATTATTTTATTTTAGGTGGTTATGATATAGTTGCTTTTAAGTATATAAACTCAAAAGTTTCTTTAAAACCTAAAGATATTCTATTTACATGCTTTATAAGTAATGTTTTAGCAAATAATACAGGCTATTCAATGCTTTTTGGCGGTTCAATAAGATACAGACTTTATTCGTTGTACAATGTTTCAATGGTTGATATTACTAAGGTTCTTATATTTTCTTCGGGAACGATATGGCTTGGGCTACTTGCAGTTGGTGGATTTATTTTTACTTTTGCGCCAGTTTCTTTAGAAAGTGTATTAAATGTAGGTTTGTCTACAAAAACAATAGGTCTTTTTTCAATTTTAATTTTATTTTTATACATATTTTTAAGTACTTTACATTCTAGACCTATAAAAATATTTAAATGGACAATAACGTTCCCTAATATCAAAATAGTGCTTTGGCAAATTTTACTAGCAACTTTGGATTGGTTAGTGGCGTCTCTAACTTTATATGTTTTAATGCCTGATGGTTTTGTTTCATACTTTGTTTTGCTGAAAGTCTTTCTTGTTACACAATTTGCTGTAATTGTAAGTCAGGTACCAGGAGGAATGGGGATTTTTGAAACTTCAATTACTTTGCTAATGCCTCAAGCTGCTAGTAACCCTGGTGTTATAGGTGCGCTTCTTGCGTACAGGGCAATATTTTATTTTTTTCCTTTACTTATAGCCCTTATACTTTTAGGTTCTTTTGAATTGATGGTACTTACTAAAAAGTTTCAAGATAGGACAAGGATATTTGGCAAAACAATATCTTCTGTTATAGTGCAAGTACTTGCCTTATCTTCATTTGTTGCTGGTATGGTTTCAATGTTTTCTACGGCAACTCCTTTTGATGTTGCACAGTTAAAGTTTATTATTAATTTATTACCATCCTGGTTTACGGATTTATCTCACTTTTTGCTTAGCGTCACATCAATTGTTTTGCTTTTTGTTTCTAGAGGCTTACAACTTAGAATTAAAAAAGCTTGGTCTATAGCGTGTGCTTTAATAGTATCTGCAATTATTTTAATACTTATTGCAGGAGAGTCTCTTTTAGTCCTTGTGTGTTTTGTTGTTTTGTTTATAGCTCTTGCATCTTCAAAACAGTATTTTTATAGAGACATTTCTATATTTAATACTGCTTTCAGTAATTGGTGGTTTAGTGCAGTTGGAGGCGTTTTTGTTCTTTCAGTTTGGATAGGTTTTTTTATAAATAAGCAGGATATTTTCTCTTGGATTCACTTAGATATATTTTTTAGAAATCTTTTAATAAGTACAACAGATACTGCAAGATTTTTAAGAGCAAGTTTTGGTATGGGCATTATAATAGGAATAGTGATTTTAGAGCAAATTTCCAGAAACTTTTTTAGAACCCCCATATTGTTTACAAAAAGGGATATAGAAAGAATAGTATACTCTTCAGATTCTGTGTATTCTCTAAATGCTTTATCTAAAGATAAAAATTATATAGTTAACGAGCAAAAAGATGCTTTTATAATGTATGGTAAATCTGGAGATAGTTGGATTGCTTTAGGTGATCCTGTAGGTAATAGAGCTCATAAAAATGAGCTTTTGTGGCAATTTAAGGAACTTGCTGATAATGCATCTGTAAAGCCTGCTTTTATAGGCATAGATCATAAATATGTGCAAATATATGATGACATAGGACTGGATATTTTTAATATTGGGCAAGACGCAAAAATTCAATTAAGGATATTTGATGAAAAAGACCAACATTTTAAAAATTTTTGTGAATTGGAAGAAAATATAGAAAATTTAGGTTTTAAATATAAAATTTTAAATTCTGAACAATTTTATGAGTATAAAGAAGTGTTTGCAGATATAGATAAAGAATGGAGAAAGGCTACAAACTTTATTCCAATAAACTTCATACCGGGCAATTATGAGCCTACGTATATGAAAGATATGGATTTCAGTGTTGTAGAAAAAGACGGTAAATTATATGCTTTTTCTGTGTTAGAAAAGACAAACAGCAAACATGAAATTTCTTCAGGTGTTGTTAGATATTTATCTTTTCAAGAGGATATTTTTTCTTACATAATTTTTAAAAATATTTTGTGGGCCAAAAACAATGGATACACGTGGTTTGATTTGGGATTTGCTTATTCTTTTGAAGCAGGTTCTCAGGAAGAAGTAGTAAAATATTTTGCAAAAATGTTTATGTTTGCAGAACACTTTAATTATAACTTAGAACTTTTAAAAAGTTTTAAAGACAAGCTTTGTCCTCTATGGCACAATAAATATATAGCTATTCATCCTGACAAGTATATACTAGCTTTTATTAAAAATTTTACAATGCTTATTTATCCATCAAAACACGTACAAGCAAAGTTTTTCTTTAAAAGGTTTTTAAGTAAATGAAAGCTTGGGAATTATTTTATAAAAATGTTACTCACAATAGATTTGTTTGTGCTAGAAATAGGATAGTTTTGGCTGTGTCTGGTGGAATGGATTCTATGTGTATGCTGCATATGTTTTGGCGCCTTAAAAAGAAAATAAATATTGATTTGTTAAGCGTAAACTTTAATCATAATTTAAGAAAAGAATCTAAAAAAGAGGCTTTAATAGTTAAGAGTTTTTCAGAAAAATTGAATATAGATTGTATTCTAGAGTCAATTGATGTAGAGGGGCACTCTAAGAGTAATAATGTCTCTATAGAAACTGCAGGTCGCGATTTAAGATATGTCAGTTTGCATAAAATAGCAGAAAAATATAATTTTAATAAAATTTCAACAGCCCATAATGCAAACGACAATGCAGAAACTGTTTTAATGTGGTTACTTAGAGGCAGTGGAAATTTTTCAGGCATACCTCAAGAAAGAGGTCTTTCTAAAAATGTTGTAATAATTCGTCCGCTTCTTCCAATTAAGAGGGATTTTATTGAACATTATGTAAAAAAGCATCAATTACCATTTTGTACAGACAGCTCGAATTTTACAGATATCTATACAAGAAATAAAATAAGACATTCGCTTATTCCTGCTTGCGAGAAAATTAATTCAATGGCACTTGAACATATATTTTCTTTGAGTTGTATACAAACTAGAGAAAATCACTATTTAAATATAGTTTCAGCTAAATTTTTAAAAAAATGTGTAAAATTTCGCAAAAATCAAATTTTGCTTGATTTAACAATGTTTTTGCGATATAATGAGGCAATTAGATTTAGGATTTTACGAGATATTTTACCTCAAAAAAAAGATAACAACTTGTGCATAAATTTAATAATGTATAAAATTTTGTCTTTAGACAAATCTGTGTATAGATTGTCTGCTGATTGGGTTTTTAAGATAAAAGAAACAAACGCGTATTTTTTAAAGGGTTTTTAAGGCAGACCCTAAAGGGATAAAAGTGATGATTAACAAAGAAAATTATACAGTAGAAATTCTTTTTCCAGAAAGACAAATACAAAAGAGGATTTTTGCGATATCTTCTCAAATATCTAAGGACTATGAAAATAAAGATCTTGTTGTAGTTGCAGTTTTAAACGGCAGTTTTATCTTTTGTGCGGATTTGGTACGTAACTTAGATGTTAGGTGCGCTATTGATTTTATACGTGTTAGTTCTTATTCTGGAGGACAGTCATCGGGAAGAGTGAAAGTAATTTCTGATTTTAAAGAGGAATCAAGAGGTAAAGACGTTTTGATAGTGGAAGATATTGCTGATAGCGGCGTAACTTTAGATTTTTTGATAGGTAAAATATCTGCAAACAAACCTAAAAGTATAAAAACTTGCGTTTTTCTTGATAAAAAATGTGCTCGTCAAAAAGATGTCCCCATAGATTATAGCTGTTTTGAAATTGGCAATGATTTTATTGTAGGTTATGGCTTAGATTATAGCGGATTTTTTAGGCAGTTGCCATACGTAGGGAGAATAAAGGAGTTTAATAAATGAAAAAGAAAAATCCGTGGTTTGTATTTTTTTGGATAATGCTTTTTATAATTGTTTTTATGCTCATAAATTCGTCAAAGCAAAGAGGGCAAGAAGTAGATTTAGAGTATTCTCAATTTAAGCAATATATAAAGGCTAAAAGTGTATCTAAGGTAGTTGTTTCTCCAGATTTTATAAGAGGACAATTTAGGGACACAGATGGTGTTCTAAAAAAGTTTAAAACAATACCTATGGACGATCCTAACTTAATAAAGGATATGGAAGATAATAACGTTTTGGAATTTTCTTCTGCGCAAAGAAATGGTTGGCTTGCGCCAATTTTGCTTAATTGGGGTCCTATAATTCTTTTGATTTTATTTTGGCTTTGGATGATGAAAGGTATGGCTGGTGGCAGCAAGCAGGCCATGTCTTTTGGCAAGGCAAAAGCTAAACTAGCAGGCAATAATGCTGCAACAAAAGTTACTTTTAAAGATGTTGCTGGTTGTAATGAGGCTAAAGAAGAGTTACAAGAAATAATAGAATTTTTAAAAGATCCTGCGAAATTTCAAAAATTAGGTGGAAAGATTCCAAAAGGAGTTCTGCTTTTTGGTTCTCCAGGTACAGGTAAAACTTTGCTTGCAAAAGCAGTTGCTGGTGAAGCAGGAGTTCCATTTTTTTCTTCTAGCGGTTCAGAGTTTGTTGAAATGTTTGTTGGAGTTGGCGCTTCTAGAGTCAGAGACTTATTTGATAAAGGTAGAAAATCTGCTCCCTGTTTACTTTTTGTAGATGAAATTGATGCTGTTGGAAGGCATAGATTTGCTGGTATTGGTGGTGGGCATGATGAGAGGGAACAAACTTTAAATCAACTCCTTGTGGAAATGGATGGTTTTGATACTAAGGAAGGTGTTATTTTAATTGCAGCAACTAATAGACCAGATGTTTTAGATCCAGCATTGCTTAGACCTGGGAGATTTGATAGACAAGTTGTAGTGCCAAGTCCTGATCTAAAAGATAGAGAAGAAATATTAACTGTACATTCAAGAAAAGTTGCATTAGGTGATGATGTAAATTTAAATGTTATAGCAAGAAGAACGCCTGGTTTTGTTGGAGCTGACCTTGCAAATCTTGTAAATGAAGCAGCACTTTTAGCTGCAAGGCATGGGCAAAAGAGTGTAAGCATGAAGAATATGGAAGAGGCAATAGATAGAATAATTGCTGGTCCACAAAGAAAGTCACGTTTGATGTCTGATAAAGAAAAAAAAATTATTGCATATCACGAGGCAGGGCACGCTCTTGTTGCAAAACTTCTTCCTTTTGCCGATCCAGTACATAAAGTTTCTATAGTGCCAAGAGGTCCTGCTTTGGGGTACACTCTTCAACTACCAGAACAAGACAAATATCTAACTTCAAAAACAGAACTTTTAGACAGGCTCTCAATATTGTTTGGAGGTCGCGTTGCAGAAGAGGTTGTGTTCTCTGAAATTACTACGGGAGCTCAAAACGATATAGCTAAAGCTACAGAAATCGCTACTAGAATGGTTACTGAGTTTGGTATGAGTGATAAAGTAGGGACAATATCTCTTCAAAAACCAAACCAAGAAGTATTTTTAGGAAGAGATATTTCAAACTCGGATAGACATTCAGGAAAAACTTCTGAAATTGTAGATGAAGAAATTAAAAATATTATAGATGGTGCAAAAGAAAAAGCAGGAACTCTTATAAAAGAGAACATGATTACTTTAAATAAAATTGTAGATTATCTTTTAGAAAGGGAAAACTTAACTGGTCAAGACATAGATAAAATTATAAAAGGAGAACAGTTGACTCCCATAACAGAAGAAAAAAATGTTAAGGAAGATAAAAATGGTACATCAGAAACTTTAGATGTTTTGTTAGATAAAGATGTAATAAAAAAAGAAATTTTAGGCGGAAATATACAAAGTGAAAAAGTTTAATTTTGATGAGATAAAAGCAAAAGAAGCGATAAAACTTTTACTTGAATCTTTTGGAGAAGATTTAAACAGGGACGGTATAAAACGTACTCCAGAAAGAGTTGTAGAGTTTTATAAAGAGGTTCTGTCTGGGAATAGTATAGATTCTTTGGATCTAGTTCCAATTTCGTACTCTAGCGAAGAGCACGAAGAGATAGTGTTAATAAAGGATGTTTCTTTTTACTCTCTTTGCGAGCATCACCTACTTCCTTTTTTTGGGAAAGTACATATGGCTTATATCCCCCAAAAAGATAAAATTGTAGGGATTTCAAAATTAATAAGGCTCATAGAAATTTTTGCAAACAGACTTCAATTACAAGAAAGATTTACCAAACAAATATCTGATACTGTTATGCAATTATTAAAACCTCATGGTGTCATGGTTATTGTTGAGGCTGAGCATTTGTGTATGACAATGCGTGGCATAAAAAAGACAGGGTCACTTGTTATTACTCAATCCGTCCGAGGTAAATTTTCAGAAGATGAAAAAGCAAGGAAAGAGGCAATGTCTTTATTAGGGAAATAAAAAGTGATAGTAAGAAAAGCCATTATAAATAATTTAAAAGATGCTTTAGAGCTTACAAAAAAAACGGGAAGTAGCAGTATTGTTCACGAATATCTTGCTCAAAAGGGTATAAATTTTCCTGTTATTATAGAACAAATAGATAATAGAGCTGCAAATATATTAAAACAAGAAGCAATTTCAGTTGGAGCAGATGTTTCTGTAAGTCAAGATGTTAGTAGGTTTAAAAAAGGTTTTTCAGATATAGTTTTGTTTGCAAATCTTACTCAAATTTTAAAACTTTTTGATAAACTAAAAATGCAACCGTTTGGATTAAAAGAAGTTGCACTTAATTTTAAACAACTAATTAACAATAAAAAAGTTTTCAAATGTAGAGATAAGTCTCTGGATTTTTCGTGTCCAATTGTTATGGGTATTGTAAATATGGATCCAGATTCTTTTTCAGGAGATGGTCTTACATGTCCAGATAAAGCTCAAAGACAAGCTTTGGAGTTTGAAGAATGTGGGGCTGGGATAATAGATATTGGAGCAGAATCGTCTAGACCTGGTTCAAATTTTGTAGATGCAAAGACAGAGATAAAAAGGTTAATACCTGCTTTAAAAAAAATAAAAAAGAAACTTAAAATTCCAATTTCTATAGATACGTATAAGTACGAGACAGCGAAAGCCGCTTTGGATGAAGGGGCAGATATTATTAATGATATTTTTGCTTTAAGAGTAGGAAAAGAAAAGTTAGCAAAGCTTATTGCTAATGTAAAAGCTGGTTTAATATTAATGCATATGAAGGGATTGCCTAAAAATATGCAAAAGTCACCTAAATACAAAGATTGTACATCTGAGGTTTTTAAATTTCTTTTAGATAGAAGAAATTATGCGTTAAATTTTGGTATACAAGAAGAGTGTATATTCGTAGATCCAGGCGCCGGTTTTGGCAAAACTGTTGAACACAATTTAGAATTAATAAAAAATATAAGAACTTTTTCATCGCTTGGAGCGGTTGTTGGGGCAGTATCGAGAAAAAGATTCGTAAAGGCTTTGTCAGGAGAAGACAAGACATCTTTTGTAGTGGCAAATTTTCTTACAGCTTTTTGTGGTGCAGATATTTTAAGAGTACATGATGTAAAAGAAACTGTCAACGTGTTGAAAATGATTCAGGCTTTTAAGGGAGTTTAAATGAAAGCAATGTCGTATATTTACAACGTTTACATAGTTAATATTTTAGATATCCTTATACTTGCTTTAATATTTTATAGACTTATTTTAATCATTAAAGGTACAAGAGCTATCCAGATTGTTATAGGTATTTTGTTTATTTTAGGACTTACTATAGTAGCAAGAGATGTTTTTCACCTTAAAGCTTTATCTTGGTTATTAGAAAATTTTTGGCTTGCGGCAGTTATTATATTTGCTGTGATATTTCAAAATGAAATCCGAAATATTTTAGCTCAAATAGGTAGTCAACTTTGGTGTGCAAAATCCAAAATTGAGGATTCTTATGTAACAGAAATTGTCGAAGCTGTAGAAGATTTAAGTAAATCTATCATGGGGGGACTTATTGCACTTGAGAATGAAGTTGGGTTAAAAAATTTTATGGAAACGGGAATAGTCTTAGATGCTAGTATTTCAAGGGAGCTTTTACTATCAATATTTAAGAACAAGTCTGCTCCTTTACATGACGGAGCAGTGATTATTTTTAACAGAAAAATTATGGCTGCAGGCTGCTTGCTCCCGTTAAGTCATGAAACTAATTTTAAACTTTTTGGCACAAGGCACAGAGCAGCACTTGGATTAAGCGAAGTTACAGATGCTTTGGTAATTGTAGTTTCAGAAGAAACCGGTAAGATTTCTGTGGCTTATAATGGTAAATTGCATGGAAATGTTTCTGCTTCAAGACTTAAGGAAATAATAAAATCAAATGGTAAGGTACTAAAGTAACGATGAAAAAAATTTACAGCAAAATAAAAAAGAATTGGCAGTTAAAGTTGTTGGCTATAGTTCTTGCTTTTTTTGTTTGGTTATATGCGTGGTACGTATGAAAAAATTATTTGGTACAGATGGTATAAGAGGTAATAGTTCAAATTTTCCATTCGACCAAAACACTCTTAATATTATTGGAATGGCGATTGCAGAAGTTTTAGGGAATAAAAAAAATATTCTAATAATTAGAGACACAAGAGAATCTGGAAAAAAAATACAGAAAGAACTTGCAAAAGGTATGCTCAAAATGGATGTAAAGCCTGTTTTTAGTGGAGTTATGCCTACGGCTGCAGCTTCTTTACTTGTTAAAAATGGTGATTATTCTGCAGCAATTGTGATATCTGCAAGCCATAACCCTTATATTGATAATGGTTTGAAGATTTTTAACTCAAAAGGATTTAAGCTTGCTGACAGCGTTGAAGAGAAAATAGAGCATAAAATAAAGAAGTATTTAGATTTAAAAGCTGTTATTGCAAATACCAAGTTCTCTATCAAAGAAGATCTAACTCTTATAAAATTTTATGAAGATTTTTTAATAAAAAATTTTATAGGTAAGTCTCTAAAAGGAAAAACTATAGTTGTTGATTGTGCAAACGGGTCAGCTTATAAAATTGTGCCTTATGTGTTAAGAAAACTTGGAGCAAAAGTTATTGCTTTAAATACCAGACCAAATGGAAAAAATATTAATTTTAATTGCGGAGCTTTGTATCCAAAAGTTGTAGCAGAACACGTAAAAAAACACAATGCTTTTTGTGGCTTTGCTTTTGATGGAGATTCTGATAGGCTTGTATGTGTGGATGAAAAAGGAATAATCAAAGACGGAGACTATTTTCTTTTTGCAATGGCAAAATGGCTAAAAAGTAATAATAAATTAAAGAATAATACTTTGGTTTCTACAGTTATGGCAAATTTGGGGCTTGTGCGTGCTATGGAAAGTGAAAAAATCAATATTGTTTTATCTAAAGTTGGAGATAGGTATGTTATTGAAGATATGAAGAAATATAACTCTTCATTAGGTGGAGAACAGTCAGGGCATTTTATTTTTAAGGACATTTTAGCCACAGGAGATGGAATTCTTAGCTCTATTATGTTACTTGGAGCATTGTGTGAGTCTGGTAAAACAATGTCTGAATTTATGGAAGGTCTTGAAAAATTTCCACAAGTGCTTATAAACAATAGAGTTGAAAAGAGAATACCTATAGAGCAACTTCCAAAATCTTATAAGTTAATAAAAGAGTATGAGAAATTATTAGATAAAGATGGTCGTATTCTTGCCAGATATTCCGGTACAGAAAATCTATTAAGAGTTATGGTTGAAGGGAAAAATTTAGAGAAAATCAAAAAGCTTGCAGAAAGTTTAGTTACTAATATCTGTAAAGAAGTTAGGTCTATCTAGAACTCTAATGCATATAATGTTTTGAATTTTTGCAAAGCAATACAAAAAATATAAGGGGTTTTAGACAGACCAAGTTGGCAGTTGATAGAAAAAAAGAGGATTTAATGATAAAATTAGGTGTAAATATAGACCATATAGCTACGATAAGACAAGCAAGAAGAGGTGATGTGCCATCTATTGTTGACGCTGCATTGATATGTGAAAAGGCTGGCGCAGACAGTATAACGGTGCATTTAAGAGAAGATAGAAGGCATATTCAAGATAAAGATGTTTATGATTTAAAAAAGTCTATCAAAACAAAGTTAAATCTTGAAATGGCTGCCACAGACGAGATAGTTGAAATAGCTTTAGATGTGAAACCGGATTTTGTTTGCATAGTTCCAGAAAAAAGACAGGAACTTACAACAGAGGGCGGCTTAGATGTTAAAAAGAATAAAAAAAGTCTTGCAAGTTGTGTGGAGAGGTTAAAAAAGGTAGGAATAATAGTCAGTATGTTTGTTGAAGCTGACACAGACCAAGTCTTAGCTTGTAGTCAAATAGGGGCAGATGCTGTAGAAATCCATACTGGCAGATATGCAGAATTTTATAAGGAAAATGGAAGAAATTCTTTAAAGTTCAAAGAGGAATTTGAAAAGATTTTAAAAGTTTCGCAAGAGGTTGCAAAAAGAAAACTTTTATTAAATGCTGGTCATGGATTAGATTATGATAATGTAAAGCATATGTGCAAAGTTCCAAACATAAAAGAGTTTAATATAGGTTTTTCAATTATTGCAAAGAGTATTTTTACTGGTCTTAGAGCCGCGGTAAAAGATATGAAAGAACTTATAAAAGGGTCTCTTTAAAAACTTTAATGCGTATCCTTAGTGTGCCATTTTTGACACTGTTATGTTAAAAGCCTGTGCTCATTTCACGATAAGCTCTGCATTTTTTGTATTGCTTTGTCAAAAATTCAAAACACTATATGCATTAGGGTTTTTAAAGAGACCAAAGGATAATTTATGTGTGGGATAGTTGGTTATATTGGTAAAAAAGATGCTGTTGAAATTGTACTAAAAGGTTTAAGGAAATTAGAGTATAGAGGCTATGATTCAGCAGGTATAGCTGTAGTTTGTGATAATTTACTACATACCAGAAGAAGTGTTGGCAAACTTTGCAATTTGACAGAGAATATAAAAAAAAATCCCATTAGTTCAAATATTGCTATAGGGCATACCCGTTGGGCAACACATGGAAAACCCTCTGAAAATAACGCGCATCCACATACAGATGCTACTAATAGTATTGTTATTGTACATAATGGAATAATTGAAAATTATGCAGATTTAAAAAACCAATTAAAAGAAAACTTAAAAGAGTTTAAATCACAGACAGATACGGAAGTTATAGCGCATCTTATAAAGAAATATTATAAGAACGACCTGTTTGATGCTGTAAAAAGGTCTTTAAGGGAGATCAAAGGTTCTTATGCTTTAGCTGTAATATGTAAAGATGATCCAGACACAATAATTTGTGCAAGGCAAGATGCTCCTTTAATAATTGGTATTGGGCAAGAAGAAAATTTTATTGCTTCAGATATACCAGCTTTGCTTTCTTATACGAAAAATATGACTTTTCTTGAAGATGGTGATATAGCTAAAATAACAAAAGATAAGATTATAGTTGTTGATAAAGACGGTAATGAACAAAATCGCCAAGTAAAGACCATACATTGGGATCCAATTTTAGCAGAAAAAGCAGGATATAAGCATTTTATGCTAAAAGAGATTTTTGAACAGCCTCGTACCATAGAAGATACATTGAGGGGAAGGGTTTACCCTAATGAAGGAAAAATATACGTAGAAGAAGTAAAATTAAGTAAAGAAGATATTAAAAACATTTCAAATATTTATGTAGTTGCTTGTGGAACATCTTATCATGCTGGACTTGTATCAAAAATTTTTTTTGAAAATTTTGCAAAAATATCTACGGAAGTAGATATTGCTTCTGAGTTTAGATACAGAAGCCCTATTTTAAATGAAAAAACTTTAGTTATAGTTATTTCACAATCTGGAGAGACTGCAGATACGTTAGCTGCTTTAAGGCTTGCAAAAAGTAAAAATTGCCAAACGCTTGCAGTTTGCAATGTTGTAGGTTCAAGCATAAGTCGTGAAACTAACCATGTAGTTTATACTCATTGCGGAGTAGAAATTGGAGTAGCTTCAACAAAAGCTTTTACAGGACAACTTGCAGCTCTTTATATCCTTGCTTTAGATTTTGCTTCTAAAAAAGAATCTTTACCTAAAGAAGATATAAAAAAGTATTTACAAGAACTATGGGAGATACCTGTAAAAATAGGAGAATTTTTAAAAAATGTGCTAGAGATAAACAAAATAGCAAAACTTTTTGATAGAAAAAAAGATTTTTTATATCTAGGTAGACATATAAATTATCCCGTGGCTCTTGAGGGGGCATTAAAACTTAAAGAACTTTCTTATATACACGCAGAGGGTTATGCTGCTGGCGAAATGAAACATGGTCCAATTGCTTTAATTGATGAAGCTATGCCGATAGTTGTTGTAGCTACAGATAGTACGGTTTATGCAAAAATAATTTCTAATATAGAAGAAGCTAAGGCAAGAGGAGCAACTATCATAGCTATAGCAAGTTCAAATAATAATGAAATATCAACTAAAAGCGAGCATGTTATTTATGTTCCAAAGACAGACGAGTTTGTTTCACCTTTAATGTCTGTGGTTCCATTACAATTGTTGGCTTATTATATTTCTGTCAATTTAGGGTGTGATGTTGATCAGCCAAGAAATTTAGCAAAGTCTGTAACGGTAGAATAATCAATGGAATTTCTGAATTTTATAGTTACTTGGAGTTTACAAATATGTTAGGCGTGGACATAGAAGAAGTTAAAAGATTTAACAAATATTTAAAAAATTTGAATATTATTAAACGTATTTTTTCGCAAGAAGAAATAGACTACTCTTTTTCTAAAAAAAATGTTGCTCAGCATTTAGCTGTTAGGTTTGCTGCAAAAGAGGCAGTGTGGAAAGCGCTTAGTGGCAGTAATAAAAAAGTTGCTATTACAGATATTAAAGTAATAAATGATAAATATGGAAAACCAGAAGTTTTTATTAAAGACAAAAAAACTGCAAAAATAAATTTATCAATATCTCATACTAATAAATATGCAGTTGCAGTTGCGATTTTTTGTAAAAATTTAAAATCTATTTAAGGAAACCCTTAAGAATGGGAGAATCAATATGACTTTTGATAAAGAAATTATTGACATTAGAAGGCATATTCACGAAAATCCTGAACTTGGCGGAAATGAATTTAATACTGCAAAATTTATTGAAACAAAACTTAAAAGTTTTAATATACCTTTCAAACGTGTTGCTAATACTGGTGTAATCGGTACGATTTCAGGTCTTCAAAAAGGTAAAACTATAGCTTTAAGAGCTGATATAGATGCTTTGCCAGTCTGTGAAGAAAATAACATAAAATACAAGTCAGTTAATAGAGGTATTATGCACGCTTGTGGTCATGATGCTCACGTGGCTATAATGCTTGGTGCGGCTAAACTGTTGCAAAATAAAAGAAGTGCATTAAAAGGGAATGTGAGGTTGATTTTTCAGCCTAGTGAAGAACTTTCAGATGGTGCAAAAAGCATGATATCAGGAGGAGCTTTAAAAACTCCAAATGTCGATTTTATATTAGCACTGCACGTAAGTCCGTGGATAAAGTCAGGTAAAATTGGCTTTAAATATAATGAGATGATGGCTGGAGTTGATCAGCTTAAAATAGAAATTGTAGGTAAAATTGCGCATGGGGCTTATCCTCACGAAGGTAAAGATGCTATACTTGCTAGCAGTGTTTTTATAAATATGGTACAGGGTATTATTTCAAGAGAACTAGACCCACTAGAGAATTCTGTTATAACATTTGGCAAAATAGAGGGGGGAGATGCGTATAATGTTATATGTAAAAAAGTAACTCTTCATGGGACAGTCAGGACTTTTAATAACAAAACTAGAAATTTTATAAAAAAAAGTATTTTAAATAAGTTGAAAGGTATAGAAAAATCTTATGACGTAAAGTGTAATGTTGAATATAATTTTATAGGAAAACCAGTAATTAACACTTTAGAAATTACAAAGTATTGTATACAGACAGCAGAAGAGTTTTATGGTAAAGATAATGTTGAAATATTGTCAAAATCCTCTATGGGCGGAGAAGATTTTTCAGAATATTTAGATATTGTTCCAGGAAATTTTATGTACGTAGGGACGTCTAAAGATAAAGCTACATCTAACCCTTGGCATCATACTAATTTTAATATTGATGAAGATGCTATTCCAAAAGCATCAAAATATATAGCTTATGCAGTAGATAAATTTTTAAATAATATCAGTGCCTCTCTCTAAAACCTTAATTATACGCATTAGGAGTTTTTGTCAATATATATGTTGCTACTATGCCATATATAAGTATATAATTAAATTTCTGCATTTTCAGGAACTGTAATTTCAGAGATTTTTTTACTAAGTTTTGAAGTGTCTGTTGTTATACTTATGTAATTATCAGTAAGTACTTTATGTGATCCTATTTTTACAATTTTTCTTTTTTTGCCTATGTTTTTGGTTATAAACTTTTTTCTTTTTTCTAAATCTATTTTTGATAAATCTTTTACGCGGCTTTTAATTAAGTCTTGAGGTACTTTATTAGCAAATGATGATGCTGTTGTGCCCTTTCTATCTGAATATCTAAAAATATGTAACCTAGCAAATGGGTTTTTTTGTATAAAATTGTAAGTTTCTTTATGATGTGTTTGATTTTCTCCAGGAAATCCAGTAATAATATCTGTAGTTAACGCTAAATTCGGTAAAATATTTGTTATATATTCAATTTTTTCTTCAAAATCTTTTGTTAGATATTTTCTATTCATACGTTTTAAAATTTCGTCACTACCGGATTGTAAAGGAATATGTAAATGTTGGCATAGCTTGTCTGGATTATTTTGTATAAGATCTATTAGTTTATTGTCAATCTCGTTTAATTCTATTGATGAAATTCGTATTCTAAAGTCTATAGGTATTTGGACTATTTTATTAAGTAGGTTTGATAAACCATCACTAAATTTCCCTATGTGTATTCCAGTTAAGACTATTTCTCTATACCCATTTGTTACAAGGTTTGTAATTTCTGAGATAATTTCATTTTCAGGTTTACTCCAAAGAACATTTCTAACATATGGAACTATACAGTAACTACAAAAACTATCACATCCATCTTGTATTTTTAAAAAAGCGCGGGATCGTTTGTCAAAGTTTGTAATTGTTTGCTTTTCAGGTTCAGAAAATAATGTTGTTTTGTCTTTTATAATTGTAAATTCTTTAGGTTTAAATGGTTGCTTTATATCGACATTTTTATTTTTTACTATGCAACCTGTGAGTATTATCTCAGGGTTATTTGGAAGTTTAGAAACTTTTCTTAGAAAATACTGACATTCTTTGTCTGCTTGGGCTGTTACTGTGCAAGAATTAAAGATAACAATGTCTGCTTCTTCTGGAGTTTGCACGCGCACAAACCTGTTTTTTTTATATTTTTCAGATATGAGCTGAGATTCATATTGATTTACTTTACAGCCGAAGGTGTGAATATAAAATTTTTTCATTTAAATTATACCGTAAATAAATTGAAATATTAGACTGCTTGCTACCACTGCTGCGGTTTCTATTCTTAAAATATTCCCCCCAAGAGTTAATGTTTTAATGTTTAAAGATTTAGCAAATTCAATTTCTTCGCTTTCAAACCCACCCTCAGGTCCTATGAAAATATTTGCTCCATTAAGTTTTGATTTAGGAACTAAAGATTTTAATGTATTTACATTTTCGTTCTCCCACATTAATATGTTTATAAAGTCCTTGTTGTTAATAGCGTTTATGCAAGCTGTTTTAAAGTCAACAGGATTTTCTATTTTCATAACATCACTTCTACCACATTGAGAACTTGCTGATATTGATATTTTTTCGTATCGCTCTATTTTATTTGATATACTTGTAATAATACTTCTTTTAGTATTTATTGGTATTATTTTAAGGACATTTATTTCAGAACTCTTTTCTATTAGCCATTCAAATCTATCTCCTTTTGGTATACAGGTATAAAGGTTTATTGTGGGGCCAGGCATTTTATAAGAGGAAGATAAAATATGTCCAGAAATTTTATTTTTATTTATTAAGTCAATTTTTACTTTATAAGAGGTCCCTTTTCCATCAAAAAGCATTATTTCATCGTTTTGTTTAAAGCGACGCACATTAAATAAATAATGAGCTTGTTCTCCCTCTATAGAAAAAGTATTTGCATTAATATTTTCAGGCTTAACATAAAAATGTGGCATGATTAGCTCCCTTAATGTTTTTATTATACATACTTATTCTATATTCTTTCAATTTTATTCTTAATACTACAAGTATTGTTGTTTGACATTACTAACGCAATGAGGTAATATAAGCCATGATAAAATCATTTAAAGATAAAGAAGTGAATTGATTTGGAATGAGGAATTTTCAAAAGATTACCTCATGATATGAAAACTTCTAATGCTTAACTCATCAAGTAATTTAGACGATTTAAAAATTCCTCCGTCAAATTGTTTAGAAAAATTTTATGGTACTAGAATAGATTATTATTCAATCAGAATAAATATACAATGGCTGGTAGTTTTTAGATTTAAAAATGGTGACGCTTTTGAAGTTGAAAATAATAGGTTATCATTGAGGAGTTGATTATGGAAATAAAAATGATAGAACCAAGAGAAATTTTAATTGAAAAATTTATGAGACCTTTTAAAATAACAGCATATAGATTAGCTAAAGAAACCAAAATGCCAATGACTAGAATTGCCGCAATTATAAAGGGAAAAAGAAAAATCACGGCTAACACTGCGCTAAAATTGTCTCGCTATTTTGGTAACAGTCCAGATTTTTGGATAGGAATCCAAACGGAATATGATTTACGAACTGCAAAAATTAATTGAAAAACAATTAAACCAAATACGACCTATAAAAGTTACTATTTAGGATATTAAAAATTTGCTATTTATTTAAAAAATTGTTATATTATAAATAATTTGATATTAAAACTAGGTTTTAGATGTCAGAAAACTGTATTTTTTGTAATATAGCTAGCAAGAGGATTCCATCCCATAAGGTTTATGAGGATGAGGGTACTTTTGCTTTTAAAGATATAAGTCCCAAAGCCCCTATTCATATAATAATTATTCCTAAAAAGCATATAGTTTGTTTAAGTGATGTTTCTTATGGAGAAGAACAAATATTAGGACATATACAAATTGTTGCTTCTAAAATAAGTAAACAATTTAAAGAGATGAAAAATGGTTTTAGACTTATTAATAACTGTGGTGTAGATGGTGGACAAACAGTTTTTCATATACATTATCATCTTCTTGGGGGAAGAGTTTTTGGTTGGCCTCCAGGCTAAAGTTATTGGGTTTACATAAAATAATCTTTTTTAAGAAAGGTGGTGTTTTTAGAAAATGGTAAATATTAAAGTTCGCGAAGGTGAATCCATAGAAGAAGCTATTAGGCGTTTTAAAAGAGAATGCGAAAAAAATGGAATAATGCAAGAAATAAAAAAGCGTGAATTTTACAAGGCTCCAAGTGTATTAAAAAAAGAAAAACTTGCTGAAATTAAGAGAAAAATACGTCGTAAAATGCTTAAAGATAATAAGAGGTTTAAAACAGCATAAACAAAAGAGGGAGTTATGTTAAGTGCTCCCTTTTATTTTTTACCTAGAAAAGTAGATATGAAATTAAAAGATATACAAAATTTATTTGTTCAGGAAGGTAAAAAAACAGATCCAAGAGGCGAGTCTGTTGTAGAGTTGGATTTGTTAAGACGTAAGGAAGAATATGATATTCTTCCTGTCAATAAAAAAGAAACTTTTGATGTAGAGAGTTTAACAAATCCATATTATGATTCTAGAGTTTTATATGGTAATGAAAATTTAGAAATTAAAACAATTATGGTTGGTATAGACATAGAAACGCAAGAACTTTTACTTGCAAAAAATTTAATAAATTCTGGTGTTAAAATAGATTTGGTTATAGCTCATCATCCAGAAGGCTATGCGTATTCTACATTTAGTAGTGTTATAGGTATGCAAACGGATATTTTAAATAAGCAGGGTATACCTGTAAATATTACAGAAAAAATTGTTTCTGAAAGGATAAAAGAGGTTCATAGAAGTGTTTCACCTCAAAATAATGAAAGAGTTTATGATGCTGCAAAGCTATTAAATATTCCTTTTATGACAGCTCACAGTGTTGCAGATAATCATGTGGCTTCATTTTTGAAAGATAAAATAGATAATTTGAGACCGTTATATTTAAAAGAAATTATTAAAATGCTTGAATCTTTACCAGAATATCAGCATGCAATAAAAATAGGTCATGCACCGTTTATTCTTAGTGGAGATAATTATTCCAGATGTGGAAAAGTTTTTGTTGATATGACAGGTGGAACAGAAGGTCCAATAGAGTCTTTTGAAAAACTTGCAATAGCGGGGGTAGGGACTATAGTTGCGATGCATGTAAGCCCAAAAGGTGTAAAGGAAGCCGAAAAACATCATTTAAATATTGTTTTAGCTGGTCATATTTCTTCTGATAATTTAGGATTAAATTTACTTTTTGATAAGTTGGAAAAGAAATTTGACCAAAAACTTGAATTTGTAGAATGTTCAGGCTTTAGAAGATTTAGAAGATAAAATGGCTATATCTGATGATATAATTGAAAAAATAAGATTATCTAATAATATAGAATCAGTAATAAGAGAGTATATTCCTGATTTAAAAAGAACTGGTCATAATTGGAAAGCATGTTGTATTTTCCATAATGAAAAAACACCTTCTTTTATTGTGAGTCCTGAAAAAGGTATTTTTAGATGCTTTGGTTGTAATGTTTCTGGCGATGTTTTTAAGTTTGTTATGCTTGCAGATAATATATCCTGGCTTGAAGCTGTCAAAAAGCTTGCTAAAAAAGCAAATATTACAATACAAGAAACAAAGCAGAATTCTGAGAAACCTTCAAAAAAACTTTTACTACTTGATATATTAGAAAATTCGGCTATATTTTATCATAGATATTTAATGGAAAGTGCAAATGCTAAAAAAGCGATGGACTATCTTGTAAAGCGTGGAATAACTCGTGATACAATAGTTAAGTTTAAAATAGGTTTTTGTCCAAAAGGACAACTTATACAAGCAGCTATAAAGAAAGGTTTTACAATAGAAGTCCTTATTAAAGCAGGTGTAATAACAAAAACAAATAAGGGGAATTTTTTTGAATATATGTCGGAAAGAATTGTTTTTCCGATTTTTGATGTTCAGGGCAGAGTTGTAGCATTTGGAGGAAGAACTATTACAGATCAACAGCCAAAATATATAAACACTCCTGAAACAGCAGTTTATTCAAAGTCATCTAATTTATATGGTTTATTTCAAACTTTGCCGCAATTACGCAAAGAAAGAAAAGCTATTGTGCTTGAAGGTTATATGGATGTTGTTACTACACAACAGTTTGGGATTGTAGGAGCTGTTGCTAGTTTAGGTACGGCTTTTACACACAAGCATGCTAAATTAATTTCAAGATATTCTGACAATACTGTTTTACTTTTTGATTCAGATGATGCAGGTAGGACTGCGGCTCAGAGATCTCTTGAAATTTTAGTTGAAGAAGGCGTGGCAACAAAAGTATCTTCTTTACCAGAAAATGTTGATGCAGATGAGTATTTAAATCAGTATGGGAAAGAAGCATTTTTAAAACTTGTTGATACTACTGCTAAAAATGCGATAGATTTTATGATTGCAAGAGTTTATGGAAGTAAAGCAGATAAGTCGCCTGAAATTAAAGCAAAAGCTGTGTCAGAGCTTTTGGACTTTGTGACCAAAAGTTCAAATGCTATAGTTCAAAGTGAGTGGATAAGAAATATTTCACAATATATAAATGTTGATGAAGCAGTTGTTTATAAAGAATTTAAAAAGAGAAAAGCGTTAAGATTTCATGGATATGCAAAAGAAGAAAGGGCAAATTTAAACAAAAGAACTTTTAAAAATAAAAAAGTTTCTATGTCTTTAGAAGAAAACTTGTTAAATATTATTTTAAATAATAGAGAATTTGCTGAAAGACTTAATGTAGATTGTTTTCTTGATGATAGATGTAAAAAAATTTTTGAGTTTGTTCTTTCAGGTTTTAGTGATGCAGAAATTTTAAATTCTCTTTCACAAGAAGATGCAAGTTGGTTTTCAGAACTTACTTTAAATAGTATTGAATATAGTAATGTAAATGAAGCTTTTAATACTATTTTAAAGGATGTTGAATTAAATATTTTTAAGAGAAGAAGAACATTATTAGAAAAAGAAATTCTTCTTATGACAGAAGGTAAAAAAGAAAAAGATAATAGACTGTTTGATGAATATAAAAAGTTGACAGCTCTCTTAAAAGGGTCAGGGAAATAAAATGACAAAAAAAGATTCATTTAAAAATTTAATTGATTTTGGTAAAAAACAAGGTTATCTCACTTATGAAGATATCAGTAATACTCTTCCTCAAAAGTCTATCGTTGCAGAAAAAATAGATAGTTTTTTTATAACCTTAGATGATTTGGGCATTAAAGTTGTTGATAATAAAGAAGATTTAGAAGAAAAAATGCAAAAAGATGCTGAAGCTATAGAGCAATCAGTCAAAACTTCCAATGAAGAAGAAGACATAAATCCTGTTAGAATGTATTTAAGTGAAATGGCCAAAGTTCCTCTTTTGGAAAGAACAGTAGAAGTTGAACTTGCAAAAAATATAAGAGAAAATGAAAAAAAGCTAAAATTGATAGTTTTAGAATCCCCTCTTATTATAAAAGAAATAAGAAATTGGGAAACTCTTATAGGGCAGCAAGAAATGACGACAAAAGAGCTCATGCCTAGAGGTAGAAAATCTCAAGCTCAACTAAGAGGAATGGGAGTAAAAATTAAAACAGTTGTTAAAAAGATAAATAGTATCGAGAAAAGCATTATTAATTATGAAAAAAAATTAAAAGAAAAGAATTCAATTAAAGATAAAGAAAAATATTCAAATAAAATAAAAGAACTACGTTTAGAAATTGTTAAGTTGATTGTAGGTCTTAATTTGAACCAAGATAAAATAAAAAGGCTTATTAATAAAATTAAAACAATAGCTCAAAAATTAAATGAAATTCAAGATGATTTAAGGAGATTTGAACGTAAATATAAAAATCCCCTATCAAAAGTTAAAGCTTTGTTTAAAAGTTATGAAACGGGGAAAATTTCTGCACTAGACTTTAAAAAGCAGACAGGATCACCTCTAAAAGATGTTATAGAAGATGTAGAAAGAGTAAAATTTCTTTTAGACAAAAGATCTAATATGCAAGAAAGTTTTGTTATAAGTACAGAAGAAATGATAGAAACAGATAAAAAGATTAGAGAGCTTGAAGATATTATTCATAGAGATAAAATGAAACTTATTGAAGCAAACTTTAGATTGGTTGTTTCCATTGCAAAAAAGCATGTTGGAATTAGTAACTTAGAGCTGTCAGATTTAATTCAAGAAGGAAATCTTGGTCTTTCAAAAGCAGTTGAAAAATTTGAATGGAAGAGAGGTTTTAAATTTTCAACATATGCAACATGGTGGATAAGACAATCTATAAACCGTGCTATTGCAGATCAAGCAAGGACTATTAGGATTCCTGTCCATATGAAAGAACTTATTTCAAAACTTACAAAAGTTAAAAAGAAATTTCAGCAAGATATAGGTAGAGACCCTACTATTGAAGAATATGCAAAAGCTTTAAAGTTTTCTACAGATAGAATTAGAAAGATATTAAAAATGATGCAAGAGCCGGTTTCTCTTGCAACCCCTGTTGGGGAAGAAGAAGACTCTCGTCTTGAGGATTTTGTAGAGGATCAAAATAGTCCAAGTCCTGTTGCTAAAACTCAACAGTATAGACTTCAACTTGAACTAGAGAAAGTTTTAAATACTTTAACGCTAAGAGAAGCTGAGATTATAAGTTTGAGATATGGTATAGGCGTTGGGTATCCTAGCACTTTAGAGGAAGTTGGCAAAAGGTTTGGTGTTACTAGGGAAAGAGTAAGACAAATAGAAGCAAAAGCTATAAGGAAACTAAGGCATCCTAGCAGAAGTAAATCTTTAAGAGAATATTTAGATTAATTTAGTTGTTAATATCTGTATTGTATGAAGGCAAACAAATTTTTACTTTGTCCAGTACCTTCTTTCATGTTTGTTGTAGCATGTCTTTGACCCATTAAACTTGTAACAGAATATATTTCACATCCTAGCCCAATATCAAAATATTTTGATATTGGAGTGAGACAAGAAAGTTCTAAGTCTAAACCTTGGCCAAAAGTAGCTATCCCTTTATAAGATATAGGGAAGGTATATATACTTACTTGATGGTTTAGTCCTAAATTAATTTCAGTTGCTGCTTCTTTGCCAAACACACTTTCAAAACCAAAAATTAAATTTAGAGTTTTGCTTGCTTCATATCCACTGACAACTTTATAAGACATACCCTTTGTAGTTATATAAGGGAACACGTCAGGAAGTCTGAACCCATATGGCTTGGCCATGGGTTTATTTGTAAACATAAAATAAAAGAATGAATATGTAGTTGCACTTAAAAATAAGGACTTAATACCTGCATCACTGATAGTACCTTTTTTAAAATCATCTCTTCCTTTTAAGTTAAAATCATTAATTATATTGTAAGGATCATCTCCAGATTTTTTTGCAGTTTTATCATACATAGCCCCATACAATAAATCGTATATGTAACTAACATAAGAAAGGAATTTAGTATTAGAATTTTTAAAATGTATATCATCACTAATTTTTTCAGCTAAATAAGTATTATTGTTTATCCCTCCAGCAGAAAATATAATATCAAAATTATACCATTCATCTATTTTTCCTGAGTTTACAAAATAATTTTCTAAATTTAACTGTTCAGTCTCATCTGCGCTACAAGCAGCCCTATTAGTATTGAAAAGAGATTTGAAAAAGAAATTGAAATAGTTTTCATCTTTATGAAAGCTCTTATCATCATCCATATCTTCCATAAGCATAAAATCTATCCCGTAAGATTTCGCTCTAAGCCCATGGCCAATTTCGTGCAACGTTGTTGAGCCAGCCATATTAAATATAAACAATAAAAACCATGTGGCATCTTTAAGCATTGTAGACCCAGAATACCCTTCAGGAATACAATCAAGTAGTCGTTCACTGGTTCTAAGAAATTCCAAATTAAAGTTTGCTAGTTGTTTATTTGTATAGCAGCCCTCAAGATATGCGCTACTGAATGAAATAGTGTCTTTTTTCATAAAATCAACTGAGGAGCTAGCTTTTTCATTTGTTTCTAATGTATAGGAATTAATTGCTATACACAATACTATCATTAAAGCTGATAAACTTTTTTTCATTTTGTCTCCTAACTTAACCTTTTGGGTTCCCCCGAAAGAAAAAGCAATAGTATAAAAGTATTTAATACACATTCTCTTCTATAAAAGATTTTATCTTTTCTTTATATCTTAACATAAATAATAGTCTAAACATCTTTTTACTATATTATTTTACATAATATACACTAATTATGTAAAATAATATATAGTTGTTTAGAGGACAACTTCATTTTTAGAAAAAACAAAAATTAGATGTTTTTATATAAAACTAACTCTTTGGGTTTCCCCATTCCTCCTTTTTTATGAGTGATTTCACCTTTTTTTCGTTAAAAAGGGCAAGTCAGGTAGTAGTCTAAATAGCTATTTTAAACTACTATTTTATATATTTCCGGTCAAGTTAGGCCATAATGTAGTTAACATGTAATTAATATTTATTCATTTTTATATTTCAAAATGTTATACTTTACAGGTAGGTGTATACTCTTCTAGTGAGAGGATTTATGAAAAAAGTTGTTATTCTGTCAGTATTTTTTTTGTGTACTATTACTAGCTGTGTATCAATTCGCAAACAGGAAAGTGTACCACAAAAAGTGTTACAAGAGGTTCAGTCAAATGTTATTAATTTGGAACAAGCAGAAGATTTGCCATTCAGTGCTCTTAATGGATATTTTCTTAAAAGCAATGTAAAACTTTCCCCTGAAATTAATTTTTTTACAATAGGAACTTTAAATAAATTAAAAAAAATTACAGGTATTACAAAAGCAATGTCTGATTCTGTCGTGACGCCTAATTTTAACGATGAGATAGTAATAATTATTGCAATGAAGCCTTCTAAAAATTTTAATATAATATCTATTAAACGTATTTGCACATTGAATAATGATATATATATAGATTATGAAGTTAGCCAAAAAGAGGCAGTAGATTTAGGATATTTTGTCTCAAATGTATATATTTTCAAAGTACAAAAACCTAAAATTATTATAAATGCATGTTTTATAGATGCTAACAAAGAAATCACAGTACTTCCTTTTGGCAATAGAAATGTAAAGTCTCCGATAGATATATCAGATATGCTAAAAAATTATACTGGTGTTTATAAAGGCACGTTTCCTATTTCAAATACTGAAAATATTATGTCAGTTGAGCTTAATTTAAAGTCTGATTATACATTTTATCTGAAGCAAACTTATCTAAGTCTTAATGGAAAAACTTTTGAATCTTCTGGAAAATGGTATCCAAATTCGGATTTAGCTTCTTTTGTTTTAAACAATAATAAAAATTTTTCTTTTTATTTTACGGATAGAAATACGATTGAAAAACTGAGTGATAATGATGAAAAAATAAATCCTGGCATGTATACTCTAAAAAAATAGGTGGCAAGTATGAAATTTTCTTCTTTTACAAACGTGGCTTTAACTGCAGCACAAAAAGGAGCAGAGGTTTTACTTAAACATTACAATGGAAAACTAAATATTGAATATAAAAGTGAGATTGATCCTGTTACTCAAGCGGACAAAGGTTCCCAAAAAGCGATAATCAAGATTATAAAAGATACTTTTCCTGAACATGGCATTTTGGCTGAAGAAGATGGTGTTAATGAAGTAGATAAAGAGTATTGTTGGATTATAGACCCTCTTGATGGTACAGTAAACTTTGTACATAGTCTTCCTATGTTTGCAGTATCCGTTGGTTTAAAGTACAAAAATGAAATTATTACAGGTGTTGTATATTCTCCTCTTATGAATGAGGTTTTCATCGCGGAAAAAGGTAAGGGTGCTTGGCTTAATAGTAAAAAAATTAAAGTTTCTAGTATAAAGGACAATATAAGGGCTTTAGGTGTTACTGGATTTCCTTACTCAATAAAAAAGGATAATAATAAAATACTAAAGAATTTTGAAAGAGTAATAGTTAAAGCTCAAGGTGTTAGAAGATTAGGTTCTGCGGCTTTAGATTTAGCCTATGTGGCTTGTGGTCGTTTTGAGTTTTTTTGGGAACAAGACTTAAAAGCGTGGGATATTGCTGCGGGAATTTTATTAGTTAAAGAAGCAGGGGGGATAGTCTCTGATTATTCTGGAGATAAAGATTGTTTGTTTAAAAGTACAATGCTTGCGTCTAATATTTTAAAAATTCATAAAGAAATATTAAAAATTGTGAATGATTAATAATAAAAAGAATTACGTATTAGAAATAATAAATATTTTAAAAAAACATTTTGGCGTTAAGTTAAAATGTGCTCTTAACTTTTCTAATCCACTTGAGTTGCTTGTAGCTGTAATCTTGTCTGCTCAATGTACAGATGAGCGCGTTAATAAAATAACAGGAGAACTTTTTAATAAATATAAGACATTAGATGATTATGCAGATGCAAATATTTCATCGTTTGCAAAAGATATCAAATCTGCCGGGTTTTTTAGAAATAAAGCAAAAAATATTGTTAAGTCCGCAAATTTGATAAGAGATTTATATGGCGGGATTGTTCCTGATAGTATGCATCAACTTATAAAATTGCCTGGAGTAGCGCGAAAAACTGCAAACGTTGTTTTAGGAAGTGCTTATAGTAAATGTGAAGGAATTGCTGTTGATACTCATGTTATAAGAATTACAAACTTGCTTAAACTTACAACAAATGTTGATCCTGTAAAAATAGAAAATGATTTAATGAAAGTTGTGCCTAAAAAATATTGGATAAATTTTTCTTTTTATATACAAAGCTTAGGAAGAACTATTTGCAAAGCAAGAAACCCAAACCATGGTATTTGTCCATTAAACAAAATTTGCCCATCAGCCACAAAAATTAAAGCATAATAAAGAATATTCATTTAATTGAAGAATTTTGCTAAACTAATAACGTTATTAATGCGTTGATTTATTGGTGTTTACTATATATTAAAAGGGTAATTGTGATGGCTAAAGTTAAAGTTTCAGGGCTTACAAACTACAACGACGCCTTAAATGCTACAAATTTGGGAGCAGATTTTTTAAGTTTTAGTTTTATTAAAGAGTCTCCTAAAAAAGTTTCTGAAAAACTTTTTTTAGATATAACTTCAAAACTTCCTCCTTTTATTAATTGCGTTGCTGTTTTTGGTAGGAATAAGCAAAAGGATATCTTAAGGATAATAAAAAAATATTCTATCAAAAATGTTCAGTTTAATGAAGAAATTTCATCTGAAATTTGCAAATCTATTAAAGAAACTCAAAATATAAAAATTTTTAAATATTTTAAAATCAACCAAGAAAGCGATATTTTAGCTCTCGCTTCTTATAAGGATATTGCAGATTATTTTGTTTTAAGCGTAGATTGCATAAATGGGCAGTCTTCTAAAGACAGTTATGATATTGTTTTAAAGGCGGATAGACTTAAAAGTCCCTATATTTGTAGATGTAGACGTAATGACTCAACTTGATGAGATTAAGAATTTTGTAAAGAACGTGAATCCTTATGGGTTTGATTCAGATTCTTTAATAGAAAGATTAGCTAAGAGGAAAGACTACGATAAAATGAGTGTTTTTGTTAAAACATCTCATGGATTTTGAGGGAGAAATGGATAATTTTAAGATAGCAAAAGAGACATTAAAATTAGAAGCTAAAACAGTAATGGCACAAACAAAACACTTAGACTCAAATTTCAAAAAATCTATTTTAATGATAAAAGATTGTAAAGGGCATGTTGTCATAATAGGTCTTGGTAAATCTGGACTTATAGGGAGAAAAATTTCTGCAACAATGTCATCTGTTGGTATACCTTCTATATTTTTACATCCTGCAGAAGGTCTTCACGGTGATTTAGGTGTGTTGATGAAAAACGATGTTGCGATACTTCTTTCTTATTCTGGAGAAACTGAAGAGATAAAAAGAGTTTTGCCTGTTATAAAAAAGATAGGTGTTAAAACAATCGCAATGACCGGGAAACCCAAAGCTCAACTTTGGCAAAATTGTGATTGTGTTATTGATTGTAGTGTAGAAAAGGAAGCTTGTCCATATAATCTTGCTCCTACAGCTTCTACGACGGCTATGCTTGCAATGGGGGATGCCCTATCTCTTACAGTTTCAAACCTCAAAAAGTTTAAAAAAGAGCATTTAGCTATGCTCCATCCTTTGGGCGCAATAGGGAGAAAACTTACTATGCAAGTAAAGGATTTGATGAAGAATGGGAAACAAAATCCAGTAGTTAAACATAATTCTACGGTAGGCGCGTCTTTACTTGTTATGACAGGTACAAGAGTTGGAGCTACAAGTGTTGTGGATAATAAAGGGAGGCTTATTGGTTTTTTTACAGATGGAGATTTACGCAGACATTTGCAAAATGACGATAAACTATTAAAGAAAGGAATATCTTCAGTTATGACTAAAAATCCTTTAGTTGTAACTCCTGAGACTATGGCAGTTGATGCTGCAAGAATCTTAAAAAGTCATAATATAGATAACATTCCTGTTGTGAATCAAAATAATGAACCTTTAGGTATTTTAGATCAGGGCGATTTGATTAGAGAAGGTATAGAATAAGATACTTGGTAAGAATGTTATGGGAGAAATAATGGATATTGAAAAGCAAGTAGAAGAAATTTCTCAAAAAAGGGGAATCCTTGCGGGTATATGGACTAAATGTAAAAAATGTGACCAAATTCTTTTACAAAAAGATCTAGAAGAAAATTTGATGATATGCCCAAAATGTGGATGCTATTCAAGGCTTGACGCAAGAAAAAGAATAGAAATCACAGTGGATGAAGGTAGTTTTAAAGAGACGAATAGCAATTTAAGGTCTGTTGATTTCTTAAGTTTTCCTGGATATAAAGAAAAGATAAAAAAAACAGATATCAACGATGCTGTTGTGACAGGTGAAGCAAAAATTGGCGGGTATAATGTTATTATTGCTGTTATGGACTTTTCATTTATGGGTGGCAGTATGGGCTCTGTGGTAGGTGAAAAGATAGTAAAAGCTATAGAAAAAGCTATAAAGAAGAAGTATCCTGTGATTATTATTTCTTCTTCCGGTGGAGCCAGGATGCAAGAGGGCATAGTTTCTCTAATGCAGATGGGAAAAACTAGCGCAGCTATTGCAAAGCTTTCAGAAGCAGGATTAGCATATATTTCTGTTTTAGCAGACCCTACAACAGGAGGAGTGGCAGCTAGTTTTGCAATGCTAGGAGATATTAATATTGCAGAACCGAAGGCATTGATTGGTTTTGCTGGTCCTAGAGTTATAGAGCAAACAATAAGGCAACAACTTCCGGAAGGATTTCAGTTGTCTGAATTTTTAGAAAAACATGGGATGGTTGACATAGTTGTAGAACGAAAAAATATGAGAGACACACTTACTAAACTTTTAAAGTTTTTTGCTAAAAAATGAACTTTTTTGAAAAACTAAAAGAATATGAAGGGATGACTTCTGGTCTTTTAAGAATAAAGAGATTTCTAAGTATATTTAAAAATCCTCAAGATAAAATTAAAATTTTGCATATTGCAGGTACTAATGGTAAGGGTTCGTGCGCATCTTTTATAGCGGAAGTTTTAAAATTTAGTGGGTATAAAACAGGTTTATATACTTCTCCTCACTTAGTGGACATTGAAGAAAGAATTAAAATTAATGGTAAAAATATAAACCAAAATGTGCTTCAAGGGTATTCACAAAAGTATTTGAAAAAAGCTTTAGATTGTAAGCTTTCCTATTTTGAATATTTGACTGCTTTATCATTTATATATTTTGAAAAGCAAAAAGTTGATATTGCAGTAATTGAAACTGGGCTAGGTGGTAGGTTGGATGCTACAAATATAATAAAAAATCCTCTAGTTTGTATTATAACATCTATTTCAAAAGATCATCAAGATATACTAGGAAAGACAGTTTCCAAAATAGCTTTTGAAAAATCAGGAATAATAAAAAAGGGATCAGTAGTTGTTTGTGGTAAGTTGCAGAAAACGGCTATAGATGTTATAAAAAATAAATCAAAAAATAACACTATCAAGTTGTACCAAAAAGATTTTAGAGCTTCAAATAGTAAAGTGAATTTAAGATGTCAAAAGTTTGACTATGTTAGTAAGTCTTTATATTTAAAAGGTTTGCAAGAAAAACTTTTAGGCAAACATCAGATTGTTAATGCTTGTGTCGCTGTTTGTGCATTAGAATTTCTATTAAAAAATGGATTAAAAAAAATAAATTCTAGAAATATCAAGAATGGTTTACAAAGTGTTTCCTGGCCTGCCAGGTTTGAAATAAAAAAAGTAACTATAAGCGATAGAAGTTTTAAAGTTGTTCTAGATGGTGCTCATAACGAAGAAGGCTTAAAAGCTTTTTTAAATACTTATAAGCAATTAGGTTTTGCAAGAAGTAAGAAAGTATTTATCTTTGCTGCTATGAAAGAAAAGAATTATAAGTTTATGGTCAAAAAGATCGCTCCTTTTGTAAAAGAAATTGTATTACCGAAAGTAAATAATAGTAGGGCAGTAAGTACTGACATTTTAAAAGAAGAATTTTTGAAGTACATTGATAAGAGTAGTATTTGTACTGTTGATTCTGTTAAAAATGCATTAAATGTTACAAGAGATAAGAGAATTGTAATATGTGTAGGTTCTCTTTATCTTGCAGGTGAAATACTTGCTAACATACAATAGAATTTTAGAGAGACTTAAGTAAGATAAATACATATCAGGAGAATACGCATAATGCCTAAGAATTTATGTTTAGGTATAGATATTGGTGGTACTCGTATCAAGGTAGCTACAGTTGATCCTAAAGGCGTTATATTTGAAGAGTCTATTATTGATACTAATGTTAATGCTAAACCTATAAATGTGTTAAAAGATATAATTGATGTTGCAAAAAAGTTTAAAAGTTATTCTAAGATAAAAAATGTAGGTGTAGGTATTGCAGGTGATGTTTGTTTTGAAACAGGAATAGTACGTTTTTCTCCGAATTTGAAAAAGTGGAAAAATGTTAAAGTAAAAGAAATATTGACAAAATTGACTCGAAAAAAAGTTTATGTGGATAATGATGCAAATATAGCCGCTATTGGAGCTTTTTGGCTTGAAGGAAAAGGCAAATCTATAGATTTAGTATGTATAACTCTTGGTACTGGTGTTGGTGGCGGGCTTATATTTGATAAAAAACTTTATAGAGGTGTTAGTGGTACTGCAGGTGAACTAGGGCATATTACAATTGATGCGTATGGGAAAAAATGTAACTGTGGAAACAGAGGATGTATAGAAACTTTTGTTGGTGCAAGACACTTGTCAGAATTTGTGCAAGATTATTTAAAGGATAACAATTCTAAAATGATAGATAAACTTACAAATAAAAATTATAAGTTGATAACTCCACAATTATTGACTCAAGCTGCAAAAAGTGGAGATAGGGTAGCAAAGGAAATTTGGAAAATAGTTGGTCAAAAGTTAGGTGTTTTTCTTTCAATTATTATAAATTTTTCAAATCCAGATACAATAGTTTTGTGTGGCGGAATTAGTCATGCAAAAGAATATTTTATGAAGTATATTTTGCTTGAAATTAAAACCAGAGCATTTAAATCTGCGACAAAAGCCTGCAAAATTGTTGTGTCCAAATATGCTTCTAACCTCGGGGTTGTTGGCGCTGCGATGCTTTCAAGACAATAACAAATGTTTAAATTTATATTTAAAAATTCTATTTTAGTATTTTTTACATTAACATATTTTTCATGCTTAGCTTTTTGTAGTGACGTTGATATTTCTGCAGACAACTTAGAATATCTTGAAAGTAAGTCTTTAGTAACCGCTGATGGAAATGTTATTGTGGGTTGGCAAGGGAAAAAGGTTTATGCTGACCATATTGAATTTTTAATAGATAAAAAAATTCTTAATGCTGCTGGACATGTTCAAGTTAAAGAAACTGGAACTACACTTGCTGCTGATAGTATTTCATATAAGTATGATGAAGAGACTGGAGATTTAAAACAGGTATTTTCCTACTCTTCTTTTATATTTATGCGTGCAAAAGAAATGGACGGTAAAGGTAAAAAAACTTTTGAAGTCAGAGGTATAAAGCTTTCTAATTGTGATTTAGAAGAGCCGCACACACATTTTAGATCTAAAAAAGGCAAATTAGTTTTAGATAAAAGAATAACTATTTATAATGCTATATTTTATGTTGGCAAATTGCCTGTTTTTTACCTTCCAATAGTTACAAAATCTCTTAAGGGAGATCGTGGATTTGGTTCAAATTTAAGAATTAAATTGATCCCAGGTTATGAATATGTATCTGGTTATACGTTAGAGACAGCCATAGGATGTTCTTTAAGTGAAAATTCTTTTGGAGAGTTTTTATATGATTATCATGGAAGACGTGGCAATGGTTATGGCGGCAATTTTAATTATGTTAACAGTACTATAAGTGCAGATTTACATTTATATACCATTAAAGATCTTATAGATAACAAAGAAAAATGGGAAATTAAACAAAATTATTTCCAAAGACTAAATAAGAATTGGATAATTCGCTCTCAAGCAAATTTAAAAAATTCTAGAACTTTTAACGAGATTTATAACCGAAATAACGTGACCGGTATTGAAAATTGGACACAATCTTATTTTACAGCAACAAGACAAACTTCAGTGTCAAATTTATTATTGAAGGCAGGATATGATGTTAGATATAATAAATCAGCATCAAAATATGAGCCATCCTTAATAGAATTACCATCTTTAAAGTGGAGATTTGTTCCTAGAAAAATTTTTTGGAACATTGTGTACAGTCGATATTTTGAATTTAATCATAAGTATAGTAAACATAGGGCTGATAAATATTTTTATAGAAATGAAGCTCTTGCTAAATATAGTGTAACTAGAGATTTTAAGGTATCTAAGAGACTTATATTAAGACCATCTCTAGACTTAGCAGAAAATTGGTATGATATAGATGAACTTGAAAATTATAACAATTCATTTTATACCAAATATGGAGCATCTTTAGATACTAGGTATAGACTGACAAGCTGGATTGATTTAAAAGCTAAATATTTTTATATGGCAAGAATGCAACCGAATAGTTTTAAACTGGACAAAGAACAAAATGATTATGGTATTGAAGATAATAAAGTTACTTTAATTAATTGTATGTTTGTTGGAGATCGCACAACTATAACAAATTCTATTAATTATGATTTTAAATATAATAGGACTATTTTAAATAAAAAATGGTGGTTCCCTCTTAATACAGAAATTATGTGGACACCAAAATATAATATGGTAGTGAGTATAATCGAAAGACATTATATAGAGCCGTTTCAATTTGAATCTTTTAAGCTGGATACCAATATAGGCCATTTTAAAAAGTCAAGGTTTAAGCATACTCTTGTATATCAACATTATAATGACAAATCAATGGCTTATAAAAATAATCGAATAAATAATATTTTAGGATTTGCTTTTTGGATTACTCCTAAATGGCGTATAGATTATAGAATGACAACTTCCGCAACTCTTGATTTAAAATATTTTAGCTGCGATACCCATAGATTATTAATTTATAGAGATTTGCATTGTTATAATTTCGGTATACTTTTAGGTAAAGATGTAGGGAAAAATGATATATATTGGAAAATTGAGATGTTTGATTTAAAAATCAATATGCCGTTTAGCAAATCAAAGCAAAATTTTGACTACGATGATCCTGAAGAAATGTTTTATCCTTGGCAAGACAATTTCCCATCAGGGTTATGATAAATATTAACGTTTACTGTAAAGGTTTTTAGGGATATTCTATTGGAATTGGAGAGGTGTCCGAGTTGGTTTAAGGAGTTAGTCTCGAAAACTAATATACGGGAAACCGTATCGAGGGTTCAAATCCCTCCCTCTCCGCTCCTTAGTGTTTCCGTTGGAGAATTGGTTTTAGAGAGAAGAGGTATTAGAAACCTCAATACCGTTGTGTTTTTTGTGTATCTACTTTAGAGAATTTATTTTCCGACTTTTTGGGGCAAAAATATAAGACAATAGCGATATTTTCTCTGCCTGCCTTTTTTGGGTGTAGTTACTGTGTTATTTGATTCCTAAGAAAGCTTCTTGTTTTTCCCATTCCGACATATTACATTCAAATAATTTCCCTACAGTTAGGTATCTTGACTGTGTTCCATTTAGGAGAGCTTTTATTATTTTCGGTGATAGATAGGCAAGACTTAATACTTTCTTGAGGCAGCTATAGTGAATACTTTCCTGTCTGGCTATTTTCAGCTAAATCAAGTGTTAGAAAAGTTTTATGAAATTTATTATGAAAAAGTTGATTTATTATGAAAAATAATATAGCATATATTTATGAAAGGAATCAATATTCTTGCAAATTTAAGAAATGAGAAAAGAAATGTGCTTAAAGGCGGGCTTTATCATAAGACGCAAATCGCACTCGCTTACAATTCCAACCGCATTGAAGGCTCAACTCTGACTGAAGAGCAAACTCGCTTTATTTTTGAAACAAATACCATAGGATTTAAAGACAACGACGCCGTTCTTGTTAACGATATAATTGAAACGGTTAATCACTTTAAGGTTTTTGATTATTTGCTTGACATTGCAGATGTTAAACTTTCACAGGAGCAAATTAAAACTTTTCATAAAATATTAAAAAATGACGCCGGCGACGATAAAAAAGGCTATCCTGTAGGGGAGTATAAAAAATATCGCAACGAAGTAGCCGGAAGAGAAACAACAGAGCCTAAATTTGTTATAAAAGAGATGGCAAAACTTTTATCTCAATACAATAGAATCAATAAAATTAAACTTGAAGATATTGTTAAATTTCATAAAGACTTTGAATACATTCATCCGTTTCAGGACGGCAATGGAAGGGTAGGTCGGCTTATAATGTTTAAGGAATGTTTGAAGAACAATATAATACCTTTTATAATTTTTGATAAGACGCATAAGCAGTATTATTACAGAGGACTTACCGAGTTTAATAAAGAGTCCGGGTTTTTAATCGGCACTTGTCAAAGCGCGCAAGATGTTTATCAAAATTGGGTTGACTATTTTTATGCTAACGTGGCAAAAAGTGAAAAAGATAACGTGCCAAATCAAGTTTTAACAAAAAAACAATTTATAAAATATCTTTCTGATATTATAATTATAAACATCAATAAAAACGGATTTTTGGCAAGGGAACAAATAGATAAGTTGCTTGAACCAGAAATTCAAACTCAAAACTTAAACAAAAACAAGGACGCGTTTATAAACGATTTGCTTACAAAAATGAGAAGAGAAAATCTTATCAGAAATTCTGCAAGCAGAAAAAAACCTAAATGGGAGATTATAAAATGACAGGAGATTATAAAAAAAAGAGCAGAGCAATCTTTACAAAAACACATAGTTCTTTTTATTTTTTATAAGTCTTGTTGATATATAATCGTGTAGACTCTCCCAATTAAGTAAATGACGGTTTGCTTTATCTTCAAAATTTTATTTTGAATTTGTTTTTTCATTATTCTGTTTTTTAATAAATAATTCTGATACAATTCAAATAAAGGAGCGGTTTTATCGGCTTTTTTCAAAAGATTAAGAAAAATACCCAAAGTAGTAATCTTTGTGGATAATAATCCTAAAAAAGGGAATGATGTTTTAGCAATAACAAATGATTTTGAAAGAACTAAATTTATTATTTGTGAGTACAAAGAATATGCAAATATTCCTTCTCAAAAAATATCAGAAAAAGAGTTTATTAACTTCTGGAATGCAAAGATTGCTGAAATAAAAAAGGAAAATATCTAAGAGTATGATTACTGAAAAATTACAATCCAAAAAGCATATAGAAGTAGTTCCATATAATTCAGATTGGCCAGTGATGTTTGAAAATGAGAAAAAAATAATTCATGCTGCACTTGCTGATAACTGTGTCGAGATTTATCATGTTGGGTCTACTTCCGTTCCAGGATTAATTGCAAAACCTAAAATCGATATTATTGCTGTGGCAAAAGATGGAGGAAAACTTATACAAAATCTAGAAAAAGTAAACTATTTTTACAAAGGTGAATGGAATATACCTTTAAAATATGGCTTTGCTAAAAGGGGAAGCACTGATGTAAATCTGCACCTATTCCTTGATAAAAGTCATCCAGAAATTGAGTTAAATCTTCGTTTTCGTGATTATCTGAGAACTCATCCGAAAGTATGTGATGAATATGCGGCTATCAAAATGAAAATCTTACAAGATGAAGTTGCACAGCAAAAGGTTGGTAAATTATCATTTCCGGTTTATACATTAAGAAAAAGTGGTTTCATAAATAAAATCATAAGAGATATGGGATATAATAGATTGAGAGTTTTAAAATGTACTACTGAAGCAGAATGGAATACTGCAAAAGAGTTTCGAAAAAAATATTTTAATAGATTAAAAAGTGTAGATTTAATTGATGGAGAATTGGATAGTCTAAACCATGAACATTTTTTATTGTATAAGGGCGTAGAAATTATTGGATATGCAGATATTTATATTATTTCAAAATCTAAAGCTAAGCTATGTGTTCTTGAAACACTAGATGATAAGGAAGCAAGTTCGTTTTTTAATGCAGTGATAGAGAAATGGATAAAAGTGCGTGGATAATAATTTTAGATATAAGTATAATGAGCATTTATAAAGGTGCCAGTACCAAATTGGGGTATTTTTAGAAAAGAGTCAATTTATCAAAATCCTCATGTTGTTTTTAGAGAGACCCATAGATAAATAGTGATGATATTTTTTGACAAAATAGCTTGAAAATTGATATAAAACTTATATTATGAATAAAGAAATTTTTGCAGTTTATCCCGGTAGTTTTGATCCACTTACAAATGGACATTTAGATATTATAACAAGAGCGTCTAAGCTTTTTTCTAAAATCCTAATAGCTGTAACTGATAATTGTAATAAAAAACATTCTTTTTCTCTTAATGAAAGATTAGAATTAGTACAAGAATCTACAAAAAATTTAGAAAATGTTAAAGTTGTATCATTTTCAGGGCTTCTAGCAGATTACCTAGAACAGATCAATTCTTTTGTTTTAATAAGAGGTTTAAGGGCGATTTCCGATTTTGAATATGAGTTTCAAATGACTTTAATGAACAGAACTTTAAACAAAAAAATAGAAACGATTTTTCTAATTCCAGATCAATCTTATACTTTTTTATCTTCTAGTATGATAAAAGAGGTTGCAATGCTTGGTGGGAATATGTCTGGGCTTGTCCCAAAGTGTGTTGCAGAAAAACTAGAGGAAAAATTTCCTAAACACATCAACAATGAATATACGAAATAGCATTATTATGACACTAGAAATATTATTAGCGATTTTAGTAATAGCAATAACTTTATTTCTTAGCGTTCCAAAATTTTCAAATATTTTAAGAAAATCAGAAGCTATTGCTACCAAAAAAGGCCTTGCTTCTTTAAGAAGCGCGATATCGTTATATTATAGTGACAACGGTGGTAAATATCCAGATGCTAATATTGCAAAAGAATTAGTTGAAAAAGGTTACATAAGGGAAATTCCTTATGTATATATTCCTGGACATAAGAAATCAAATATTATACATGTGAAAGATTTAGAAAATAATGTAGATGTTGGAGGCTGGGCTTATAAGGTTGATGATTTTAACGATTCTACTGGTAAGCATCAATGGCAAATTTGGGTTAATTGTTCTTATGGTGATAGGGGCAACTTATAATGGGTCTGTCTAAAATATATTCTTACTGTGCAATTTTAGATACTGCTGCGTTAAAAAACTTGTATTTGTCACACAATAAACCCTACGTTTTTTGCCTTGCTTTGTCGAAAAATTCACAGCAATTATATGTATTAGGGTTTTTAGAGAGACCCAAATGAGTTCTGGTTTTCTTATAGGTATAATTTTCTCTTATTATTTAGGGTATAAAGCAGGAAGTACAATATATAAAACTTTTCTAGTTAAATTTATTACAGCATTTTCTTTATTATTATTATTTTATAAATATTCTTTTTCAATTTCTTTCTTTTTATTTGCTTTTTTTGTTTACTCTTTAATTTCAGTTTCGGTCGTAGATTATTTCCATAAGATAATTCCTGCAGTTTTCCCTATTCTTATGGTCATTTTTGGTGTCATTTTTAGTTTTTTTAATGTATCTTTAGGGGAAAATATTTTTTTTAGATTTGTACACTCATTACAGGGCATACTTGTTGGAGCAGGTTCTTTATTTGTAGTTAGCTTTTTAGGAGACTTAATTTATAAAAAAGAAGTTATAGGTTTTGGTGATGTAAAATTAATGGCAGGGGTAGGGGCTTTTATAGGTTGTCAGAGAATTTTGTTTGCGATTTTTATAGCAGCTGTTTTAGCAAGTATAGTAGGTTTTATTCTAATAATAATAAAAAGAATAACCAGGAAAGATTATATAGCTTTTGGACCTTTTTTATCTTTAGGGTCATTTTTAACAGTATTTCTTCCACAACCCAGCATATTGATAGACAAATTTTTTTTTCTTGAAACACAATTGCTTACTAAATTGTTAGGAGCATAGTATGCTTTTACGGTCTAATACGGAAAATTTTAATTTTTTAGGATTTGTAATTGTTGTTGTTTTGGTTTTTTCAATGTTTTCTCGTTTTTTGTCATCTTTTAGTATATACGCTGCAATTTTTGTTTTTCTCAGTATAGTATTCATTTTATTTTTAAATAATTTCAAGTTTACTTTTAACAAATATAGTATTTTTGTAGTTTTATTTGTTTTAAATGTTATCATTTCTTACTATTTTGCAGATTATAAATACAACGTCAGAGGTGAGATATTTTTACTTTTAGGCAGTGTGGTAATTTATTTGTTAACTACTTTTTTAAGTCAGGCACAAAAAAAATTTATTATTAACGTTTCAGTTTTTATGGGTCTTTGGCTGTCTATATATATTTTTGCTTTTAATTTATCTTCTGTGAATTTTTTGAAGGCAAGTATGTCAACTTCTTGTGTTACTACTTACGTTTGTTTTTTATTAGTTTCCTTTTCCCTATCTTTTGCATTTTGGAATGACCAAGCAAAAGTTTATAAATTTTTACCCTATATATTATTTTGTGCAATTTTATTAACAAAATTGCTTATCCCAATAACTATAGCTTGCTTGGTTTTTGCCGGCTCTATATTTTTCTTAAAAAAGCACAAAATAAAGAATATTTTTTCTTTGAGCTTTGCTTTATTTTCTGTGCTCCCTTGCTATTGGCTTTTTAAAACCAACTTTTTTAATAGTAAAATATTTATGTGGAAAACAGCCCTTTTTGTAATAAAAGATAATTTTTTAATAGGAGTTGGATTCAATAACTATAAAACTGTATCGCGTGCTTATGGTTTAATACAAGATATAGATATTTCTAACATAGATAATATATTTTTACAAGTATTATGTGAAAATGGGATTTTTGGTTTTGTATTTTTTATGTTAATACTTGTAACATTTTTTTATTATAGTATTAGAAAAATAAAAGAAAACAGAGATTTTTATTTTGCCATTTTTGTTGCTAGTATATCTTTTTTACTTTATAATTTTTTTAATTCTTCTGCATTTATTTCAAGTAATATGCTATTGTTTTTTTCCATTTTAGCAATGTCTGTTAGGCAAGTTAAAAATATTAAAGTAAGAAAACGTAAAATAAATTCACATATTCTCATTTTATTGTTTGTACCTTTTATTTTTGCCTTAGGAAGATTTGTATATGCCAAAGAACAATATAATAAGGGGATTTATTATTTAGCTACTGCTAAATATCCAGTTGCACAAGAGCTTTTTATTAATTCTGTATGTAAAGACAGTTTGAACCCTGAAACTTTTGCTAGACTTGGAGATATCTATTTTTATAAATATCAAAATACTAAAAAAAGAATTTTTTTGAAGCTTGCTATAAGTTTATACACTCGTTCTTTAAATTTAAATAATTATAATAGTAATTATTGTTATCAACTTGCGTGGCTTTATAGTTTTTATGGCAAGAAGGACCATGTGAAAAAGTATATAGACAAAGCTATATTGATGGATCCTTTTAATTTTCTGTACTATGAAAATTACAATACTTTAATAAGTTTAGGAGTAGCAAACGATGTTTAAAAAACATTTTTTTAAAATAATGATGGGTGTGGTTATAAGCTTGGTTTTAGTGTATTTAACTTTAAGACAAATAGATTTTACAAGATCGTTAGCTCTTATAAAAAGTGTTAATTATTGGTTTTTATTTCCGGCTTTAATAGTATATGTCTCCGCTTACATCTTTAGAGCAGTAAGATATTGCTTTATTTTACTTCCATTGAAAAAGACTAAAATATTAGAAAATTTTCCTTATACTGTTATTGGATTTTTTGCAAATAATATTGTGCCCCTAAGATTAGGAGAATTTATAAGAGCAAAAATAACAGGTCAATATTTAAAAATCTCTGGCAGTGCGGCTCTAGCTACAATTATAATAGAACGATTATTCGATATATTGATGTTTATTTTATTCTTTTTTTTAATCTTTCTGTTTATGCCTTTTCCTGATATCGTAGAGAAATCTTTTTATGTTTTATTTGCTATTGGAATTTTTTGTTTTATTGTTCTTTATATAATTATAATTTATGAAGATAATGTAATAAAATTATTATCAAAAATAGCAATTCCAGATAAGATAAAATCTTTTATTTTAAAATTTTTTAATAAATTTGCAAGTGGTCTGAGTATACTTAAAAGACCTACTATCTTGCTTAGAGTTTTAATTTCATCTATTATTGTATGGTTAACGGAATCTCTAACTCTTGTTATTATAGCTCACGCATGTGGCATAAAGCTTTCTATTCTTGGAGCTATTTTTACAGTTATTATAATAGGTGTAGGGTCTATAGTTCCTACTATGCCAGGCTATTTTGGCACTTACGAATTAATGGGTGTTTTGTCCTTATCGTCTTTAGGTATAGATAAAGATTTGGCTTTTACTTGTATTGCCATAAGTCATTTACTTACTCTTATAGGTATTTTCGGTCTAGGTTTTATATGTATAGTTAAAACTAATTTGTCTTTAGCAGATTTGTTTAATTTTGCAAAAGCAAAAGACGAGGAAAAAGAAAATGCTAAATGAAAATTTGTTATATTTATATTCTTTTTGTACAGCTATTTTAATTTCAGTTATTTTGACACCAATTTGTAGACTCTTAGCCATAAAATTAAATGTTTTAGATATACCTAATACAAGCGTTAAGACACATAAAATAAATACTCCTTATTTGGGCGGTATTGCTATAGCTTCAGCTTGGACTCTATCTTTAATTTTAATTAGAGTATTTACGTCTTTTCCGACACTAACTTTAAGAAATTTACGAGGCATCCTAATCGGTGCTTTCATGATGCTTGTTATAGGATTCATTGATGATATAAAAAAAGGTGGGCTAGGCTTTAAGTCTAAACTTATTGTTCAATTTTTGTCAGCAGCTATAATAGTGTTTTTATTTAATATAAAAATGAATTTTATTCCTGTCTATTGGTTATCGTGTTTAATGAGCATAGTGTGGATAGTAGGTATAACAAATGCATTTAATATTATAGATATAATGGATGGTTTATCTAGTGGTATAGCAGTAATAGCCTCTTTTACATTTTTGCTGATATCATTATCCTCTCAACTTCGTTATATCAATTTTTGTTCAATAGTTTTAGCTGGAGCATTGCTTGGCTTTATACCCTATAATCTTTCTAAATCAAAAAAGATCTTTATGGGAGATACTGGCAGCTTATTTATTGGTTTTATAATAGCTTGTGTTTCTCTTGGCACGTCCTATTCTTCAGTAAGTGATATAGGTTTATTTGCCCCGATTTTTATACTAGCTATACCTATTTATGAAACTGTCTTAGTAAGTGTGTGTAGAATAAAAAAAGGCATACTTCCGTTTGTTGGAAGTAAAGATCATTATGCTTTACGTTTGAGCAAAATGGGATTTTCAAAAAAACAAATACTTGTAATTACTTATACAGCTTGCTTGGTTTTTGCTGTTTGCGCTTACTTATTTACTGTTTTAAGCATGTTTAGTGCTTTGCTTCTTTTTAGCATGGTCGGTATTTTGATGTGGATAGTTAGCATAATTTTAACTGCTGTAAAGGTAGATTAATGAACAAAATTATTATAATAGGTGCAGGAATTACAGGTTTAACCAGCGCATATTTTTTAAAAAAACCTTATGAAGTTTTAGAGTCTAAACAATATGCTGGTGGACTTTGTGCTTCATATTATAAAGATGGTTTTACTTTTGATTGTTCAGGTCATTTCATACATATAAATGATGAAAAAATAAAAAAGTTTGTAAATAGGATTGCTGGAGGAGTTTTTGAAGTTAAAAGAAATGCCTGTATATATATAGATAAAACTTTTGTGCCTTATCCATTTCAAGCAAATTTGAGTTACCTTTCAGATAAAATAAAAAAAGACTGCCTAGATGGCATAATTAAAAGGAAAAGTGTAGACATACATAAGGACATGTCTTTTTTAAATTGGTCAAAATCTATGTTTGGCGATGGTATTACAAAGTATTTTATGGAGCCGTACAATAAAAAGTTATGGAGTTATAATTTAAATAAATTGAATGCCACTTGGGTTGGGCAATTTGTTCCAAAGCCTGATGCAGAAGATATAATAAGGTCTGCATCCGTAAAAAATAAAAAAAAGTACGGATATAATAGCGTGTTTTATTATCCTAAACAAAATGGGTGTGGAGCTTTAATAGATGGTTTGTTAAAAAAAGTTAAGGTTAACTTTAACTCTAAAACAACAAAAATAGATATAAAAAACAAAGTAGTTTATTGCAAAAACGGTAAGTGCTATAAGTATAACAAAATTATATCAACTCAACCTTTGCTAGAATTATTAAAACAAATAAAGAGTGTTCCTAAAAGTGTAAAAATAACTTCAGAAAAACTTTTATATAGTAGCGTAAGATGTATAAATATAGGAGTAAAATCTACTAAAGGTGTGCCAGAAATATTAAAAGGTAAGCATTGGATATATGTGCCAGAAAGTAAATTTTCTTTTTATAGAATTGGTATATATTCAAATGTTAATCCAAAAAGTGCGCCTAAACATTGTTATAATTTTTATGTGGAATACTCTTCTTTTAGTAATATAGAATATAATAAAAATACAGAAAATATAATAAAAGACTTAAAAAAAATCAGTTTTATAAGAGATGATGATAAAATTATTGCTCACTCTACTGTTGATATACCCTATGCTTATGTTGTTTTTGATAAGAATAAAGAGAAATCTTTAAAAGAAATAAATGATTTTTTAATTAAAAATAATATTTTCTCAATAGGTAGATATGGAGCATGGGAATACTCTTTTATTGAAAAAAACATTAGTGATGCTAAAAATTTAGTTGAGAAATTGAATTATTTGTAAAAAAAATGTAAAATTCATAAACCTCCTGCTTTAATTACATTGTTAAGGAATTTGCTATGACTTTTACTAAAGAAAATTTAAGTTCTAAATTAAATAAAGTCAACAAAGCGGTTTCTTATCAAAATTGTGATTTGCCAAGAACTTACAATGATACAAAGATAGTTATACTTCCAAAAGATCCGATTTGGATATACACGTATTGGGAAATTTCTACGCATACAATTGAAGAGTTTCAAAGCAAGGATGGAGAGCCTTTTAACATTTTATCTTTAGTTTTAAGAGTTTATGATATTTCATATATAGATTTTGATGGTTTTAATGCTAACAAATACTTTGATATAAAAATACATCCAGATGCCTTAAGCTGGTATATAAATCTTGGGGAATATAATTGTTCTTGGTGTGTAGATTTAGGTTATTTTTTAAGAGATGGAAGGTTTATAACAATAGCAAGATCTAACACACTTACTAGTCCCAGGTATGGCATTTCAGATATTACAGAAGAACAATGGGCATCCTTAAAATTAGAGTTTGAAAAACTTCTTAAAATGTCTAACGATGTAAACAATTCTTTAAGCTCGTATGATTTAGTAAAGGCTATGCAAGTGCACTGGGAGGAATTTTTAAAACTTCCTTCCAGTAAGGTGTTTGGCGGTTCTAGTTCTGGCCGCCCTTTAAGTTATTAGCTAAAAACTTTTTGAGGTTTTTATGAATAATAAGGGCTATTGGTGTTTACAATTGCATGCTCATCTTCCATATGTAAGGCATCCGGAGTACCATGACTTTTTAGAAGAAGATTGGTTATATGAAGCCATTTCTGAAACATATCTTCCACTTTTGTCAGTATTTGAGAAATTTGTGCGAGATGGTGTTGACTTTAGACTTACAATGACTATCACTCCTACTTTGTGTAATATGCTTGTAGATAGCCTTCTCCAAGAACGTTATTATAATCGTCTAAATAGGCACATAGAACTTGCGGTTAAAGAATTAGATAGAACAAGGGACAGAAAAGAGTTTCAAGATGTTGCAAAAATGTATTATGAACGTTTTTTAGATTGTAAAAGACTATGGGAAAAATATAATGGCAACATTCTTTTAGGTTATAAGAAACTTCAAGATCTAGGTAAAATTGAAATTATAACTTGTTGTGCGACGCATGGTTTTTTACCTCTAATGAATAACCAAAAAGCTCAAAAAGCACAAATTAGAGTTGCGTGTCAAGATTATCAAAGGCATTTCGATAAAAAACCTAATGGTATATGGCTTTCTGAATGTGCTTATTGTCCTGGCATAGATAAAATTTTAGCTGAAGAAGATTTAAGATTTTTTTTTACAGAATCTCACGCTGTTTTGTATGGGAGACCTCGTCCAAAATACGGAATTTTTGCTCCAATATATTCTCAAAATGGTGTAGCGGCATTTTCTAGAGATATGGAAACTGCTCATCAGGTTTGGAGTGCTCAGACTGGTTACCCTGGTGATCCTGTATATAGAGAATTTTACAGAGATTTAGGATACGATTTAGATTATGATTACGTAAAACCATATTTACATTCTGATGGTATAAGAAGAAATATGGGAATGAAGTATCATAGAATTACAGGGGGAGTGTCTTTAGGTGATAAACAACCATATGTCCCCCAGTGGGCTAGTGACAAAGCTCAAGAACATGCAGGCAATTTTTTATTTAATAGAACCAAACAAGTTGAACATTTATTTGAAGTTTTAGGTAGGCAACCTTTAGTTGTATCTATGTACGATGCAGAACTTTTCGGGCATTGGTGGTTTGAGGGGCCAGAATTTATAAATTATTTATTCAGAAAAATGCATTATGATCAAAATATTATAAAACCTATAACTCCTATGGAATATCTTAATAAATTTCCTGTAAACCAAGTTGTAGATATTGCTGCTTCGTCTTGGGGCGACAAAGGCTATTATGAAGTTTGGCTAAATGGTTCAAATGATTACATATATAGACATCTACACAAAGCTCAAGATAGAATGATTGAACTTGCAAGTAAATTCCCTAATGCTAATGGAGTTTTGGAAAGAGCGTTAAAACAATCTGCAAGAGAACTTTTACTTGCTCAATCTTCAGATTGGGCTTTTATTATGACAACCGGTACAATGATTGAGTATGCTATTAAAAGAACAAAAGATCATTTGATTAGCTTTATGAATTTGTATACTCAGATAAATTCTAATTCTTTAGATGAAGTATACTTGCAGAATCTAGAACATAAAAATAATATTTTCCCAAACATAGATTATAAAGCCTATTTATAAAATGACAAGACACTACGTTATATATCTTCTTTTATTGCTGGTAGCAACTATTTTTTTGTGTGGGGGAATTAACTTCGCACAAAATGTTTTTTTAAAACCGTGAAATTTTAAAACTTAATCATACCTGCCTTAAGGATTAGTGTAAGCCCTAGATAGTTGAGAACAGAGTTTCCTTCGGGAAAAAAATTTCAATCATACTTCCTTGCCAATGCTTCAGCAACTTTTCGCATATTCGGCGTTAATATCTCGCTGT
>JAISYS010000037.1 GCA_031269735.1 Candidatus Endomicrobiellum cubanum | reverse complement strand
CCTCCATACACTTTTACACTCTGGCCTAGAGCCCCAATCTATTGCATTTTTTAACACCCCAGGTATTGCCCTGTTGTATTCTGGCGTTATAAATATTATCCCTTCTACCTTTTCTATTCCTCTTTTAAATTCTCTAACTCCTTCCGGCTCTTTCTCCTCTAAATCTTGTGAAAAAAATGGCAATTGAGAAATATCAAAAGTATCAAACTCAAATTCACTAGGGGCAAGTGGCTTAATAAGCTCAAAAAATTTTTTATTTATTGACTCTTTAGAAATACCGCCAATAATTACAAATATTTTCATATAGCAGCTCCTGTTACACAGACTAAATTTAAATAATTAGAATTATTAGGTCTGTTAAAAACCTTAACTCATATACTTAATACGCCCTTTTGGCCCTCCTGCGTTAAGAAATTTACAGCAATCATATTCATTAGGACACGTCATAAAATATTTTTTAACTATTGGCTTGCCTACTTCAATTTGGTTTTTCTAGACTATTAGTGTCTATTTTTGAATCTACTTTAGATATTTCATCTGCGTAATTCATTTGAAGATTAGAAATCATAGAAACCAACATTTCTTCTTCTTTTTTTGTTAAATTATTTCTTGTCTTGTCACGTAACATCAACAACATATCTATTGTAAATTGAGCACCTTTTAAATCTTTTTCAACTTTTCCATTTGTAGGGTTTTGTATTTTGCCAAGCTGGCACCACGCAGAAGAAGCAAACATAGTTACGACATTAAAAAAAATGTGGGTTCACTTCCTGATTATTTTGTTCTAACATTTTGCACTCCCTAAATAAAATATATTATCTATTTTTTAAAAAATTTATTTATAGCAATATTAATTCTTCTAATAACTTCATTTTTGCCCATAAGTTCCATCATATGAAACAAACTAGGACCTTGTGTTCTTCCAGAAATAGCAACTCTTAAAGGATGAAACACTTGCCCTGTCTTTATCTCTTTGTCTTTTGCTAAATCTCTGGCGTATTGTTCTAAAGCATTAGCAGAAAAATCCTCTTTTTCTAACAGTCTATTCGCACTTTCAACTAAAACCATTTCTGCTGACACTTTTGACTTTTCATTAAGAAGTGTCTTCATAACAGCATCTTCTTTATAGTCTACTTCTTTTACAAAAAAGAAATCTAAAAGTGACGGAATTTCTTTTAATAGTTTTATTTTATCATGTTCTAAAGCTATTGCTTGTTTTAATAAATTTTCATCCCAGTCAGATATTAAAGTCTCATTATTAGTGTATTTTAACCAGTCAACAAATAAATAATATATCTCTTGTGGAGTCTTTGAACGAATTTTTTCTCCATTAAGCCATAATAATTTTGCTGGATCAAAAGTAGATGGACTTACTCCACACCTTTCTAAAGAAAATTTTTCTATAAGCTCTTCTATTGTAAAAATTTGTTGACTATCTTGAGTAGACCATCCTAAAAGTGCAAGATAATTTATTAAAGCTTCTGGCAAATAACCTTCTTTTCTATATTCTAACACTGAAGTATGACCATGCCTTTTAGAGAGTCTTGCTCCATCTGGACCCAAAATCATAGATAAATGAGCAAAACGAGGCATAGGCCAGTCCAATGCAGTATATAATTGCATCTGTTTAGGTGTATTAGAAATATGGTCATCTCCTCTTAATACATGGGTTATCTTCATAAGATAATCATCAATAACACAAGCAAAATTATATGTTGGCACTCCGTTTGCTTTCATGATTACAAAATCATCAAGCAAAAAATTATCAAACTCTACCCTGCCTCTTATCAAATCATCTAAAATAGTAGTCCCGGATTGTGGCATCTTAAATCTTATAACAGCAGTTCTACCATCAACTTCTCTTTGTTTTCTCTGTTCACAAGTTAAATGTCTACACCTTCCATCATATTTAGGAGGAAGATTATTATTTTGAGCTTCTTTACGCATAGCATCAACTTCTTCTGCAGTACAATAGCAAGGGTAAGCTAACCCTTTGTTTAACAGCGCATCTACATATTTTCTATATATATGTTTCTCTTTACGTTCCATCTGGTAGTATGGAGCGTATTCTGCAATTTCATTGCCAGGACCTTCATCCCAACCTAATCTTAGCCACTTCATAGCATTTAAAATAACTTCTACAGATTCTTTTGTGGAACGAGTTTCATCTGTATCTTCTATCCTTAAAATAAATTTCCCATTTTTATTTTTGCTATACAGATAATTAAATAAAGCTGTACGTACACCACCGATATGCAAATCGCCTGTAGGAGACGGAGCAAATCTTACTCTCACATTGTCCATTTTATTTCCTTTAACACAAAACACTAGGACTTTTAGCAAATCCCACTGTCATTCTTTATGTTCAATAAATTTCTTCTCTAAAAAATCTGGCACATACTCTTCAAGTATAGGAAATTTAGATTTCATTACCGTTGAGATATATGTATACACTCCATGATTTTGCTTTTCTAATCCAGAGGTTCCAGAAATTATAATTGGTATAATAATATTTACTGAAACTATAAGCCAAACCAAAACACTTAATATTAATCCACATAATCTATCTAAAATATTAAGATAAAAAAATCTAATTAGTCTAAAGACTATTCCACCAATTACAATAATAAAAAGTGCTACTATTATAAAAATATAATAAAAATTAAGACCCTCTTGATAAAGATATTTGGAAGCAGCTACAATAGAACAAAAACCTGCAAGAACTGCAAAGCATGACCTCACAAGGCCAACTTGCCAACCAAGCCATGCAATTAAGATTAAACTAATTACTAAAAAAATATCTATTATCAATTTTAGTCCCAATACTTATGAATCTATTTAAAACCCTTTATAAGATTTTGACGTCTGATTTTACAAAAATTACTTTCAAATTGTCAAAATAACAAAAATCTGGTAAAATTGGCACTATTATGAAAAAAATATTAAATAAAGTGTTTATTATAACAATCACCGTCCTACTTATATTTTTCATTTATTCAATATTAAAAAATAAAATTTTGAACCAGTCAGTCAAACTAGAAAAAAAAACTGATCCGCCTATTGAAATTGAAAAGATAACAATACAAAAAGGAGATGTTTTACAATTAACATTAAACAAAACAAAACTTTCAACAGAAGATTCTATCACAATAATTAAAGAACTACAAAAACTAACAAACATAGGCCACTGCATGCCTGGCGACTTTTACGAAATCACTTATGATAAAAAGGCATCAACATGGACAGAATTTTGTTATTATCCTCATAAAAGCTTTTACTATTCTATAATTAAATCTTCCGATAAGCAAATACAAACACAAAAAAAAGAATTAGAAATTTCTAAAACCGAATATAAGTTTGAGGGAACTATAGATTCTTCTTTATGGGATGCAATGACTTCTAAAAATATACCAGCTAACATAATTTTATATTTTGCAGACATATTTGCCTGGCAAATAGACTTTCTCACAGATACAAAACAAGGAGACATTTTTAAAATAATATATGAAATTGAATATATAGAAAAGACAGACAGAAATTTATCTTCAAAAATTATCGCTGCACAATATAAAACATCTTCCAAGACATACGATGCTTTTTACTTCAAAACGAACAAAGGCATCGAAGGATATTTTGACAAAGATGGCAAATCTTTAAGAAGTGCTTTTTTAAAAGCTCCTTTACAATTTAGGAGAATAAGTTCATATTTCTCAACAAACAGGGTACATCCTATACTAAAGTATGCTAGACCTCATTTAGGAATAGACTATGCTGCTCCACAAGGAACACCAGTTTCTTCTATTGGTGATGGTACTGTACTAAAAGCACAATATAGTGGTGATTTTGGGGATTTAATAGTTATAAAACACAACAATGGGTATGAAACCTACTATGGACATCTTTCAAAATATGCTAAAGGAATAAAAAAAGGTGCTAAAGTAAAACAAGGACAGGTAATAGGATATGTCGGTATGACAGGACTTGCAACAGGGCCACATCTTGATTTTAGAATAAAACTTAATGGAAAATTCTTTAATTTTCTAAAAATGAAGCAACCTCCAACTAACACACTAATAGGAGAAGATAAAATAGATTTTAAAAACTACATACAAAATTTAATAGACCGGCTTCAGAACAATTTGTAAATTAACATTCCTATCTTACCATATTAACTTCAAAAGGATTAGTAGAAATAATACTTTCTTTAGATTTACTAGATTGACTTAAAAAGTCAACAATATGTTTATTATTTTCTTTTTCTGCAACAGCAATAGCTTGATATCCCCATTTAGATGGGTTTCCTCTAATATATTTCTGAGAAATACAAACTATATTATTTTTAACATCGATGTTATTTATAACTTCAGATGCTCCATTTGGTGAATATTTGTATAGAATTGCCCTATCTCTATAGACTCTTAAAGCATATTCCCATCCTAAATTATTACTAAAAAAACCTGATACTCCTGGAATAAACGAAACTGAGCCTGCACCTTGTATATTATTTAAATCTATATAAAAATCTACAAAAGAAATCTTATTCCAAACTAAAGAATCAAAAATAAAATTTATTTCAATGTTTTCATTTTTAGATAAAATTTTAATATTTTTTAAAAGCCCTTCATTTTTAATAAAAACACCATTTGGTATTGGTTCTACCTGAGTTTGCCCACTAAATACATATCCACTTTTTTGGCTATGTTCTATTGGTTCAAAATTATTTTGTTTATCAATTGTTACCCCTAAAAGACGATGAATGTTATTATAAGCAGCATCAAATTTTCTGGCAAAATTATTTGAAGAATTATAATTTTTTAAAACATCGTAGCTAAGCAAATAAATAAATTCATTTTGAGCATTAATATACGCACTTTCATTAAAATTATTTGCATTACTTGCATAGGCATTAATTAAGTTCACTGCAGAAAAAAGTTTTGTTTTTATATTAGACCCTATTTGTAAATATTGAAATGTTTGGACTTTTTCAATATTTGGAATTTTGCAGAATTCAGATATGTATGTAGGTACAGCAGGTTTTATATATTTACTATTATCAAAAACAGAAATTAAATAGTCCATAAATTTTATATTTTGTAAATGTTTTTTTGTAAGAAGAACTGGAATAATATTTTGCCCTTTCTTAGCAGAAAGCCATTTCATCACATCTTTTTGATTGGTTGGAAAATCTTTATATAAAGAAAACATTGTAATACCATTTATTTTATACGCTCCAAAGATATTTTCATTTAAATTGTCAACATTGACCCATGAAAAGCCTAAATTTGCAAAATAATAAAACAAGTTATTAGAAAGTTCTGCAAAGTTTAAAAACAAACCAAATTTATTGTTTATATTTTTTTTAAAACTAGCAAAATTATTTGAAATATACTTTTCAAACAGCATACTAGGATTTACTTTAGGTGAATAAGCTGAAGCATTTACAAGCTCTGCAAAAATAGGAAGAATAGGCTCGGGATTTAAAGAAAGAGCAACTTCTAATTTACCTGATGCAACAATTTCTTGTAAATTATCTGGAATCCCATCTTTTGCCTGAATTGGTATAGACATACAAAAACGATTTGAAAGAATAATTTTATTAATTAGAGAATCTGCAATCTCAGCTGTATCTGCAAAAAAAACTATATGTTTAAAGTCATCGCAGAAAGATGCAGAGTAAAAAATTACAAGTATTAAAAATGCTTGTAATAGGGTATAAACAATTTTATTCATAACGCAAGTATTATAGCATTATTGACAAAAATTGTTAATTTCAAGTAAAATTACACTCATGCTAAAACAAAACATTAAGTTTATACTATTTTTATTTCTTATTTTACAAGGCTGTATTAGCCCTCAAGCAAACTCTAATAACAGAGCTACAATATTAGAACAACCTCAAGAGGAGGAAACGCTATCAAGTCAAATAGCTAAAACAACTATAACAAGTGCTATTAATAATAAACAGACTTTTGGAAATTTCATAAGAGGAATACACCTTTCTGCATGGGTAAGTGGCTCAAAAAAGTATAGAGAGAGTATTATGGATCTTTTTGATAACACAGAATTAAACGCAGCAGTTATAGATATAAAAGAATATGAAGGGTACGTTTATATTAATGGCATAAAATCTGTTAATTCATACAATTTATATGAGCCTGCTATACCTGACATAGAACAATATATAAGTCAATTAAAAGAAAAAGGAATTTACACTATAGCAAGAATAGTTGTTTTTAGAGATAATACAATGCCAAGAAAAAAGCCTGAACTTGCAGTTAAAAATCCAGATGGAACAATTTGGACAGATAGACGAAACGTAGCTTGGCTTGACCCTTATAACAAAGAGGCATGGCAATATAACTTGCAAATAGCTCAAAAAGCAGCTGATATTGGCTTTGACGAAATCCAATTTGATTATATACGTTTTCCTTCTGACGGGAACACAAAAAATTGTATATATTCAAAACCTCATTCTTCCACAGAAGCATCAAAAGCTTTGGTTGGTTTTTTAAAAGAAGCTGACCGTCAATTAAAACCTAAAGGGACAAAAATTTCTATAGATGTTTTTGGTTTAACAACAACAGCAAATGATGATTTAGGAATAGGTCAAAAAATAGTTGAAATGACAGAATGCTCAGATTATGTAAGTCCTATGGTATACCCTTCTCATTATGGAAAATGGAATTATGGCATAGAAGAACCAAACAAAGAACCTTACAAAGTAGTTTATTGCTCAATCGAGGGCTCTCTAAAAAGAATACCTAAAGAAAAACTTCGTCCGTGGCTACAAGATTTTAGTTTAGGATATAAGTATGGAAAAAATGAGGTAAGGGCACAAATGCAAGCCTGTTATGATAATAAAGTTGGTAGTTGGTTATTATGGAATCCTCGTTGCGTATATACAAAAGATGCATTAAAAAATAAGGATGAAGGACATTTTTATCTAGAAAGTGATCCTCCAACTCCACAAATGTTAAAAACAGCAAATAGTAAAGTCGACATAAAAAAATAAGATCTTTTAAGAAGTCCCTTCTCTTTGATTACTTTTGCTCAAACTATTAATATCACTAATACTCCTAATTATAACATCTCTGGCAATAGTACTATTACTGACTCTTCTAATCCTGAGTGTGGAAGAATAGATGCTTCTTCCCCTTGGCTTTCTTCTAACTTTAATGTCTCTTCTAATAACTCTCTTGTTATTCATTCTACTATGTCAGGTTACGCCATCTACGGCTCTGTTAATTTCCCTTTTGCTTCTTCTTCTGTTTCAGATGACCAATCCAATGTCCCTCTTAAAGACTCCTTTATCTGTTCTTCTAATTCTCTTACCATTTATAATGATTTAAATCGCTCTTCCTTATACGGCTCGTTTTCTTTGTTAAGTAATGCTATTATATATATCACTCCTTCAAATAATATCATTAATTCTACTTTCTCCTATACTAATAACTCTATCAACATCTCTAGCTTTTCTAATATATCATACATCTATGGCGCTTATATTCGCCTTGATACTAAAGATGATCCTTCTAACCCTGTTACCCTCACTTCTTCTTTTTATCTAGATAATAATTCCATTAACATCTCTTCCTATTGTAATGTATCCTACATATCCGCTGCTTACCTA
>JAISYS010000060.1 GCA_031269735.1 Candidatus Endomicrobiellum cubanum | reverse complement strand
AATAATTCCGTCCAATTCACCAATGCTAAAAATGTCTCTTTTGGCCTCTTACTCGGCTTTGATTCCTTCTCCTTTGCTCTTCCTAACGATATTCAAAATAGCGATACTATTCTTTTTCTTTGGTAAACATATAGACAAGACTGGCTCTTATTCTGTTCAAGATAAAAAAGATTTTTTTGTTGAAAAAATTTTTGGCGACTTTTTTACTGTCGTAGGATTACCCGATTTGTGTTTATCACACGACAATCCTTATGTTTTTTGTCTTGCACTTAAAAATTCATAATTAAATAGGATTCCTATCAGAAAATCTATACTTTACAGCTTCTGCTACATGATTAGCACTAATGCTTTGCACACCATCTAAATCTGCTATAGTGCGGGAAACTTTTAAAATTTTATCGTACGATCTAGCAGAAAACTTTAATTTTTCCATAGACATCTTTAATATTTCGTAAGCACTTTTATTTAAAACACAATACTTTTTTATTTCTTTTGATTGCATTTGGGCATTTGAGTATATTTTAGTCTTTAAAAACCTGTCATTTTGTATTTGTCTTGCCCGTCCCACTCTTTCTTTAATATTCGCAGAGCTTTCTGAAACAGAACCTAAGTCTGTAAGTTCTGATAGTTTTAATGCCAAAACTTCAACGTGAATATCTATTCTATCCATTAAAGGTCCTGAAATTTTACTTCTATATTTGTTTATTTGTAAAGGAGTACAAACGCAGTATTTTTCTCTATGTCCTAAATTACCACAAGGACAGGGATTCATAGCAGCAACAAGCATAAATGAAGCTGGAAATGTAAAACTATTCTTTGCTCTAGAAACTGTTATTTTTTTATCTTCTAAAGGTTGTCTTAAAATTTCCAAAGTATCTCTTTTAAATTCCGCAAACTCATCTAAAAACAAAACACCATTATGAGCAAGACTTACTTCCCCTGGTTTAGGGTAAGGACCTCCTCCAGCTAAAGCAATCGCAGAACTAGTATGATGAGGATTTCTAAACATACGGGTTTTGATAAGCCCTCCACAAAAACCTCCTCCAACAACAGACCATATTTTTGTAGTTTCTACAGACTCCTCAAAAGTCATTGGAGGGAGAATACTTGGGATACGCTTTGCTATCATGGTTTTCCCTGATCCAGGTGGGCCAGACATCAACAAATTATGTCCACCCGAAGCAGCAATTTCTGCAGCTCGTATTGCACTTTTTTGACCTTTAACATCTGAAAAGTCATACTCATTAGTTATTGGATTATTAAAACTTTCAGTGTCATCGTACTTATATGAGTCAATAAAAGTTTCACTATTAATAAACTGAACAACCTCTCCTAATGTTTTAAATGGGAATATATTTGCTGTGCCTGCTATAGATGCTTCTTGCCTATTTTCAAATGGAACTATAAAGTCTTTTATATTATTTTTTTGCAAAGCCAAAGAAATTGGCAATACACCTTTAACTCTTCTTATTTTACCCTCGAGAGATAACTCTCCCACTGCACAAAACTTTTTAAGATTCTCTTTTTTTATTTTACCAATGGCTGCCAGTATACATAAAGCTATCGGCAAATCAAAAATACCACCTTCTTTCTTTATATCAGCTGGTGCCAGATTAACAGTAATCTTTTTTGTAGGAAAATCGAACATTGAGTTTTTTATCGCTGCAACAACCCTATCACGAGACTCTTTGACTGCAATATCAGGCAAACCAACGATAGAAAAAACCGGCATTCCTGACGAAATATAAGTTTCCAGTTCCACTATACTTGCATCTATCCCATTAAGCGTTGCAGCGTAAATTAGAGAAAGCATTCTAAGGGTCTCTTTTTAAGTTTTTTGAACAAACTATCAAGACTTGCAAATTTACCAGTATGAATTTTGTTAGTGTTTAATACAATTATCTAGAAATAGCAATTTTTTTTATTTGATTGTTACCAATCAAGGTTTTTATGCTTATAAAATAAACACCAGGAGCAACTAGATCCCCATTTTGGTTTTTTAAGTCCCATTTGATCATTCTTTTGTTTAAAGCAGTGTCTGTTATTAAATCTTCTGCATTAAAAGATTTTACAAATTCTCCAGTTACTGTATATACTACGACATCTATAATAGACGTATGAAAAGGAAAATTTGTTATCTTTATATAACCTTTTTCATTTAGACTAACCGGATTTGGATAACATACAAACTCTCCAACATTACCAAATGGGAAATTTTTACTATTTAAAACAAGTTTACCGTATCCATAAGTATTATTAGGAGAGCTTGGCGCATATACTGGATTTACATTTGCTAAAACTCTCTTTTTAAACGTACCATCTGCAGTACTAGTTGAAAGACTAGGGTCTAAACTTAAAAGAAGAGCTGCAGCGCCAGCTACGTGAGGTGTAGCAGCAGAAGTGCCATTAAAAGCACGAGATCCATACGATACAGTCGTAACACCTGCAGGAGCAGTGACGTCCGGCTTAATGCTTTCATTAGGAGAAAATTGATTTCTAAGAGGCCCTCTAGCACTATAATCTTCTATACTTCCAGAAGCATATCTGAAAACATTTACAGCACCTACTGTTAATGCAGTTTTAGAATCTCCTGGAGATGAAATACTGGACTCTGGATTTACATCCACCGGATTTACAATAACATTCCCTGGACTCTCATCATTTGAAATATACAATCTCATTTCTCTGTCAGGAGTACGATCTATGCTTTTTTGAATTTTCAATTTATAGAGCCTATGCCTATCACGAGGGTTTGCAATATCAACTCTAGGATAGCTACCAAGTCTATAAGAGGTTGACGATATAAGTGTAACGCCATCATTTTGATAAAGCCATAAATCATATTTTGTGTTTCTATTTGTAACATCATTCCATATAAAAGTAATGCCAGCTGTTGAGCTAATTTGAATATCCAAAAAATCAGTACCGTTTGCAAATTTCATAAATCCTGGGTCAGAAGATGAATCATTATACTTACCAAACCAAGACTTTTGAGCTCCATTACCAGCTGCTACAACACATAAAATATTATTCACTGTTGCAGCGTCAACTGCTTGCGATGCAAGACCAGTCCCATCCATAAAACACTCACCATCAAAACCAATAGAACAGCTTGCGATGTTTATTCCATTGCGTTCACAATAGGCAAGAACTCTTGTCAAATCCCCACTAGTTCTAACTTTTAACAAATACATGTCTATACCGGGAGCAATATCATAAATTATTTCTGCACATCCTGACCCATGGGGTTCTGTTTCCAGTTCAGGGTTTAGATCAGGAATAACAATCTGCGAGGTTGAAATTCCTATACAATTCTTGGCTATAAGTGTTTGTGGAAGTTCTCCCCGCTTTTGCAATGTGTCAAAATTTTTAAAACCAGTATCAATAACTGCAACTTTTACACCTTTGCCATCTATACCGTTTATGACAAATGCAGTGGCATCTATTGCATCTCTTCCCTCAGAAATAACTTCTAAGGGTTTAGCTATATCAACAAGATCAGTATAATCCACACCTTCAACATCTTGTATTTTTGAAAGTAAATCAATTGGTACATGTGCGATTACTAAACTTTGATATGTACAATATTCTATATTATGCTTAGTGAAAAAAGTTAAATCTATCTTGTTAGAATCTCTATCTATTGCATAAAAAGCAACTTCTAGTGTTTGAGGGTTAGATTTTGTTGCTAAACTTTGAGTTTGTAACTCTTTTACTGCATTTCCTAGTCTGTAAGACATTGTACTCTTAGCAAAAGAAAAACAACAGAAGAGTATTAATATACATACTATACTAATATTCTTTTCTAACAATTTATTTTTCCCTGACTTGACCATTAGAGTACCCTCTCCACCTAATAATGAGAAGTTATAATACATAAATATCTACTATATAAAGAATACATACTATGTTTGTATTAGAATATCATTATAACATCTTTAAACTATAATCACCTGACTAGAGCGTTTTAAATACCTACACAAATCTAAAGGCTCAATGGTGAGAAGCCAGATTAGGCAGATCCATATAGTCCACACCAGTTATAACTTCTGTCATTTCTTGAATTAAATGAACTGGAACTTGGGCATTCACTATACTTTGAGATGTATAATATTGTATGCCATGAGTATGAAAAAAGGTAAAATCTATATTATTAGAATCACGATTTTTTGCATAAAAAGAAATTTCTATCGTTGTTAAATAAGCTGGCGTCCTTATGTCTGAACATTTTTCTTGCAGTTCTTTAAATTTCATTCTCAATCGATAATCCATGGATACCGGTCTCTCAGCAAAAGAAGAGCTAACGAAAAAAGCTAGAACTAATACCAAATTAACGCTTTTCTTTAATAATTTACATTTCATTTAAAATTCCCCCTTTAATGAAATTATGTTAGAATTTCCCAACTCCCCATACGGTAACCATGCATAATCTATTCGAATAATATTAATTTTTAAACCAAACCCCAGAGATAAATTTCTTTGATACCAACTACCTAAAGAAGAGTTATCATTTGTCAATGCCCAATTATAACCTCCTCTTAAAATAAAACTTTCACCAACACCAACTTCTATAGCAGTCTTGAGCCACATTGTATTATCAAAAAAAGATTTCAGCTCAACACCAAGTTGGCAAGGCTCAATAATTTTATTTGCATATGATAAGTAAACATTTGAAGGAAGCATATATCCATCTACTTTAGGTCCTATATTTTCTAGTCCTAGAGCTAATGACCATTTATCATTTGACGATAAAAATACAGATAAGCCAAAAGCAAGACCATTCATTTTAACACTATCAATATTTGTAAATATATACTTAATGTCGGTCCCTAAAGATAAAATATCTGTTATGCAATATCCTAAACCAGCTTGCATGCACGAGTCACCCGCTCCAAAAGTGCCATTTTCAATATAATCGCCACTAGAATCTTCAGTATATCTATCAAATTCTCCATAGTCAAAACCAAAATAAGATAAGCTAAGGCCCAAATTTTTATAAGGCATTGCAAAATTAAAAGAATTGTACCCTGTGTTTTGAAAATGAATTGCTTTTGATACCTGAATATCGTAATGATCCGCAAAGCCTAAAACTGCAGTATTTGTAAAAGAAAGATTTTTATCAAAAGTTGTTAAATTTGCTAAAGCAGCTTGATTTGCATTTCTTGGTAATTTCAAAAAAGCAAAAACTGTTGTCCCTGCAGCCGCAAAAAGATTACTTGTCAACAGAACAATAAAAATTAAACTACTAAAAGCCTTTTTTCTGTTCATCAAAAATATTCCTTTTTTAAAATTATATCTACTGTTGCCCAAATTTTAGCATTAATTGCTCAAATTGTATATTTTAAGTACTTATTTATTACATTATTGTTTATTCCTTTATTTGCCAATGTCGATGCTGCTTTATCTATCCCTGACTTAATTATTTCTTTAAAAGCTAAAAGTATAGTCTCTTTCATTAAGTTTATTTTTTCTTTATCTTCTTTTAAAAATTTAGATAAAACAAAACTGGCAACATCTACATTTTTTGACAAAGGACCTATGCCTAGTTTCATTCTTGGAAAATTTTGTGTATTTAAATGCTCTATAATAGATTGTATGCCATTGTGTCCGCCAGAAGAGCCTGACATTCTTATTCTATATTCTCCTAAAGCAATTGAAAAATCATCATAAAAAATAAAAATCTCTTCTGGTTTGATTTTATAATATTTTGCAAAAGATGATATAGGAACACCCGAAAGATTCATAAATGTAGTTGGTTTCAAAAGCCATACTCTGCCATTATTATGACTATAAAAAGAAATATCAGCCATATTATTCCAAGATTTAAATTCCAAATGCAAATTTTCAGCTATTGCATCTAACACCACAAATCCTAGATTATGGCGGGTGTTTATATATCCACTTCCTGGATTACCAAGCCCTATAAAAAGTTTTGTATTTATACTCATAACAAGGCTCCGCACACTACTAAAAGTCTCGGACACTTATTTTTTCTGCACACTGCTGGCAGAAGCAGTTTCAGCACCCTCTTCCTTATCTTTTTTGCCTTTGCTTATTACTTCTGGCTGAGTAGTCTCGGCAGTTTCTTCTTTAGGTTTTTCTTCTTCAACAGCAACAGCTATAACATTAACTATCAAAGTGCTTGGCTCTTGAACATAATCTACATTTTTAAGTCTCGGCAAGTCTGCTATTGTTATACCCTGCCCTAATCCAAGAGTACTTACATCAATACTAATTTTCTGAGGAATACTTTTTGGAAGAGCTTTAACCCTAACTTCTCTGACAATAAACTCCATAACGCCACCAAAATTTTTAACACCATCAGCAACGCCCTCAATATGTATAGGGACTAGAACTTCAACTTTATCTTCTAAAGAAATTGCTTGGAAATCTATATGTATAGGACTCTGTGTTAAAACATCTCTTTGCAAAGATTTTACAATGGCTGGCTTTTTGTCATTTTTAAAGTTTAAATCAATAATTACGTTGGCTCCATTTTCTGCTATTATAGACATAAATGTTTTTGCATCAACTGTTATAGATTCTGGCGCTATATTTTTTCCATAAAACACAGCAGGTATTTTTTCTTCTTTTCTTAAAGCAGACAATTTACTTTTAGCCCCTAATTCTCTTGTCTGTACATCTAAAATAACTTCCTTCATTTAAATCCCCCATTGTTATTTACTACATAAATAATATGTTATTCATTTGGTTCTCTCTAAAAACTTTAACACATACCCTTACTGCGCCTTTTTTGACACTTCTGCGTTAAAAAATTACACCAATTTTACTCATTAGGGTTTTAGAGAAACCCATTTAACACTTACAGAAATAATGCGCTTATAGATTCATCATTTGAAATTCTCATTATAGCTTCTGATAAAATAGAAGCTATACTTAAAACAACAACTTTTTCTATAGACCCCTTATTTGAAAGAGGGATAGAATCTGTTATAACTACTTCTTCTATTGAAGAATTTTGTATTTTTTGTTTTGCATTACCTGAAAGAATACCGTGAGAAGCTGCTGCAAAAATCCTAGATGCACCTTTTGCCTTTATTGCATCTGCCACTTTTGTTAAAGTGCCTGCGGTATCTATCATATCATCTAAAATTATACAAGTCTTCCCTTCAACATCACCAATAATATTCATAACTGTTGCTTCATTGGGGCAAGGTCTTCTTTTATCTACAATTGCAAGTTCTGCATTAAAATGTTTTGCAAAAGCCCTTGCTCTTTCCACACCGCCTGTATCAGGAGCAACAACAACAACATCACTTAAATTTTTCTCTTTAAAATACTTCAAAAGTATTGGTGTACTATAGAGATGATCCACAGGAATATCAAAAAAACCTTGTATTTGCCCAGCATGTAAATCCATAGTTAAAACTCTTGTAACACCTGAGGTTACAAGTAAATTTGCAACTAATCTTGCAGTAATTGGTACTCTCGGCTCTGATTTCCTATCTTGCCTTGCATAGCCATAATAAGGCATAACAGCAGTAATTCTCCTAGCTGAAGCTCTTTTTAAAGCATCTGTGATAATTAAAAGTTCCATTAAATTTTCATTAACGGGAGCGCTAGTTGGCTGAATTATATAACAGTCTGCGCCTCTAATATTGTCAACTATTTTTACTTGTATTTCTCCATCGCTAAATCTACCCACTTTTGTTTCAGTCAAAGGCACATTCAAATGCTGTGTAATTTGTTTTGCAAGGTCAATATTTGCATTACCTGAAATAATTTTAAGTTTCATATTTTCCTCTTTGTAACTATATCACTTTTTTATTCTGCGCTTTAATTCTTGCCTTGCTCTTGCTATTGCAAGTTTCCCTTTTGGCACATCATGTGTTATTGTTGAACCCGCAGCAATTAATGCCCCTCTACCTATCTTTACAGGAGCTACAATATTTGCATTAGAGCCAACAAAAACATCTTGTTCTATTATTGTTTGATGTTTATCTTTCCCATCATAATTACAAGTTATAGTGCCAGCTCCTATGTTTACATTTGTTCCAATTTGAGCATCTCCTATATAAGAAAGATGATTAACTTTTGAATTTTTTTCTATTAAAGACTTTTTTGTCTCTGAAAAATTTCCAATCTTAACATTTTCTTTTAAAACTGACCCTGGCCTTATATGAGCAAACGGACCTATTTTAACTTTTTTACCTATATTTGCACCATCTACATACGAATAAGATATTATACTTTCATCAGCAATTTTTGATTTTACTATATAACTTGACCCTTTTAAAACACACTTTTTACCTATATTAACACCACTATCAATAAAAACTCCAGGGTATATAACAGAATCTTGTCCTATTTTAGCATCATAAGATATATAAACATTGTTTGTATCTATAATCCCTACTCCACTATTTAACAATTCTTTTATTTTTTGTTCTTTTAAAATAGCTTCTGCTCCAGAAAGTTCTACCTTACTGTTTATCCCTTTGACTTCAATTTCATCTTTTATAAAAAGCATGGATACTTTATGCCCAGATTTTTTTAATATTTCAATTGTGTCGGTTATATAATATTCTTTTTTTGCATTATTTGGTTTAACCTTTAAAAGAGCTTTCCACAGATTTTTATCAAAACAGTAAATGCCAGAATTTATTTCTTTTATTTGCCTTTCATTTAAATTTGCATCTTTTTCTTCAACTATTCTTTCAAACAAACCATTTTTTCTTATAATTCTCCCATAGCCAAAAGAGTCTTTGACTTCAGTTGATAAAATTGTAACAGAAGAGCTATTCTTTTTGTTATTTTTTATCAAGTTTGATATCGTAGCTGTTTTTATCAAAGGAACGTCTCCACTAACAACTAAAATGTCTCCATTATAATTTTTAAAAATTTCTTTTGCTTGCATTACAGCATGTGCTGTACCGAGCTGTTTTTCTTGGTAAACAAATTTTATATTATTTTTAGATAAGTATTCTTCAACTATTTTATGACCGTAACCCACAACTATAACTATATTGTCTGGTTTTAAAGGAGATACCGCGTCTATAATCCATTTAACTAAAGGTTTGCCTGAAAGCTTATGCATAACTTTAGGCAAAAGAGACTTCATTCTTGTGCCTTGCCCTGCAGCAAGTATTACAACTGAAAAATTTTTCATATATAAACTCAAAAATCCCGCGCAAGGATAGCTTGGCCTCACAGAGAAATAATTATGTTTACTAAATTATAACAAAAAATTATTAAATAACAAAAAGTATGGTTTGCTTTTAGGTTTATTGTTTTGAGCAACAAGAGGAAGACCTTATATTTTTGGGCCTCTCTAAAAACCAGTTTTAATAAAATTTATTAAATGCTTCTATTTCCACATATTTTGTAGCGCATTTCTCTACCAAATTCGGTATAAAAGAATTTTTTTCAGCGCATTCTGTCCAGTTTGATGCAAGTCTGGTTTTCCTATTAATCCAGGTTTTCTCTGGCCCGGCATAGTGAATAATAGCGGGGTTTCCACATGCTTCTTCCCATTCGCCATCTTTATAACAAAGCGTAGGAGTAAACTTTTTATAGACATATCCGTCCAAATGAGCCTTCATAAAATCTTCAATAACAATAACCACATTATATCTACAAGATATCTACAAGGCAAAAGTCTTATTTTGCCATAACAAACCGAATTAATAGCTTCTTGATCTGGACAAATTAAAAATTCTTCGTTTTTTGCCTTTTTCCCCAGGAAGTGTATGAACTTATTTTCTATTTCATCTTGTCTCATTTTTACTAAATTCATTAAAACTACTCCACCATTTATGTAGTTGTTTATTGAATTAATTTCTAAAACTTTTAAATACTGTTGTGTTGCAGCATGAAACGTTGCCACATCAGGAACTCCTGCAACGTAATAATCTGACAAGTCAGTGCCAAATAAATTTGTAAATCCTCACTAATTATTAAGTCTGCATCTAAATAAAGACTCTTTTCCTCTTGAGACAACAAACTTGGGAATCTAAGCCTGTAATAAATAGGAACGGTGTAATAAGACTGGGCCTTCATGTGTTTAAATTCTTCACCCATATCTATAAAAACTACTTCCAAATTATCATGAATGTCCTTCATAAGTCCTATGCTATCTTTATTAGCTTATTTAAAATCACCTGAAACAAGAAGATATATTTTATACTTCGTATGAGGTTAGAATTTTTTAAGATTGAAGAAATCGTTACCACTGTAGGCATAAAATAATTGTTGTCCGTAGACATAGCAATTATTACTTCATTTTTACTCATTTTAATAACTTTTGTTTTTTAAACTGGTAGTATGTTTGTTGGAATATAAGCCAACTTTGATGAGTAGGGTTTTAATTATTTTCGCAAGCTTTGTGTATTGTATAGGTCTAACTTATTTACATCTGTTTTACAACATAGATAATGAGCACGGAGAGAGAGGGATTTGAACCCCCGATAGAGTTTCCCCTATAATAGTTTTCAAGACTATCGCCTTAAACC